>DATHVR010000200.1:0-37657 GCA_035461175.1 Acidimicrobiia bacterium | reverse complement strand
TCGTGAGTTGGCCCGATCCGGCCGGTCAGACGATGGAGGTGTCCGCCGACGGCTCATACACCTACTCCCTGCCGGCGTTCGTTCCCAGGGGGACCGGTGGCCTCGAGCTGACGGCGAGACACACACAGATGTTCACGACGTGCAGGGTCGCGCTCACGGTGTCCATCGAGGGCGGTTCGAGCCCGATCGGCATCGTCACCGGTGCAGCGACCGCGCTCTTCGGTGCGCTCATGGTCTCCGCCGGGATCAAGAAGAAGGTGACGCCATGAAGGGACATGCTCTGTGGGGGATGTTCGGGGGATTCTTCGCAGGGTTGTTCCTCGGCATCACGCTGTGGATCTACGCAGTCATCCCGTTTGCGAGCAACCTCTTGTGGATCCTGCCCCTCGTGGGAGTCGTCGTGGGGCTGGTACTCGCCGCATGGGCGCCTTTCGGAAGCGGACCCGCTCCGGCGACGGCCGGGTCCGCCGGAGGCATCGCGTACGATGCGTCGGGCGATGCCGATCCTTATCAGACCACGGGTACGACGATCGAGCAGGAGATGGTGCCACCGCCCGAACCCATGGAGGAGGACGAACCCCTCGCATAGGGGGCTCGTTTCGGCGACCATGCCGGGGTGAGTGATCGACCGGCCACATCAGCAGCCACCGGCTTGGGCGGTCGGGTCCACGTCATCTACACCGTGGTGGTGTTCATCGTCCTCGCGTCACTCGACAACGCCGCGATCGGTGCGATCCCTGCCATGGTGGGTCCGCTCACGTCTGCGTTCGAGGTCGGACAATCCGCCATCACCTTCCTGACGGGCGCCCAGATCCTGGTCACCGCCATCGTCGGTGTTGCATGGGGGTACGCAGGCGACTCGCGTAGCCGCAAGCGGCTGCTCCTGTGGGGAACGGCGATCTGGGCGGGAGCCCTGATCGCCTCGACCACGGCAACGACGTACGTGGCCTTCGCTGCATGGCAGCTCGTCGTGGCGATCGGCCTCGGCTCGATCGCATCGGTCGGGTTCTCGGTCGTCTCTGACCTCATCGCCCCGCGACGCAGGGGCCTCGCGATGAGCTTCTGGGGGCTGTCCCAGGGGGTCGGCGTCCTGGTGGGAGGTCTGCTCGCGTCCCAGCTCGCGGCCGGTTCCTGGCAGGCGCCGCTTCGTGTGATCGGTGTGGCGGGGTTCGTCTTCGCCGGGCTCTACCTGTTCACGTACGACGCTCCCAGGGGCTTCCGCGAGCCCGAGCTCGCCGCGCTTGCCGAGCAGGGCCATGAGTACGAGCACACGATCGATCGATCCCAGCTGCGAGCCCTTGCGGACGGTCGCACGAACCGCTGGCTCATCCTCCAGGGCATCACCGCGCAGATCGCGTACGGCTCGCTCATCTGGGTGACGCTGCTGTATCAGGAGAAGGTCCTCGCACAGGGGTACAGCGAGGCGACCGCGACCAAGGTCGGTGGCCTCTTCGCCGCGATGTTCACCGTTGGCGCCCTGTTCTCGATCCTCGCGGGCCACATCGGGGACCGCATACAGCGCAGGACGTTGCGTGGCAGGGCGATCGTGTCGGCGGTCGGCATCCTCGGTGCGATCCCGTTCTTCCTCGTGTTCTTCTGGGTTCCCCTTCGCGGGCTCGAGGTGACCGAGGGGGCGGACACGATCACCCTCGCCGGTGAGGTGCTCGGTTCGCTCGTCACGAATCCGTGGGCCCTCCTGGCATTCCTGTCAGGAGTCGCTGCGATCGCACTGACGTCGGCCGACAGCCCGAACTGGTTCGCGCTGATTTCGGACGTCAACCTGCCGGAGCATCGCGGCACGGTCTTCGGGGTCGGCAACTTCACGAACGGGGTGGGGCGCTCGGTCGGGAGCGCCCTCACCGGTCCGGTCGCACAGGCCCTCGAACGGTCGCTCCCTGCGCCGTACAACTGGGCGCTCGGTCTGACCGTCTTCCAGCTGTTCTTCCTCCCGACGGGATGGTGCTACTGGAAGGCATCCCAGACCTGCCCGTCCGACATCGAGGACGTCCGTGCCATCATGCGTGGCCGCGCCGCGTCTGCGGGCGCCGGTACGGTCCGCTCGCCCGACACTGGGGGAACGGCGGACGACGCTGAGGAGGGTTGATGGGGAACGGACGGCAAAGCGGGGACACGACACTCGCCGACTGGGCAGGCACATGGCAGGGGACCTGGTCGACCTGGCTGGAGCCGGGCGTGCTCCACGACACCTCCCCCATCGAGATGGACATCGCACCCGACGGTGGCTGGTGGCACACCACGTACCGCGGAACTATCGGCGGAGATGCGGTCACCGGCTCACTCGCCGTCTCGGGCGACGGCAGGACCCTCCGCTGGGCCGATACGTGGCACACCGCCGGGGTCGAGCACCGCCTCGATGGCGACGAGACGGCGCCGCCCTCCTACACCTACGGTCCCACCGACGAGCCCTGGCGGTGGTCGATCGACATCCACACGACCGCGGACACCCTCGTCATCAGCCACACCAATGCTCCCCCGGGCGGCGCACCCGCCGAGGCGGTGCGCGTGGTGCTCGCGCGCTGAGGACCCCGACGATGTCGCGGACGCCGGGTCAGGTCTGGGGCGCAGCGATCGTCGGCGGGTGCATCGGCGGGCTGGGAGGCTGGGCCATCGCATCCGCGATCGGCGCATCATCGCCCGCCGGCGCCACGATCGGCCTGGTCGCGTACACGATGCTCGCCGGTTGGGCAGATGCGAGCCGAGAACCCGGCCGACCCCAACCGATCGTCGTGCGCATCGCGATGGCTGGCGCCATCGCCGCCGCGGTCGGGGGCCTCGCCGAGATCCTCCTCCCCGCATGGTCGGCGGTCGTCCCTGCCGCGACTGCCGGAGCCGTCACGGGCGCCGTTGGATTTCGCCCGCGCAAGGTCGCACTCGGGGCGGTCGTCGGTGCGGTCATGGGGGTCGTGTTCGACGTCCTCGGCCCCGGCATCGGCTGGGCGGTGCCGACCGCGCTCACGGTCGTTGTGTACCGCACGATCGCCGCGATCGTGTGGCACGGGCGCGAGCAGGTACGCGTCGTCGGGGAGCAGGTTCCGGCCGAACTCCTTGCGTACGTGGTCCCGCTGCGCGAGACGTCGGGCTACGTCGGCGTCGACTTCCTCGAGCGTTACGCGGCCTCCATCGGAGCGACGTTCGCCCACGAACCGGCGGACGTCGGCATCGTCAACGACTTCGACTCGCTGGGAAGCCCCATCTTCGATCCCGGCCTCGTCCACCCACTCGTGCGCGAGTTCTACGAGCACACGAGTCGCTTCACACTGGTCATCGTGCCTGAATGGCGGTGGTGGATGCGCCTCCCGTATCTAGCGTTCCGAACGACGATCGCTGCGCCGATCGGTCAGGCGAACGCACCGTTCGACCAGCGCGAGGTCCAACGCGGCGTGCGGTCGTGGATCGACACGGTCGACGTCGACGGCGATGGCATCGTCGACCTGCGTGCATGGGTCCGCGCCTACGAGACCGGCGAGCCGGTGTACGTGGGCATCTACACCGTGCGCCCGATCGATGGCATACCGCACGTGTCGGTCGGCTTCCCCATTCCCTCCGGCAGCTTCACTGCCACCCTGTTCCCGTCGAACCATCGCGGTGACGGGCTCATCCTGCGCTCACACGGCGGCACCGAGCACGCTGGCCACTACCTGTCGCTCATCGACGATGACGGCAACCTCACCACGATGCAGCTCACCACCTTCGGGGAAGAGATCGACGTCTTCGTCGACGAGGGCACCCTCCGCACCGAGCACCGCTTCACACTCGACGACCGCACGTTCATGACCCTCCACTACACGATCAGCCGGAAGCAGGTAGCCGGTACCCGGTAGCTACCTCATATCGGGAGGGAGCTCGGCGATGTACGGAAGCGTGCGGTGGCGCTCGGCGTAGTCGAGGCCGTAGCCGACGACCCACACGTCGGGGATCGAGAAACCGAGGTAGTCGATCTCGACGTGCTGTTCGGTGCGGTCGGGTTTGTGGAGGAGCGTGCAGATCCGAAGCGATGCGGGACGGCGCGCCTCGAGCATGCGCCGCAGGTACGAGAGGGTGCGGCCCGTGTCGACGATGTCCTCGACGAGGAGGACGTCCTCACCACCGATATCGTGGCGCACGTCCATGAGCAGGCGAACGGACTCGCCGTGCTCACTCTGGCGGACGCCGTAACTCGACACCGCGATGAACTCCACCCGTCGGGGCACCGTGAGCCTCCTCGCGAGGTCCGACAGGAATATGAAGGATCCCTTGAGGACGCCGATCAGCACGAGCAGCTCCGTGTCGCGGTAGTCGGAGTTGATGCGGGCAGCGAGTTCGTCCACCCGTGCCGAGATGACGTCCTCGGTGAGCAACGGGGGCGGGAGAGCTGTCACGGTCGGCGCTTCGCTAGGCGATCGTCACCTCGTCGCTCAGGTACACGTCCTGGATCGCGTTGAGCAGCTCGATGCCCTCGGCCATCGGACGCTGGAACGCCTTGCGGCCGGAGATCAGGCCGGTCCCGCCCGCCCGCTTGTTGATCACGGCCGTGCGCACCGCCTGCTCGAGGTCCCCCGCACCCGCGGATGCGCCGCCGGAGTTGATGAGCGCGATTCGACCCATGTAGCAGTTCGCCACCTGCCACCGGGTCCAGTCGATCGGGTTGTCGGACATGAGCTCGGAGTACACCTTCGGGTGGGTGCGACCGAAGCCGACGGCCTCATAGCCGTTCTTCGACTCCGGCTGCTTCTGCTTGATGATGTCGGCCTCGATCGTGACGCCGAGGTGGTTGGCCTGGGCGGTGAGGTCGGCAGCGCCCTCATGGTTGACACCGTCGACCTTGAAGTCGCTGTTGCGCAGGTAGCACCACAGCACCGTGAACATCCCGAGATCGTGGGCACGCTCGAACGCGTCCGCGACCTCCTGGATCTGGCGGGTCGCCTCGGAGGATCCGAAGTAGATCGTCGCACCGACGCCCGCCGCTCCGAGGTCCCACGCCCGGTCGACGGATCCGTACATGACCTGGTCGTACTGCGCCGGGTAGGTGAGCAGCTCGTTGTGGTTGAGCTTCACGATGAACGGGATGCGGTGGGCGTAGGTGCGCGACACCGCGCCGAGGACACCGAACGTACTCGCCACTGCATTGCAGCCACCCTCTATCGCGAGCTCCACGATGTTCGCGGGATCGAAGTACGCGGGGTTCGGTGCGAACGATGCGGCGGCGGAGTGCTCGATTCCCTGGTCCACGGGGAGGATCGACACGTAGCCCGTCCCGCCGAGCCTTCCATGGCCGAAGAGCTGGGCGAGGTTGCGCAGGACCTGTGGGTTGCGGTCCGAGCCTGCGTACGAACGCTCGATGACGTCACCGCCGGGGAGCGTGAGTTGGTCCTTGGGTATCCCCTGTGCGGTGAATCCGAGCAGCTCGTCGGCTTCGGCGCCGAGCATGGCGGCGATGTCCATGGTTCCCTCCGTCGTTGGTCCTCATCCGATTATCGCGCCGGGCGTGCCCAACGACGAGCTGGAACGCACCGGCCGGCGGTGTCGCGAAAAGTACCCGGTGTCGCGAAAAGCCTCCCGCTGCTGGGCTGGGAATCTGTCACACCCCTCCGCTACAACTACGGAACGCACCGAGGTGGCCCCAACATCCGTCCGATACAGGGAGTATTTGACGAGTGCCATCGATGTAATTACACTCGTGCAACCACGCAACATATAGGGGCCAGACCGTTCCGACGACCCATCATGTTGTGGTTGTGGGCAAATTTGTGGATAAGTACCTGACGGCGCAGTGACGCCAAGGCCTTGGGAGGGCGACGATGACAGATGGTCTGCGGATCCAGCGACGGTTCACCACGGAGGGCACGAGCCCATACGACACCGTCGAATGGTCCAAGCGCGACTCGAGGATCACGAATCCGGACGGCTCGATCGTCTTCGAGATGACGGGCGCCGAGGTTCCCGCATCGTGGTCGCAGGTGGCGGCGGACATCATGGTCTCGAAGTACTTCCGCAAGGCCGGTGTCCCCCAGGTCGACGACGACGGCAATGCGATCGTGGACGACGAGGGCCAGCCGGTCCTCGGCCCCGAGCGGTCCGCTCGGCAGGTCATCGATCGCCTCGCTGGCACATGGCGTTGGTGGGGTGAGGAGCACGGCTACTTCGCGTCATCGGCCGATGCCGACGTGTTCGAGGACGAGCTCGCCTACATGCTCGTCCACCAGATGGCCGCACCGAACTCCCCGCAATGGTTCAACACGGGTCTCCACCATCGCTACGGGATCTCGGGCCCCGAACAGGGCTTCTGGTACGTCGACCCGGAGACCGACGAGCTCGAGTCCTCCCCTGACTCGTACAGCCGTCCCGCTCCCCACGCGTGCTTCATCCAGTCCGTCGACGACGACCTCGTGAACGCCGGCGGCATCATGGATCTTTGGATCCGGGAAGCTCGGCTCTTCAAGTTCGGGTCCGGCACCGGCACGAACTTCTCGAACATCCGTGCCGAGGGCGAGCCGCTCTCGGGCGGCGGCAAGTCTTCAGGCCTCATGTCCTTCCTCAAGGTGGGCGACCGAGCAGCAGGCGCCATCAAATCGGGAGGGACGACCCGACGTGCGGCGAAGATGGTGATCCTCGACATCGATCACCCCGACATCGAGACGTTCGTCAAGTGGAAGGCCGACGAGGAGAAGAAGGTTCACGCCATGGTCGCGGCCGGCTATTCGGCCGACTTCAACGGCGAGGCGTACGCAACCGTGTCCGGTCAGAACTCGAACAACTCGGTCAGAATGACCAACGAGTTCGTCCAGGCGGTCCTCGACGACGGCGACTGGCACCTGACCCGCCGGACCGATGGCGAGACGATGAGGACGGTCAGGGCACGCGACCTGTGGCACCAGATCGCCGAGGCAGCGTGGGCATCGGCGGACCCCGGCGTCCAGTTCCACTCGACGATCAACGAGTGGCACACATCCCCCGCAGGCGGCGAGATCCGTGCGTCGAACCCGTGCTCGGAGTACATGTTCCTCGACAACACGGCATGCAACCTCGCGTCCCTCAACCTCGGATCGTTCTACAACGACGCCACCGGTGACTTCGACATCGATGCGTACCGGCACGCGCTGAGGATCTGGACGATCGTCCTGGAGGTCTCCGTCACGATGGCGCAGTTCCCGTCGAAAGAGATCGCACGCGGATCGTACGACTACCGCACGCTCGGCCTCGGCTACGCCAACCTCGGGTCGCTCTTGATGCGCCAGGGCATCGCCTACGACTCCGACAAGGGTCGGGCCATCGCCGGCGCCCTCACCGCCATCCTCACCGGCCAGTCCTACGCCACCTCGGCCGAGATGTCCGGCGTGGTCGGCCCCTTCCCCAAGTACGGGGAGAACGCCGAGGCGATGCTGCGGGTGATCCGCAACCACCGCCGGGCCGCTTACAACGACCCCGACTTCGAGGACGTCTCCCACAAGGTGATGGGAATCGACTCCGAACTCGCCCCCGCCGACATGCTGGCCGCCGCCCGGGACTCCTGGGACCAGGCGCTGGCCCTGGGCGAGGAGCATGGCTACCGCAACGCCCAGGCCACCGTGCTCGCCCCCACCGGCACCATCGGCCTGCTGATGGACTGCGACACCACCGGAGTCGAGCCCGACTTCTCACTGGTCAAGTTCAAGAAGCTGGCCGGCGGCGGCTATTTCAAGATTGCCAATCAGTCGGTGGCTCCGGCCCTGCGCCACCTCGGCTACTCCGAGGACGAGATCTCCGAGATCGTCACCTCCATCGTGGGCACCTCGTCGCTGGACGACGCTCCCCACATCAACCGGGTGACGCTGGAGGAGAAGGGCTTCACCCCCGAGGAGATCGACCGGTTCCAGGCCGCCCTGGCGTCGGTGTTCGAACTGCGCCATGCTTTCAACGTGTTCACCGTGGGTGAGGAGGCGCTGCAGCGGCTCGGCCTCACCGCCGACGACTACACCGCCTGGGACTTCGACCTGCTGGCCAGGTTGGGCTTCAGCCGCGCGCAGATCCAGGAGGCCAACGACCACATCTGCGGTCGCCAGACCATCGAGGGCGCCCCCCACCTCCAGGACCGGCACCTGTCGGTGTTCGACACCGCCAACAAGAACGGTCGCTACGGGAAGCGATTCATCCACTACACCGGCCACATCAAGATGATGGCGGCGGCCCAACCCTTCATCTCGGGTGCCATCTCCAAGACCATCAACATGCCCAACGACGTCACTCCCGAGGACATCGAGGAAGCCTACCGGATGTCGTGGGACCTGGGCCTCAAGGCGATGGCCCTGTATCGGGACGGCTCCAAGGCGGCCCAGCCTCTCAACTCCACCTCGGAGGACGGCGGCTCGGACGAAGAGGACGAGGCCGTGACCGAGGCGATGGAGGCCGAGGCCAAGATCCACTGGGGCAACATCCCCCACGGCCTCTCCCCCACCCAGGCCTACGCCAGCGGCATGAAGCCTCCCCGCTTCCTGCTCCCGGCCCGGCGCACCGGTTACAACCAGGAGGCCCGGGTGGGTGGCCACAAGGTCTTCCTGCGCACCGGCGAGTACGAGGACGGCACCCTGGGCGAGATCTTCATCGACCTGGCCAAGGAGGGCGCCACCCTCAAGGGCATCCTCAGCTGTTTCGCCATCGCCGTCAGCAAGGGCTTGCAGTACGGGGTGCCGCTGGAGGAGTTCGTGGACACGTTCACCTTCCAGACCTTCGAGCCCCGCGGTCTGGTCGAGGGCCATCCCAACATCAAGATGGCCAACTCGATCATCGACTACGTGTTCCGCAGCCTCGGAGTGGAGTACCTGCACCGGGACGAACTCGCCCAGGTGCCGCCCAACCGTGACATGGAGCTCCCCGAGCCCAAGACCGGCATGGCCGCCGAGGCGGGCTACCAGCTCGAGCTCGACGACGCCGTGGCCGACTCCGACGTCAACGCCGTCGAGGAGGCCGCCCGCTTCGTCGATGCCCCGGTGACCTCAGAGATGGTCCCCCAGCCTGAGAAGGTGACGGTGGCGGCCAAGGCCACCGATGCCGGCACCGCCAGCATGCAGGCCGCCCTGGGCGACATGATGGGTGATGCTCCGCTGTGTGACATCTGCGGCCACATCACGGTCCGCAATGGCTCTTGCTACAAGTGCCTCAACTGCGGGAACAGCCTCGGCTGCAGCTGATTCCGGGCGGAGTCAAACTGCGTGAGGGGAGGGCTTCGGCCCTCCCCTCATGTCGTTGAGTGTGCACACCATCTCTCCGGGTGTCGTCGAGATCGCAGAAGACGGCGAATGGCTCTCCTACACCGCCGGGTGACGGCCCTCGGGCGAAACCCTGAGCGCAGACCAGTGGAATGTGCGTGGACCGACAGAGGGCGCCGGACGGTGCACTACCACCTTCGCGTTTCCTTTTCCGCGCCAAGCCGAAGCCAACGTCAGAGACTTTCGATGTCAGCGGTTGCTCTTGAGGACGCGGCGGCGTTCTTCGTATTCCTGTTGGTCGATCTCGCCCCGAGCGAAGCGTTCGTCGAGGACTCTCATCGCCTGATCGGGATCGGGTCGTGCCTGTCCGCTCACAGAGCGCACCGTCCAAACGATCAATGCAGCGACAGCGATCCAGAAGATGATCATCATGATCCATCCCCAGGCTCCCATTCCGTTCCAGTGCCACATGGTCTCACCTCCTTCATCAAGTTGCCCGGCCCCGTGCTGGGGGAGGGAGGGCACGAGGTCCCGGTATCCCGGTGTTCCCGGTCGTTCCTGCCCTCCCCGTCGGATGCTCGGTTGGTGCCGATTCTGTCGGACCTACCTCCTAGCCCACCCGGGTGTCGCGGTGACGGCCCGGTCATCCTCCGACCGTGACTTCTCCTTTCATGCCGGCGTCGTAGTGGCCGGGCTGATGGCAGCCGAACAGGACGGTGCCACCCTGGGTGAACGTCCACGCCAGTTCTTTGGTTTCGCCGGCGGCCAAGGCGACGGCGTTGGGTTCGTCATGCATCTCCATGCCCCCCATCTCCGCCATCTCCTTCATCTCCTCTTCGTGTTCCTGCTGGGCGGCTTCGTCGCCGAGCGTGAAGTCGTGGGGGAGCTGTCCTTCGTTGACGACCCGAAAGTGGATGGTCTCTCCTTCGGTGACCGTCACCGAATCCGGATTGAAACGAAGGTCGTCGGTGGCGATGACCTCGACGGTGCGGTCGGCGTCTTCGACAGATGCGGGTTCGCCGAAGGCAAACTCGGTGTGGTCGTCGTCGGCGTCGGGGGCGGTGGTGGGCGTGTCGTCGGCCGAGTCGGCGCATGCGGCGATCAGCAGCATCACGGCAAAGGCTGACAGGATCAGTCGAACTGATCGAATTCTCATGTCTTGCTCCTGGTTCAGGGTTGATCTGTGCGGGATGGTGGGTGAGCGGTCGGCTTAGAGCCGGAGCACGCAAAGGTCCGCTAGACGTTGCCGCCCGGCCACTGGGGGGCCGGGCGTCCTGGTCAGGGGTGCGAGGCTGAAGCGGGTCAGGTTTGTAATGTTCCGCCGTCGCTGAGTCGACGGGAGGAGAGCGAGACCCGCGAACCCGAAGACTGCGAACACACAGACGCCTATGGCAGTATGACTGACTTCGTCCGCGTCTTCCACGCGGTGGAGATCGTGGCTGTTCGCCTGGTCGAACTGGAACACGGCAGGGTTCAAACCATGCATCGCCAGCAGGCCGACGATCGCAGTAGCGGCCAGCCACACCGCCACGAGGTAGGGCAGGTCGTTCCGTCTCACCATCAGTAGGGATCGTATAGGACGAAATCGTGCTAGTCGACGCCGGGGTGGATGCCTCCAACGGCTGACCACGCGCAGATCTCGGCTTCGCTGAGCCTTTCACCGAAGCTGGGCATCCTCGCCTGGGGAAATCCGACCCGTCCGAATGAACTCGACCAGGACTGTCGGAGTGGTGCCAAGCGTGACGCGAAGAGTCGTGGGGTGGGGGTGAGTAAGACCCATCCGGGTTGGGGTTCTCCGCTCGTAATCTCCCGAAAGGTCGGCGCCGTGGCAAGAAGCGCCATTCGAGGGCGTTGCCGAACGGGAGAGCGGGACCGGCTGATCCGGTCGTGCCTGCAGATCTTCACGGTTCGAATCCTTCGGTTCGTTGAGTCTCCCGCACGAAGGCGACGATCGCCTCCACGTCGTCGGGAGTCAGACCTTCGACAGGCGGCATGTCTCCGAATTTCCAGTGATGGGCGCGGACACCGGCCTGAACGGCGAGGAGGAAGGCGCCGTCCCCGTGATGGCCCGGCTCGTAGACCGGCGAGAGGAACGAAGGTCCCTGGTCGGTGCCTCGCAGGTCCTCGCCGTGACATTCGGCGCAGTTTTCGGCGTACAGCGTCCGCCCTTTCTCTATCAGCTCGGGCTCCGCCGACGGGGAGCCCGAGCTGGGATCTGTGCCGCCGCAGCCGGCCAGCGCCAGCGCCAGCGCCGCCAATGCCAAGCGTCTCATGTGGACGGGCGGAGCTGGAGGCGGCGGAGGAACTGGGCGTTGATGGCCACGATCACGGTGGAGGCGCTCATCAGTACGGCGGCAGCGGCGGGAGCGAGCACGATCCCCGCCCAGGCCAGGGCGCCGGCGGCAAGGGGGATGGCGATCACGTTGTAGCCGGTGGCCCAGGCCAGGTTCTGGAGCATTTTGCGATAGCCCGCCTTGGAGAGGCGGTGGATGGCGACTACGCCGCGTGGGTCGTCGGAGGCGAGGACGATCCCGGCCGACTCGATGGCGACGTCGGTACCGGCGCCGATTGCGATGCCGACATCGGCCTGGGCCAGGGCAGGAGCGTCGTTGACTCCGTCGCCGACCATCGCCACCCGCTGCGCTTGCTGTTGGAGCTTTTCGACCTCGGAGTGCTTGTCTTCGGGCAGTACCTCGGCGAGGACCTGGTCGATGTCGAGCTCGGCGGCCACGGCGTCGGCGACCTGGCGAGCATCGCCGGTGATCATTGCCACCTTGACGCCCAGCTTGTGGAGCTCGTCGATGGCCTGGCGGGACTCGGCCCGCACCTCGTCCTCGACGGAGAAGGCCCCGGTGACGCGATCGTTCTCGATCACATACAGGACGGCGGCGCCGCGTCTTTTCCACTCCTGCACGGAGGTATCGAGCGCCGACGGGACCTCCAGGGTCCGTTCGGCCAGCATGGTCGGTCCTCCCACCGCCACTTTGGAGCCGTCGACGTCGGCTTCAACGCCCCGTCCGCTCATCGACTTGAAACCCGACGCAGTAGGGATCTGGCCGCGTTCTTTGGCGGCGGTGACGATGGCCCGGGCAAGCGGATGCTCCGAGTCCGACTCGACCGCCGCTGCCGTCGCCAGCACCCGGTCGTCGTCTCCATCGATGGTCGCCAGTCCGGTTAGCCGGTGGCTCCCTTTGGTGAGGGTGCCGGTTTTATCGAACAGGACCACGTCGACGGTGCGCATCCGCTCCAGTGCGAGACGGTCCTTGACCAGGATGCCGTTGCGGGCTGCCATAGAAGTCGAGATGGCGATGACGAGGGGGATGGCGAGGCCGAGGGCGTGGGGACAGGCGATGACCAGTACAGCCACCGTACGGACCACAGCCTGGTCGGGCTGTCCCACGATCGTCCAGGCGATCACAGTCACGACTGCGGCGGCCACCGCCACGTAGAAGAGGAGGGCGGCGGCCCGGTCGGCTAGAACCTGGGCCCGGGAGCGTGACTCCTGGGCCTGGGCCACTAGCCGCTGGATCCCGGCCAGAGCGGTGTCCTCGCCCACGGCGGTCACCCGCACCCGGATGGAGCTGTCGGTGGCGACCGTGCCGGCCACCACGTGGTCGCCTTCGCCCTTGGGGACCGGCTTCGACTCGCCCGTGACCATCGATTCGTCCATCTCGACCTCGCCGCTGACGATGTCGCCGTCGGCCGGCACCCGGGCTCCGGGGCGGACCAGCACCACATCGTCGACTCTGAGGTCGGCGACCGAGATGGTTTCGGTTTCACCGTCCGTGACCCGTTCGGCCTCGTCGGGTAGCAGTTCGGCCAGCGCCGCCAAGGCGCCGCGGGCCTGTCCGATGGCCCGCATCTCCATCCAGTGACCGAGGAGCATGATGGTGATCAGTGCGGCCAGTTCCCACCAGAAGTCGAGGTCGAACCAGCCGAGCGTGGTGGCGGCCGAGGCAACGAATGCCACCGTGATCGCCATCCCGATGAGCAGCATCATCCCGGGTTGGCGGTCCCTTGCTTCCTGTACCGCTCCCTTCAGGAACGGCGAGCCGCCGTAGACGAAGATCACCGTTCCCAGCACCGGGGCGATCCAGTCGGAGCCGGGGAAAGAGGGAGCGGCGTAGCCGAACCAGTCCTGGATCATCTCCGAGTAGAAGACCACCGGCAGGGTGAGGAGAAGCGACAGCCAGAACCGGTCCCGGAACATGGCAACGCTGTGACCGGCGTGTTTGTCATGGCCGCCCCCGGCATGGCCGTGGTGGGCGGCCTGGGATGCTTCGTTTTCTGCCGGCCCGTGAGTGTCCGTCATCTGGTGGTCGTGGGTGTCGGTGTGTGAGTGATGTGAATGGTCTGTCATGGGTGATTCCTTCGTTCTCATGAGCGGATCAACCGTTCGATGGCCCGGGTTGCCTCGGTCACCATCTCGTTCGCCTGCTCGTCACCTTGCTCGGCCGCCGCCGTCACGCAGTGGCGGACGTGTTCGTCCAGCAGCCCCACCGCCACGCCCTTGAGGGCGGCGGTCACGGCGTTGACCTGGGTGAGGACGTCGATGCAGTACTTGTCCTCACCGATCATCCGCTGGAGTCCCCGCACCTGTCCCTCGATCCGGGCCAGGCGCTTGAGATAGTCCTCTTTGTTGATGGCGTACCCGCGCATTCGTGCTCCTTGCTTCCAGGGGAGAAGGTGTCCCTCTTTGGTCGATCCGATCAATCAGTGTTCAGGCAGCCTCGTGTACCGGTCGGGGTCGCCATCGAAGAGGTCGGCGCAGGTGTCACAGCAAAGCCAGTAGCGGCGGCCGTCATGCTCGCGGACGAGGCCTTCGGCCTCGGCGTCACTCTTGACGACCGGAGTCCCCAGCATCACCGGGCACTCGGCGACGTCCTCGGATGAAACGCCGACGATCGCCTCCGAAGACGGGGCATGGTGGTGACCGTGTTGGGTGGAGGGACGGACTGGGTTCTTCATTGGGCGGCTCCCTTCTGGGATTTGATCATCCGCAACCGAGACAGTATAGGGGGGTAGGGTATATGTCAAGCCCTGATTTTATTGTGTCACCGGTCAGAGACGACACGGAAGAGGATCGGCGGTCGGTCAGACGAGGGCTCGGAAGGGACTTTCGTCCCCCGGTTTCGGGACGACGGTCCGTCTGCAAAGGCGAGCTGAGCAAGCACCATGTGCGCTAATGACGCCCCCAGCCGAATTCCCCAACGCCCCCTCCGCCGAGCCCCAGCGGTTCGACGGGATGATCCGTCGGATCTTTCGGATTGGCTGGGCCGTGGCTTCAATCGTCGCTGTTGCCCTGCTAGCAGTCGCTCTCCAGGCGACCGTGAGAGACCGTCCGGCGGTCGAATCAGCCCCTTCCACCGCTGACGAGAACATGATGGCGGTGGCGCCCGGTGGGGTATTGGCACCAGCGGACGTTCCGCCCGGACTGGCGGCCCACTACCAGGCGGCCCAGGACCATTCCGACATCTTCGAGACGGTTCCCTGCTTCTGCGGCTGTGAAGAAATGCTCGGCCACCGCCACCTCGGCGATTGCTTCGTACGCGCCGACGGACAGGGTCTCGAAGCCCACGCTCTCGGCTGCGGAGTCTGCCTCGGAGAAGCCCAACAGGTAATGGACCTCCTCGCTGCCGGCATCGAGGATCCCAACCAGATCAGAGACACCGTCGTCGCCGAGTGGTCCGACCCCTACCTCAGCCAATGACAAGGACACCAACATGAACAAGAACACCCGCCGCCCCAGCCTCGCCGCCCTCCTCGGAATCGCCGGAACCATCACGTTCTTCGGCCTGGTCGGCTTCCTTCTCATGAATCGCGCTGCCAATCCACCTGAGACCGGCCCCATGGGTGGGTTCATGTATGAGGCGGACATGCAGGCATCCGGGATCGCGGCTGTTGCCGGCCTCCACGTTGAAGGCGCCGAAGTCGCCATGGGCAATGTACCGAACGACGTCACCGTCGTCCCCGAGTGGACCATCACCAACACCACCGACCAGCCCATCGCCCTCGGCGAACCTCACGCTTCGGTGATCGAAGGCTGCTGCCCTGGCCCTCTCGAACTGACCGCCACCACCCTCGCCCCCGGCGAGTCGGCCCAGCTCACCTTCCCCCTCCAAATGCACGACGGCATGGACGGCCCCCACGACTTCGACGTGCATGTCCCTGTCGCCGGCACCGACGATTACCTCACCCTGGGAGTCAACGGTCATTTCGGGTCGGCCTGAGCACATCCCCACGTTGATCAAGAAGTAGTCACGTCAGCGCGGCTCTGACCACCTGGAGTCGACCCGGCCCGTAAGCAGTCGATATGCCTCAACTCATAGGGGCCGTGAGCGGTACGTCACCGATGAGTTTTCGCCTCGAGATGGGTCCAAACCCGGTCAGCTAGATTCGAATCAGGAAAGGACCGGGATGTCACAGCTGCTGCGAGTACAGAACTTCTGCGTGTCACAAGACGGCTTTGGCGCCGGTGAAGGCCAGAGTCTGGAACGGCCATTCGGGCACGCCGATCCGGCGGACCTGATCGCGTGGGCCGGCGCCACCGCCAGCTGGCCGAACCGCACCGAGCCTGGCGGCTCCCGCGGAGTGGACGACTACTTCACACGCGACTACGCACGGAACATCGGCGCGGAGATCATGGGACGCAACAAGTTCGGACCCCAGCGCGGGCCGTGGGAGGACCACGACTGGAAGGGCTGGTGGGGCGACAATCCGCCCTTTCACACCCCGGTCTTCGTGCTCACCCACCACCTCCGCCCCTCGTTCACACTGTCCGATACGACTTTCCACTTCATCGATACCACCCCGGCCGAGGCACTGTCGCAAGCGAAAGAGGCAGCCGACGGCCAAGACGTGCGCCTCGGTGGCGGCGTAACGACCATCCGTGAGTTTCTCGACGCCGATTTGGTCGACACCATGCACGTCGCGGTTGCACCCATCGAGCTCGAGCGGGGCGAGCGGTTGTGGACCTCACCCGATGAACTGCTCGACCGCTTCCACCTCGAATCCATCCCGAGCCCGAGCGGGGTTACGCACCTGCTGTTCTGGCGACGGTGACGAGGCGGGTTCAGATGGGAATGCCACGCTGCGGCACACTCAACTCGCGGTCGGACGGAGTGGGATGATGGGCGCATGAGTCGATCCGACGAATCGAAGCGCACACTCCATCGCTACCTGGTGGCTGGGCGCGAGTCCCTCCTCTGGAAACTGGATGGGCTGTCCGAGTACGACCAGCGCCGGCCACTCCTGCCGACCGGAACCAACTTGCTCGGTTTGGTGAAGCACGTCGCCAGCGTGGCCCTCGGCTACTTCGGCGATACCTTCGGACGACCGCACGGCGAAGACCTCCCCTGGTTCGCGGACGACGCCGAACCCAACGCCGACCTGTGGGTCGGCGCGGACGAGACACTCGACGAGATCCTCGGCCTGTACAACCGGGCCTGGGCCCACGCCGACGCCACCATCGACGAACTCTCCGCCGACGCCATAGGCCGGGTGCCGTGGTGGCCCGAGGACCGGGCCGAGGTGACGCTCCACACCGTGCTCGTGCACATGGCGACCGAGGTGCATCGTCACGCCGGCCACGCCGACACTGTCCGCGAGTTGATCGATGGATCGGCGGGCTTGCGACCGGGCAATGACAACCTCTGGGTCCCAGAAGATGGGTGGGAGTCTCACCACAACCGGCTCGAAGCTATTGCCCAGAGGTTTCGCTGAATCGTCGCCGCCCCTCCTCGATCTTGAGATGCGGCTCGTGACGGACGAGTGCGAGCCTGCTCCCTCTACAAGAGGAGACGGCACATCACGCCCCACCTCGCCGGAGGCCGTTCAGATCCGCGGCCAGCCATGACCTTCTGACCCTCCCTGTCCGCTTGAGCCGCTCCAGGTCTGACCTGGTGTCGTGCATCAACTGGTAGTGGAAGTAGTTCACGTACTCGGCCCAGGCCAGGACGAGGAAGCCTGTCGCCCAGCCCCGGTCGGCGGTTTGGCCGACGCCCGCGACCCAGGATGCGGCAAGGGCGACGGAGGCGACGCCCAGGATCACGGGAGCCACAATCCTGATCCTGGCAAGTGTCATGAGCTGGGACTCGATCGACTGTCCTCGCCCGAGCTGGGCGACCTTCAAGTGCCAGTCGCAGCCTCCGACCGACAGAAGCGACGCGGCGAGCGCATACGCCGTGAGACGTTGCCAGAGGGCATCCATCGATGTGTCCGACCAGGCCAGGTACAGCACCAGGATGAGGAACGGGATGTTGAACCATTCCACGTTGCGGAGGGTCCTAAGGCGGCGCAGCAGTCGGGATCGATTGTGGGTCGCGCTGAACTGACCATGCCTCGCCTCACCCTGTTCTGTGCCTATCTGTCGAGGCATGCTTTCGATGGTTGCACACCCGAGGCCATTGGGCCGACGGCGTCATGCCTCATCAGCCAGCACGGTCCCTAACTTAGCGGCGAAGGCGTCGGGGTCTCCCGTCTGGCCATACTCGCCCCCGAGGAAACCACCGTGGTTGCTGGGGAAGATGACCGGATCCGTGCCCAACACCTCGGCGAGAGCGACAGCACCTCGATAAGCCATCTCACCTTCCGACTCGATCCCGGCTGCAGCCACGATGCGGGTGGAGGCGCGGCGGAGGGCATCGATGTCGGGTTCGAAGTGGGTGCAGGTGATCAGGTTCTGACCGAACAGGACATCGGTCCGGTTTCCGTCATCTTCGGCCGGCATCCCGAAGAGGGCCGGGTCGGGCGCGGGCTGAGCGACGACGTCATCAGTGATCGGACCCTTGTGGCCGATGAGGGTGATGAAGTGGGCCATCCCCGCTCCCCAACCACTGGCCTGATACGTGTCACGGACGGCCCGGATGGCCGCCTTCGCCTCTGCCGCATCCGCCAGGAGCGCGGCCACAGGCGGCTCGTGGGCTACCAGGGTCCTCACCACCCCAGGATGATCTGCCACTAGAGCGAGCGCGTTGACCGCTCCGCCGCTGCTGGCGAAGATGTCGACCGGGCCGCCGCCGATCGCCTGGATGATCTGATACACGTCATTGGCGTGCTCTTCCGGTGACGAGGATGTGGTCGGATCTTCCCTCGTGCTCCGCTCCGAGCCCCTGGGGTCGTGGGTGACCACGTGCGATCCTGGAAATGCGAGGCGAGCGTGACGAAGCCGGCGGCCGCCATCGGCGAGCCGATCATGATCAGGGAAAGCTCGGTGCTGGAATCGTTGGGGCGAACGTCGAAGGTCAGTTCTGCGCCGGGAACGGCCAGGGTGGATGAGGTCTGAGTCGCCATGATCGTGTCCTTGCTGAATCGGGTACGTGTATTGGACGCCTCGGTGGCACCGATCTAATCGGTCCACCTGGAGGTCTTTTCTTTCAGTCGTCCCAGCTCACAGTGACATCGCGGTCGATCCCCGGCACCGGCAACGAGGCGGCCTCTGTCTCTACCGCCTCCCGGGCTGAGCGGCCGAGGCGTCGCCAGGTCTCGATCGTGACCTTGTGCTGGGAGCGGCGCCAGATCCCGACGATCTCGCCTTCGATCAGCACCGCCCCGGGCCACACCCGAGAGGTCCACAGCATCCCGCGCCGCGTCTCATCGGGGATGAGCAGCCGTCGGTCGTCGCCCTGGAGGAGGTAGTAGGCGTCGCCGCTCGGAAGGAGGCGAGCCGGCGCCACCGGCCCACTCCCGCGCCGGTACTCCTCCTCGTCGCGGCGGAGGATCCACCCCTCTCCGATCGGTGTCCGCACCGGGGCCAGCGACCGGCGCAACGATTCGAAGGTCCCCTCGGCCCGCTCGTCCCGGATCCCCGCCCACTGAGCGAAAGAGGCCGGTGTGCCGGGACCAAGCACATGGAGATAGCGGCGGGCAAGTTCGCGTCGTGCCTCGACCGGCTCCACCTCCGGAGGCGGCACCATCCGGACGCTGGGCCGGCGCGCGCCGTCCCAGTGAATCACCACCCGGCCGGTAGGGGCGGCATACCTCAGCGCATTCGTGTGAACCCCCAGCGCCTTGCCCACCGGACCGGACTCCATCGCCTCGCCCTCGAAGAGAGCCTGCATCCGGTCTGCCATCGACTCGGCGCGCTCCCGGCCGGGACCGTCGTCGGCCAATCTCCCCATCGTGAATACCGCCAGGTCGGCTTCCGCCACCACGTAGGCGTTGTACCGGGGACCCCAGATCTGGATCAGGGAGGGATGCTCCCACGCATTCGGCTCAATCCCCTCGAGGCGGGCATTGAGCGAGAGGAGGGCGGCCCGGGGCATGCTGTCCTGCAGACCGGCCCATGCCGCCCGCCGTAGCGAGCGCACGTTCATCGGGAGCCGCTCGTCGAGAGCTCCCACCCGCCTCCGATAGGAGAGAATCTGTTGGCGCGTCAGATCCATTCGAGCCGTCATTTCACGGCGTGGAGGATAGGAATCTCCTCAGACTGGTCCGGGAAAAAGTTCTTGACAACGATCTGCGCGGCCAGCAAGATATCGGTCGATCGACCGAACCAGCTCAAAGGCGGAGAACCAGTGACGGTGGAACCCAAGACCAGAGAGTCGATTCTCACAGCGGCCAAGGAGGCATTGCTCGAGGCCGGGTACGCCCGGCTCTCCACCCGTCGAATCGCCGAGGCGGCCAGAGTCCCCCTCAGCCAGATCCATTACCACTTCGGATCCAAGAGCAACCTGGTCCTCGAGGTGCTGGAGGAAGAGAATCGGCGCCTGCTCCAGCGCCAGGAGATGATGTATGGCCAGGAGATGCCCCTGTGGAAGCGCTGGGAGCAGGCCTGTGACTTCCTGGAGGACGACCTCGAGTCCGGCTACGTCCGCGTCCTCCAGGAGATGACCGCGGCGGGTTGGTCGGACGACGAGGTGGCGGCCGCGGTTCGCGAGGATCTCCAGCGCTGGTTCGCCCTGCTGGAGGATGTCGCCGGCGAGGCGGCGGCCCGAATGGGGGGCCTGGGCCCCTTCACCCCCGCCGAGGTCAGCGTTCTGGCCGGGGCTCCGTTTCTGGGGATAGAGGCGCTGATGCTGCTCGGCTTCACCGAGAATCAGATCCCCATGCGATCGGCGCTGCGCAAGACCGCCCTCCTGATCCGGAGCATCGAGGAGGGTCATGAGGGCTAGGTACCCCGCCAGCTCCGGCCATGCCGCGCGGGACGGAGTCCGTCTCGGCTACGAGGTCTTCGGCACGGGCGAACCGACCGTCCTGCTCCTCCCCACCTGGACCATCGTCCATTCCCGCATCTGGAAGATGCAGGTCCCCTACCTGTCCCGCCACTACCGGGTCGTCACCTACGACGGGCCGGGCAACGGACGGTCCGATCGAGTCACCGAACCTGACCGGTACTCCCCGGACGCCTACGCCGAGGACGCCATCGCGGTGCTCGACCAGGTCGGAGCGGCTCGGGTGGTGGCCGTTGGGCTCTCGCTCGGAGCTGCCTACGGCACCCGCCTGGCCAACCTGTACCCCGAACGGGTAGCCGGCCTCGTGATGATCGCACCGGCTCTTCCCCTCACGCCTCCTTCCCCGCAGCGGGCGAAGCTGAACGAGCAGTTTCTGGAGCCTTACCCCGACCCGCCGCAAGGCTGGGAGAAATACAACGCCGCCTACTGGCACGATCACTACGAGGACTTCGCCACATTCTTCTTCGAACAATGCCTTCCGGAAGCGCACTCGACCAAGCCGCGAGAAGATGCAGTGGCCTGGTCCCTGGAGACGGGTCCGGAGGTGCTGGTGGCGGAGGCCGGTCACGCCCGATTCGACCGTGAGGATTGGGCCAGGGCCCTGGCGGCCATCTCCACTCCCACACTCGTGGTTCACGGCACGGAGGACCGCATCCATCCCCACGCACGCGGTGTCGAGGCCGCCCGGCTCACCGGCGGGAAGCTCGTGTCGATGGAAGGCTCGGGTCATCTGCCGCATCTCCGTGACCCGGTCCGCTTCAACCTCGAGTTGCACGAATTCCTCCAGGAGGTGGCGGTATGAGAGCCCGTTATCCCGACCGATCGGGCGTCGTCAGCCGGGGTGAGGTCGACATCCACTACGAGGAGTACGGGGAGGGTGAACCGAGCCTGGTCCTGATTCCACCATCGCCGATCACCCACTCACGGATCTACAAGGGTCTGGTGCCGCACCTGTCCCGCTCACACCGGATCGTGGCGATCGACGGCCGCGGCAATGGCCACTCGGGCCGGCCGCCGGGTGTCGAGGCGTATCACCGGTCCGAGAATGTCGCCGACATCGTCGCGGTCATGGAAGAGACCGACGTTCGGGAAGCGGTACTCGTGGCGCACTGTCACGCCAACTGGTGGGCGGTGGAAGTCGCCACCAGATGCCGGGACCGGGTGAGAGGCCTGGTGTCGATCTCGCCCGGAGTCCCCTATATGGGCGAATCCCACCCCCACTGGCGCGGGGTATCGGAACGGTGGAACGAGATCATCGACGACCCCCGCGGGTGGGAGTTGTGCAATCGCCATGCCCTCGAGGCCGACCTCCGCCCATGGGTGGAGTTCTTCTTCGGAGCCCAGCTGGTCGAACCTCACTCGACCAAACAGCACGAGGACGCCGTGGACTGGGCCATGGAGAGCTCCGGCCGGGTGCTGGCCGACGGGGAGGAGGCCGAGGATCTCGACCCTCCCGGCCGGGAGCAGTTCGAGGCCCAGTGCCGCCGCCTCGGCCTGCCGGTCCTGGTCATCCACGGGGATCGGGACGTGTGCCAGCACATCTCCAGGGGCCGAGCATTCGCCGAGGTCACCGGCGGAGAGTCGATGATCATGGAAGGGAGCGGTCACCTTCCTCTCGCCCGCGATCCCGTCGCGGTCAACCGCAGCATCACCGATTTCGTCGGGCGCACCACCGCCAAGCCGGCGCGGTCGAAGACGTGGACAAGAGGGCTCGACCGCCGCAAGCGACTCCTCTACCTGTCGTCGCCCATCGGCCTCGGGCACATAAAACGCGACCTGGCCATCGTCGACGAGATCCGGGCCCGGGATCCCGACCTGCTGGTCGAGTGGCTCGCCCAGGATCCGGTCACCCGAGTCCTGGCGGACCGGGGGGAGAGCATCCATCCGGCCAGCGAGTGGCTCGCCTCGGAGTCGGCTCACATCGCATCCGAATCCGAGGGCCACGACCTACATTGCTTCCAGGCATTACGCCGCATGGACGAGATCCTGGTGGCCAACTTCATGATCTTCCAGGAAGTCGTCGAGGAGGGTCTCTACGACCTGGTGGTAGGCGACGAGGCGTGGGACGTGGACCATTTCTGGCACGAGAATCCGGAACTGAAGCGGGGGAGCCATGTCTGGATGACCGACTTCGTCGGCTTCCTGCCGATGCCCGACGGGGGCGATCGGGAGGCGTTCCTCACCGCCGACTACAACGCCGAGATGATCGAGCACATCGCCCGCTTCCCCCGGATCCGGGATCGAGCGCTTTTCGTCGGCAATCCCGATGACGTGATCGCGGACGTGTTCGGGCCGGACCTCCCCAAGATCCGCGACTGGACCGAGGAGCATTTCGCATTCAGCGGCTACATCACGGGGTTCCAGCCGCCCTCTCCCGATGAGGCAGCCGAGTGGAGGAACGACGCCGGCTGGAGCGCGGACGAGAAGGTATGCGTGGTGACCGTCGGCGGATCGGGAGTGGGGAGGGACCTGCTGGAGCGCGCCGTGGCGGCCTTCCCGTACGCCAAAGAAGAGTGCCCGGAGTTGCGGATGGTGGCAGTGGCCGGCCCCCGGATCGATCCCGCCAGCTTCGGCCAGCGGCCGGGCCTGGAGATTCACGGCTACGTACCCGACCTGTACCGGTATCTCGCCGCCTGTGACCTCGCCGTGGTCCAGGGTGGGCTCACCACCACCATGGAGCTGACGGCGGCCAAGCGACCGTTCATCTACTTCCCGCTCCGGCACCACTTCGAACAGAACTTCCATGTTCGTCACCGGCTCGACCAGTACGGCGCCGGCCAGCACATGGACTATGCCACTACCGGCACCGAAGACCTGGCGGAAGCCATCGTCGGGACGATCGGCGCCGAAGTCGATTACCGGGATGTCGAGACCGACGGTGCCGCCCGGGCGGCGGCACTGATCTCCGAGCTCATCTGACCACCACCAAGGAGGCCACATGTCCTGAACCGTCTACCCGAAATCGGTCGAACGTCCGACCAAGCCCAGCCGAGAAGAAGCAACAGGAGATGAACATGACCACGACAGAAAGAAGGAACGGAGTCGATGTAGGCGCTCTCTTCGGTGCACTCGACGCCGTCAAGGCCCAACCGGAGGCCGCCAAGTTCCAATTCCGGGCGACCAACGAGTGGGTGCGCGGGGTCCACAGCCGGAGCATCATCCACGGGTTCTTCGGCCTGGGAGCCGAACAGACCCATAAGGAGGCCCACACCTTCCATGCCGACCATCCCGAGCAACTGGTGGGGACCGACACCGCACCGTCGCCGGCCGAGCATCTGCTCCATGCCCTGGCGGCGTGCATCACGGCCGGAATCGGCAACATCGCCGCCGCTCGCGGGATCGAACTGAGGCGGGTGGAGTCGAAGGTGACCGGCGACATCGACCTGGTCGGCCTGCTGGGGATCGACGACTCGGTGCGCAACGGCTACCAGTCGATCGACGTACAACTGCGCATCGAGGGCGACGCCGGAGCGGACGAGCTACGCAAGGTAGTGGAGCGTTCCCTCGCCCGTTCCGCCGTCTACGACATGCTCACCAACGGCACCCGCGTGTCGGTCTCGGTGAACCCCGGGGAATGAGCGAGCCGCGGAGTGGCCGGGCTACGGCCCGGCCACTCCCCTCGAGGAGTCGATATGCAGCAAGACTATGACGCCGTTGTGGTGGGGGCCCGGGTGGCCGGAGCCTCGACCGCCCTGCTCCTGGCCCGGCAGGGTCACCGCATTCTCCTGATCGACCGGGCGGGCATGCCTTCCGACACGGTCTCGACCCACGCCATCCTGCGCACCGGCGTACTGCAACTCGCTCGCTGGGGAATCCTGGACCGGGTGAAAGCGGCCGGTACGCCGGCCATTCGCCACCTGACGCTCGGCTTCGGGGAAGAACGCGTCTCGTTTCCCATGAAGCGCGACTTCGGCATCGAGGCGTTGTATGCCCCCCGCCGGCACATCCTCGACTCCATCCTGGTGGACGAAGCCGTCACATCGGGGGTCGAATTCGCCGACCGAACCCGAATGGTGGATATCAGGCAAGATTCCCACGACCGGGTATCGGGCGTCACGATCGAACGAGGCGGAAGACGGACCGACGTCTCCGCCGGCATCGTGATCGGCGCCGACGGATTTCGATCGCGGGTCGCCGCCCTGGTCGGTGCCCGCAAGTCGGTGGATCGCATCCCCGCCAACGTCGTCCACTACGCCTACTTCGATGGGATCGACCTGGACCGGTTCTGGTTCCAGTTCACTCCGGGCGTCAACGCCGGCCTGATCGCTACCAGCGCCGGGGAGACCTGCGTCTTCGTCGGCCGCCCCGCCGCACGTCTGGCGGACTGGCATGCCGATCCCGAGGCCGAGTTCCGGCGCCTGCTCGACGACGCCGGTCAGGACCTGGCCGAGATCGTCGCCGGCGGGAGAAAGGTCACTTCCTTCCGTGGAAGTGCGCAGTTGCCGGCCTTCTTCCGTCGTCCCTTCGGCCCGGGATGGGCACTGGTGGGAGATGCCGGGTACTGCAAAGACCCAATCTCAGCTCACGGGATCAGTGACGCTTTTCGGGACGCCGAACTGTGCGCCCGGGCGGTCGACTGGAGCCTGCGGCACCCGAGCGAGGCACCGGCGGCGATGGGCGAGTACGAGCGAGTACGCGACGCCCTCTCGTGGCCGATCTTCGAACAGTCGCTCGCCCTGGCCGACTTCGGTTGGGATGCAGAGGAGGCATCGGCGCGGATGCGCACGATCAGTGCCACGGTCAGGGACGAATGCGCCACCCTGCTCTCGCTTCCCTCGTGGCCCGGGATCCGCACGGCCAAGTCAGCCTGACGCCCGACTCGAAGCCCGGGTGTCCCGGCAGGAAGCCTCAGTCGATAGGAATCATCTCGTACTCCTCGACGAGCATCCAGTCGGACCCGTCGAGGCTCATCTCGTTGCGCCACAACAGCACATCGGGCGAGGAGACGTCCCAGGTCATCTTGAGCATCGGCGGGGTGTCACGCATGGACTCGAAGACCATGATGTCGCCGTCGATTCGGCCCCGCATGATCTCGGTGTGGCCGTAACAATCGGCAACGGTGGCCCGATACTCGCGGTTGAAGGGATCCCAGCCGCACACCCAGTGCAGTTCCCACTTCAGGATGAAGGTGCCGTCCTCGAGGAACTGATCCTGCTCGAACTCACCCACCACCCAGCGGCCGTTCTGGATCCAGTGATGCACTGCTTTGCCCGTGGCGGTCTGAGCCGGCGTTCCCGGGCCCATCCCTCCTTCCTCGATGCGCCCTTGCCAGGTCACGTCACGATGGAACCGCTGCAGCGCTTCCATCTCTGCGCCGGCCTCCACCGGGCGCGGGATCAAGGCGATGCCGGTATCTGTCATCTGTTACCTCCTGTCGAAATCGTGGGAGAGATCGAAGGCGAGATGCAGGGTCCAAGGACCCAATCCCGGCCTGAGCCGCACGGTCCCGGCGCCCACGTGGGAACTAACGAGCAGATACCGCCCGTGTCGGGGGGATTCTGCACGTGGGTTGCTGTTAGGCGTCGGGTCTCGGGGCGTAGTCGACCGCCTCGAACGGCCACTCCTCCACCAGCCAGCGGCTGAGTGAGCGCCACACCACTGCGTCCATCTCGGCCCGGCCTTCCCTCACCCAGGAGCGCACGTGGGCATCGACACCTGGCTTCTCGCTCGGGTAGATGTAGATGCAACCGATCACCTCGTCGCCGTCGAGGATGGAGTAGGTGAACCCGACCCGGTCCTGGAACTCGCCCGCATGCATCTCCATGTCGGCCAGGTTCTGCTCCAGGGTCATCGGTGTCGGCCACCTCTTCCAGTCCATTCCCGGCGTGGAGCGGATGTGGTCGATACTGGACATCCACGCCTCGTGGTCCCGCTCGTTGTGGACGGGACCGAGCGGCTCGAGATGGAACCCGGGACCCTCGAAGGAGGTGGGCACTTCGAAGTCGGCCGGCACGAAGTAGATAGCCATCGCCACGACTCTATGCGGCTGCCGACTCCTCCTGTCCGCTCGCGGGATGGATCCCGCCGACTCTCATGTTGCCGACGTCATCGATGCCCCTCCTCTGACGCGTTCTAACCTGTTTGTCGTTGTTCTAGGCGCGTTTTTGTCACTGGCGGTCGGTAGGTTCGCCTGTATGAGTAGCGGAACAGCATCCGGGTTGATTCCTGCGGAGGAGGATCAGTGGGTCGAGCCGGATCCGCGGACTGTTCTGCCCGAGGGCCTGGCGGAGATGGCACCGGGGCCCGAACTGGGGTCGGTGTTGGGATCCATCGATCGCGACGAACTCAACGGTTATGAACTGATCGAGGTGTTGAAGGCCGAGGCCCGCCAGATCTCCTATTGGCAGGCCCGTTTCGATGCCGACCTGATCGAGATGGCCCACACCCCCTGGGGAGACGCCACGTCCGAGGCGGAACGAATCTCGATCCCCGACGAATTAGCCCTCCACGAGCTGCGACCCGCCCTCATGCTGACCCGCCGGGCGGCCGGGATGCATTTCGACATCGCCTTCTCCCTCGCTCGCTTGCCCCATGTGCGCCAGGCCCTGCGCGAGGGACGGATCGATCTTCCCCGGGCCAAGGTGCTGTGCCACGAAACCGAACATCTCACCGTGCCCGAGGCCCACGAGGTGGTCAACCAGATCCTGGAACGCGCTCCGAGACTGACGACCGGCCAGTTGGGGGCCCGACTCCGGCGGTTGTGCCTGGAGATCGAACCCGACACCGCCCGGCAGCGCTACCAGGAAGGTCTGCAAGAACGACGAGTGGAAAGAGGCCAGAATCCCGACGGCACCGCCGACCTGCTCGCCCGCCGGCTCCCCGTCGACCGGGTCGCCGCCATCATGGCCCGCCTCAATGCCCGGGCCAAGCAGCTCAAGGGCAAGGACGGCCGCAGCATGGACCAGATCCGCGCCGATCTCCTGCTCGACCTCCTCGAAGGCAAGGATCAGCCCGCCGGGGCCGGCCAGGGTGCCGTCGAGGTCCGGGTCGATCTGACCACCCTGATGCAACTGGACGACCGCGCCGCCGAGATCCCCGGCTGGGGACCCATCATCTCCGACCTCGCCCGGCGGGTGGCCGACGAGCAAGCGCGCTGGGAGATGGTCGTCACCGATCCTGACACCGGCCAACCCATCCACACCCAACCTCAGCGGCGTCGGCCCACCGCCGCGCTCGCCCGCCACATCGTCGCCCGGGATCAGCGCTGCATCTTCATCGGATGCCGCACGCCCGCCCAAAACTGCCAGATCGACCACACCCATCCCCATTCCGAGGGCGGATCCACCGACGAGGCCAACCTGGAGCCCCTGTGCGATCCCGACCACGGGCCCGTCAAGCACGAGGGAGGCTGGGATCTCTACCAACCCCGACCCGGCTACTTCCTGTGGATCAGCCCCCGCGGCCACCACTACCAGGTCAGCGGCCATCCGCCCTGAACGCCGCCGGGCCGGAGCCCGGCGGACTGCTTGATTCACCTCTGCGCGGCGGGATTGATTCCCGTCACCATCACTCCATCCTGGATGGCGCCGTCTATTGGATCTATGCGGATGACCCACCCCCGGTGTGTCCGGAGTGCGGCGATTTCCGCCACCACGCCGAAGACATCGCCTCCCGGCCGGTGTCACCGAATCAGTCCATGAAACGAGCCGGGGCCGGCGGATCGGCCCCGGCTGGTTCGACCTCGGTGGCCGGATCAGGCCACGAAACGGATCGTGAACGGGTAGCGGTAGGACTGGCCGTTGCTGGCCCGTACCGACGCCACCAGCACCAGCACGAACCAGGCGATCAGCACCGCCGGCAGGGCGATGAGTCCCACCAGCAGGATGATCGAGAACGCCGCCACGACTCCGTAGATCATGAACGAGAGGTTGAAGTTCAGAGCCTCTTTCGCCTGCGCCTCGACGTAAGGGTCGTCCCGCTTGATGAGCCACACGGCCAGGGGGCCGAACAGCGACGGTATCCCGACGAAGGTCACGAAGGCCGACAGGTGGGCCAGCATCCCCAGGTTGCGGGAATCGGCCGAGATCTGAGGGGCTATGGCCGGGGAAGTAGTGGTTTCGGTGTTCATAGAAGATCCTTTCTGCTCTCTTCCCATCCTGTCGGATGACGAGTCCTTCTACCATCGGGAATCACCCTGGGACGACCCTGAAACGACCCCTAGGGGGTCTTCAGCGGATCTTCAGTGCTGTCACGTAGGTTCGGGTGGGTTCACCGAGGAGGTTCAATCGATGTCGAAGAGGAACGTTCTGCTCGTCGCCGCCCTGATGCTGGCCGCATGCGGTGGCGCGTCCGGCGATGATGCCGGCACCACCGCAGCGGATGCCCCCACCGACACATCCACTGCCACCGGGGCGTCGACAACGGACGCGCCCGCCGCCACCACCATTACCACAGCCGCCCCGGCCACCACCGCTCCTCCGGCTCCATCCGGCGAGGGCGGTGGCGGCGATCCGATGATGGTTCCGGCCGGCGAAAGCCAGGTGAGCGCGGACGGCTCCGCCCTCACCCCGCAGAGTCTGCTGCGCTGCATCCCGTTCTCGGAGTCGGACGAGAATCTCGACCTGCAGGTGATCGGCGACGGCTTCGTGCTGTTCGTGTACGTCAATCAGGCAGGATCCCTGCCTTCCCACGAGGTTTCCATCCAGGGGAGCGCCGTCGGCGATGGGGAATCGATGGGCGTCTTCAGCGGAAGGGTGTCGGAGGCTCCCGACGGGAGCTGGTACGTCGAGTTCGACCAGCCGCCACTCGACGGGCCGCCGCTAGAGTGGAGTGCCGACCGCGTGTCGGGGGCGATGACACTCGAGGACGCGTTCGACCAAGCGGATCCGATCGAGGTCAGCTTCGACGTCCCAGTTCCCCCCGACGTTCACGACTGCAGCCTCTAATCCCCGGGGACGCCGACGGGAATCAGGTAGAGCGGCACCCACCCGGAAGGAAGTCCCAGGACTTCCTGAACGGCGGCATCGTCGAAGGCGCCGATCGGCACCGCTCCCAGCCCCAGATCCACCGCCTGCAACAGCAGGTTCTGGGCGGCGTGACCCGCCTCGAGGTGCACGTACCGCTGGGCCCGATCGCCGTAGCGGCCCTCGGTGCGGGCGAACTCGGCGGCGATCACGAATACCGCCGGCGCCGAGCGCAGCGCCTCCTGATCCAGGGCGGCCACCTCCACTCGATCGGCCCCCTCCCCGGCGGCCACCTGCTCCAACCGGTGACTGTCGGGGAGGTAGCGGTCGACGCCGTCGGCGGTGACGACGAACACCTCCAGCGGATACAGGGCTCCGGCGGATGGAGCAGTGCGACCACCCCACTCGGAGGTCACCCCCTGGGCTGCCCAGAGGAGCCTTCCGATATGTTCGGCCGTAAGGGGAGTTGAGTCGAAGGAGCGCACCGACGCCGATCCGCCAGCAGCCGTTCCAATCCGTCGTCGGCCTCCGGGGCTGGGATGTACCTCGGCTCGGCCCACTCACTGGTGGGAACGGGATCCGAACAGGAGAGGAGCAAGCCGGCGAGGGCACGACGACGATGTGACTGGAGTGAGCCATGTCGGCCTCGATGGTGACGCAACCCGGCCGTCTCTTCCAGGGACCGAAGTCCCTCCCGGACGCGATCGAGGGCCCGGGGAGGAAGTACCCGGGCCCTCGAGCGTGGCGGGATTCGGTCAGGGAAGAAGGACCGAATCGATGACGTGGATCACGCCGTTGGAAGCGAACACGTCGGCCTGAGCCACTGTGGCATCGTCGACCATGACGGTCTCGCCGTCGATGGTGATGGTCAGCGTTTCTCCGTTGACCGTCTCGACCTCCTGGCCATCCAGGGTGACGACATCGGTGGCGGGCACCTCACCGGGAACCACGTGGTAGGTGAGAATCGAGGTCAGGGTCTCGGTGTCGGCCAGCAACTCATCGGCGGTGAGGCCCAGGTCGGCCAGGGCCGCTTCGAAGGCGGCATCGGTGGGAGCGAAAACCGTGAACGGACCCTCTCCCTTGAGCGTGTCGACCAGATCGGCGGCGTCGAGCGCGGCGGCCAGTGTGGTGAAGTCACCCGCGGCGACGGCGGTGTCGACGATGTCCATCTCGGTCATCGCCTCAGTGGTCTCGGGGGCCATAGTGGTCTCGGACACCGCCTCGGTGGTGGCGGGAGCGGCAGTGGTTTCGGTGGCATCGTCGTCGGTGCCTCCACAGGCGGCCAGAGCCAGGGCACCGGCGGCGACCAGAGCGGTCAGTTTGATTCGGCGATTCATCGTGTACTCCTTGAGCGAGTCGGTCATTTATCGCTAAGTGTTCGGAGACCGAGCCCGATCCGGATGACCGGTATCCGGAAAGACCGACAACTACTTTGAGACAGACGTTCCCGAGGAGGCGTGAAGTGATCGAGGACTGGCTGAGTACGAGTGCGACCGAGGTGGGTCTGATCCTTCTCTCCAGCCTCATCATCTATCTGGCCGTGATCCTGGTGGTACGGCTGAACGGCTTACGGTCGTTCTCGAAGATGTCGAGTTTCGACTTCGCCGTCACCGTAGCCATCGGTTCGCTGGTGGCGAGCGTGGCCGCCACCTCCACCTCTCTCACCAACGGCATCATCGCCGTGGCCGCCATCATGCTCTTCCAGCGTTTGGTGGCGGCGGCTCGCCGCAACAGCGGCATCGAGAAGGTGGTGGACAACCAACCCATCCTGTTGATGGCCGGGGCGGAGATTCTCACCGACAACATGCGCCTGTCACGCATCACCCCCGGTGACCTGCGGGCCAAGCTACGCGAGGCGGGAATCACCGAGTGGTCTCAGGTCAGGGCCGTGATCCTCGAGACGACCGGAGACGTCAGCGTGCTGAGTGGCGAGTCGCTCGACCCCTCCCTGCTGGAGGGCGTGATCGGGGTCGAGCGACTGGAGACCGGCTGAGCCTCAACCGGAGGTGAACTGTCCCCTGACCCGGGGGAAGCGGATCGGGGTGTGGGGCCGGCAGTATTCGCCGAGGTTGTAGCGGGACAGGACCGTGTGACAGGAGTCGTCGGCGCATCGTCGCCGCTGATCGGTGGCCTTGGGCCGTCGACCCACGGCCGGGACCGAGCCTCGGTACACGGGTAGCGATCGGTTTCCTACTGTCTGGGACACTGGGGCTCCTTCCGCAGGGGTTTTCATCACTTGTTCGGAGCCGCCTTCGGAGACGGATTGACTCGAGTCAGCCGGTCACGGTCACGCTTCCCTCCATCCCCGTGTGGATGTTGCAGAAGAAGGTGTAGACGCCCGGAGTCGTCAGGGTGACCTCGAAGTCGTCCCCGCCGGACGGAAGGCTCCGGTTGATCGCCGTCGGCCAGGGCCCACTGGCCGAGGTCAGGTTGTGCAGGACTCCGGATTCATTGCGCCACCGCACCTCGGCCGGAGCCGTAACGACGGCGGAGGTCGGAATGAAGCTGGATGTGCCCATCTCGAAACGGAAGGTGTCATCGGGGATCGTGCTCGACGTCGACGAGGAACTGGACGAGGTACTGGACGTGGACGACGAGCTCGACGTCGAAGACGAGGTAGTGGTGGGACGGGGCGGAGGAGTGGTCGCTGTCAGCCCGAGAGCACGTCCCAGGAAGGAGGCCATCTGGTCGCGCAGCACCGGATCGGCCGGACAGAAGCGGTGGTTGGCGGGAGGATTGCATCCCCGGGTCACCCCGGCGGTGGCCAGACGGTCGATGTCGCCCTCGAAGACACTGGCGTCGTCGTCGCCGAACAAGTTCCCTTCCCCCGGGTCGGTGTACCCGAAGGCCCGGACCAGAAAGGCCGCCATCTGGCCCCGGGTCACGACGTCGTCCGGGCAGAAACGATCGTTGGCGGGGGGATTGCATCCCCGGGTGATACCGGCCGCCGCCAACCGGGCGATGTCGTCCTCGAACACACTGCCGTCATCGTCCGAGAACGGGCTGTCTCCGGCGGCGGGCAGGCCGAGCGCCCGCACCAGGAAGGCAGCCATCTGACCCCGGGTGACGCTGTCTCCCGGGCAGTAGCGATCGTTGACCGGCGGGTTGCAGCCGCGGGTGACACCCTCGGCGGCGATCGCCTCAATGAACCCCTCGTGGACGTTGCCGTCGTCGTCGACGAAGGTGCCGCCGGGGGGTAATTCCGCCGCCAGGAGTGGAAGTGACGAGAGAACCATGGCTGCCGCCAGGAACCAGCCCAGTTTGCGCCGACGATGGTCAATCATTCTCTGCCTTCCTCTCCTTTCCCGGCATTACGCACGCCGACAGGCGACGGTTCTCTCCGGCATGTCGTAACGTCGGCGTCGACGGAAGGGACTCATCATTCGAAGCAACGAGCTGCTCACAGACGCCTACGATCGAATTCGGCAGGGAGTCCATCGACTCGCCGACGAGTGCACCGATCGGGATCTCACCTACCGGCCCGATGCCGAAGCTAACTCGATCGCCTGGCTCATATGGCATCTGACCCGGGTGATGGACGACCACGTAAGCGAGATCGCCGGCAGTCCCCAGGTGTGGACATCACAGGAATGGGTGGGCCGATTCGGGCTGCCGCTGCCGGATTCCGACACGGGCTATGGCCACACCACCGACCAGGTGGCGGCTGTGGTTGCCCCGGCCGAGTTGCTGGTCGGCTACCACGATGCCGTCCAGTCGATGGTGTCAGACGTGGTGCTGGGTCTCGACGCCAACGACCTCGACCGCATCATCGACCGGCGTTGGGACCCCCCGGTCACGGTCGGGGTCAGGTTGGTGAGCGTTATCACCGATGATCTCGCCCATCTCGGCCAGGCGGCGTACGTCCTCGGGCTGTCGCAGCGCCGTTAGGGCAGTGGCCGGCTCTTACCCCGTCGCCGCCGGGCGCGGGCGCCCTCGCCTTCGGCTCGAATCGTCTCCAACCGGGCGCTGATGACGTATTGCTCGGTGGCGATCTTGATCAGTGCCGCCAGGGGCAGAGCGAGTAGGGCACCGGTGATCCCGGCCAGGGTTCCCCCTACCATGACCGCCACGATCACCGCGGCCGGGCTCAGATCGATGGCACGGGTCATCACCCGGGGCGAGACCAGATAGTTCTCGAACAACTGATACAGGAGCAGGAAGGCGGCCACCGCCACCACCAGGCCGAGACCGTGGCGGGCGGCCAGCGCCACCGCCGGAATCGCTCCGATGAAGGCTCCCACGATCGGAATGAGATCGGTGAGCGCCACCCACAGAGCCAGCACCAGCGGATAGTCGAGACCCAGCGCCCAGAATCCGAAGAAGCTCACGACGCCCGCCACCAGCGAGACGGTCAGGTTGCCCAGGATGTAGCCCGAGATCCGTTCGCTCGACTCGTTCACGAGCCGCAGCAGGTCGGGGCGCTCGTCCCGTCGCACCAGGCGCAGCACCCAGCGCTTCATGCGCGGCAGGGCGTGGGCGAAGTAGGGGGTCAGGACCATCACCGTGAAGACGTTGAACACCGCCGCCGCTGCCGCCCCCACCGTGCGGGTGACGTCCTCTCCGGAGCCGCGTACGAACGAGGACGGGTCCATCTGGTTGGCGATCACCCTTCCCATTCCACCGAGGCTGCGTAGCTCTTCCTGGATCTCGGGGATGGCGGCGCCGATATCGTCGACCTGGTCGACCGCCATCGGGATGATGACCCATGCCCCGGCGATCAGCACCACGTTGAGGACGATCAGGATGCCGGCCAGGGCCCAGCCCCGGTTCAGTCCCTTCTCCTCCAGGTAACTGATGGCCGGCTGCATTCCCAGAGCGAGGACCAGCGAGGCGAGGACGACGAGCAACACCCCCTGCAGGATGAGGATGACCCGCAGCGCCACCACGATCCCGATCACCGCCACCGCCACCCGGATCCAGTAGGTCAGGTTCGGCCAGTCAGGTCCGGATGACACCTCCGGTTCGGGCGCCTCCCGACCCGGGCGATCCGCCGGCGTGTTCTCCTTCACCCCTCACCCTCTCGTTGTGACAGGCCGTCGGAAGTCCCGCCGGCCAGAGGGGAGGTTAACCGCCGTCACTCTGGGTGGGATTGTGACGTTTCGATGTGTTTGCCCCCGGGTAGACCCCCCTCCGTCCCCCGGACGGAAGGAACAGAAATGACTCAGCGTGAACGAGAAGTGATCGTCACCAACAACGACGGCAACCGCGGCGGCGGAATGATCGTGGCCGTGATCCTGGGAATCCTGGGCGTGTTGCTCGCCATCTGGCTCTTCATGAACCTCGGTGGCGGCGATGGCGAGGTCGACGTGGTCCCCGACGAGGTGAACGTCACCATCGAAACCGACTCCGGCGGCGAGGGCTGATCCAGCCTTCCCACTGAACCCGAATCAGCCTCCCGGCGAGAGCCGGGAGGCTGATTCGCGTTGACCGTATCGTGGGGGCATGACCGACCTGGCGCAGTTCCTCTCGGCGCCCGACTACGAGTTCGGGCGCCAGGTCCTCCAGCGCGGGATCGCCTCCGTCTACTTCCTCGCCTTTCTCAACGTCCGCAACCAATTCCGGCCGCTGCTCGGCGAGTCCGGGCTCCTTCCGGTACCCGGGTTCCTGGAACGGACCGGGTTCGGCGCCTCGCCCAGCCTCTTTCACTGGCGATACTCGGACCGCCTGGCACTGGGGGTCGGCTGGATGGGCATGATTCTGGCCGCCGGCATAGTCGGGGGCGGACTGGACGTGGTTCCGGTCTGGGTCGGCGTCCTGTGGTGGCTGGTGCTCTGGGCCCTGTACCTGTCGGTGGTCAACGTCGGCCAGACCTTCTACGGGTTCGGCTGGGAGTCGCTGCTCCTGGAGGCGGGCTTCCTTGCCGCCTTCCTGGGCAACGGGGCGGTGGCGCCGCCGCTGCTGGTGATTCTCGCCTTCCGCTGGCTCCTGTTCCGGGTCGAGTTCGGGGCGGGAATGATCAAGTTGCGCGGCGACCGCTGCTGGCGCGACTTGACCTGCCTCGACTACCACCACGAGACCCAGCCCATGCCGGGACCGACCTCGCCCTGGTTCCACCACCGCCCCGCCTCGATCCATCGGGTCGAGGTCCTGGCCAACCACTTCTCCCAACTGGTCGTTCCTTTCGCCCTCTTCCTTCCCCAGCCGGTGGCCGGGGTGGCGGCCGTCATCGTCGTCGTCACCCAGGGCTACCTGATGATCTCCGGAAACTATGCCTGGCTCAACCTGCTCACGCTGCTGCTGGCCTTCGGCGCCATCCCCGACAGCTGGCTGCCCGGATTGGATCGTCCCGATTCCGCCCTCCCTTCCCCTTCCCTCACGGTCGTCACGATCGCCTTGGCGGTGGTGGTCCTGTGGCTCAGTCGTCATCCGGTGCGGAACCTGTTCGGACGCGCCCAGCGCATGAACTACGCCTTCAATCGCCTCCACCTCGTCAACGCCTACGGCGCCTTCGGGAGCGTGACCCGGCGCCGGCAGGAGCTGATCCTGGAGGCCAGGCCGGGCCCGGCCGGTACCGACTGGCGACCCTACGAGTTCAAGGGCAAGCCCGGTGATCCCCGCCGTCGTCCTCCCCAGTCGGCGCCCTACCACCTTCGTCTCGATTGGGTGATGTGGTTCGTGCCCCTCTCCCCCGCCTACGGCCGGGGCTGGCTGGACGCGCTGGTGACCCGGCTGCTGGAGGCGGATCCCGCCGTCCTCGGCCTGTTGCGGGAGGATCCGATGCAAGGAGAGCCGCCCGCCGCGATTCGGGGGCGTCTGGTCGACTATCGCTTCAGCACTCCCGGCGAGCGTCGCTCCACCGGCGCCTGGTGGGTCAGGGGCGAGTCCCGGCTCCTCTTCGGCCCGGTGACGCTGACAGGGGGACCATGACCGACAGCCGCCGGCGCTGGAATCAGCGCTACCGGGACGCCGCCGTCGGCACGCCGTCACCGTTCCTGGTCGGACTGGCCGACCTCCTTCCGCCCGCCGGCCGGGCTCTCGACGTGGCAGGTGGGAGTGGCCGCCACGCCTTGTGGCTGGCGGCCCGGGGGCTCAACGTCACCCTGGTCGACGTCTCCGACGTCGGGCTCACACTGGCCCGGGCCGAGGCCCGCCGCCGGGGCATCACGTTGCGCACCAGCCGGCGCGATCTGGAGTCGGAGGGACTTCCCACCGGCGCCTGGGACGTGGCGGTGTGCTTCCACTATCTGCACCGGCCGTTGTTCGCGCCCCTCATCGCCGCCCTCGCGCCCGGAGGGCTGCTGGTTTGTGAGATCGCCACGGTCCGCAACCTGGAGCGCCACGAACGTCCTCCCCGCCCCTACCTCGTGGAGGAAGGGGAGCTGGCCCGGTTGGCCGGAGACCTCGAGGTGGTCGCCTACGCCGAAGACTGGGTGGACGACGACCGCCACTGTGCCCGGCTGGTGGGGCGCAGGTCAGCCCCGCTGGATGGGCACGACCGATAGACCTTCGGGGCCCGACACGACCATCACCTCGGCCCCCTCGTGCTGCTGGACGGCCGCCACGATCTCGTCCACCGACCAGGGCCGGGCGGCTCCATCGGTGCGCGGCCACGCCGTCACCCGACCTCCCGTCCGGTGGGCCACCTCGCGGGCGATCTCATCGCCGGGCTCGCCCACGAGCAGGACGAAGCGGGGACCCTCGCGTTTGACCTCGGGCGCCATTTCCCGATCGGAGCGGTAGACGCTCCAGTGATACGCCGCGATCGCACCGGTCGTGGCGAGAACGCCGAGGGCGAAGCGGGCGCTGCGCAGCGTCTCGATCCCGATCGTGTTCTCGAACACATCCTCGAAGAAGATGAAGACACCCACGATCAGGGCCACCACCGCCGCCACTCCGCCCACACCGAAGAGCAGGAACAGATAGATCCGGCGGGTAGGTGAGGCGTGTTCCCCTTCCCGATGCTGGGAGGTCTGGCGCTGGATGCGGCTCCAGAAGAACCACCACACCGGACCACCCACCACCAGCAGCGTCACGGCCGCCAGGAGGGTGTTGGTGGCCGCCTCCCCGACCAGGACGTCACCGCTGCCGATGAGTGCCTCGATGAGGGCCACCAGGAGAGTGGTGAGGCCGGCGGCAGCGGCGAGGAGGCCGATGCCCGCCATCAGATACTCGTAGATCCTCCGGGGCTCGGTGCGGGTTTCGAGCCCGGCGACGTCGAGAACCGCATGGTGGTACCACCACACCAGCAGGCCCACCGCTGCCACTGCTCCCATCTCGGGGACGTCACCGAAGTGCCGGGTGGCACTCGAGGTGCCCGGATCTCCGACCAGCCACACGAGGAGCGTGTGGAGGAGGGTGGTGGCGGCGCTGATGGCGGCGATCAGGCCTCCCGCCACCCCGGCCACCAGGACGTAGCCGTTCCACAGCGGCGTCCGCTCTTCTTTGGACGCCGTCGCCAGCC
>DATHVR010000199.1:0-1536 GCA_035461175.1 Acidimicrobiia bacterium | reverse complement strand
GTCGAGGAGCACCGTGGTCGGCATGGCGATGCCGCCGAAGCGGCGATAGACGGCCCCGTCGGGGTCCTGGGCCAGCGGATAGGTGACACCGGTCTCCTCCACCAGCCTCTCGGCAGCCGCCAGGTCGTCCTGCATGTTCATCCCCAGAAAGGCGATCTCGCCGTGGAACCGCTGATGGACCTCCTCGAGGTCAGGCATCTCCGCAACGCACGGCGGGCACCATGAAGCCCAGAAGTTGAGCACAAGAGGCTGACCGGCGAAATCGGCCAGCGCCCCCGGCTCACCGTCGAAGTAGGCGAAGTCGATGTCGATGGCGTAAGTACCCGGAGAGCCGTCGGCTGCCGGTGTGGCATCGGAAGGCGCCGAGCCCCGGCTCTGCGCCAGCACGGCGCCTGCGACCACCACCGCGATGACCAGACCGAGCCCGATGACGATCGCCTCGGTGCGGGCTGCCCGCTGGGATCTGGCCACGATTCGTCTCCTGTTCGGTCGCCGCTGGATGCAACCAGGGACGGGCCACCCTGTTGACCTGACCGTCGGATCCCCGACACAGAGCACGGAACGCCGGAGGACGACCCGCTACTCCTGCCGATCCGACATGGCGGCGGTTTCCCCCTGCCCCTCGGACCCGACCGGGTGATGCTGCATTTCGCGTGACGGAGCAGCCCAACGGCCGCGCCGCGCCGAGCGGCTTCCATAGATTGCGGCGGCGACGATGGCGACCCCTGCCGCCCCCACCGGCAGCGGCCGATCGGTGACGAGACCCGCCAGCGATCCCGACACCCGCTCGAACCACCGCACAAGGCCGTTCTCTGCCAGGGCAGCCGAGCCCGCCGACAGCACCGTCGCCCAATACCAGACGATGAACCCACCGGCGAGGAGCATGATCAGGCCGGAGATCCGGTCGAGATGGCGCGCCATCCCACGGATCGAAGTGATCAACCGCTGACGACCCGACGCCACCCCGACGGTGACCACCAGGATCACCAGCGACATCCCCGCTCCGTAGGCGACGAACACCGCCACCGACTGAAGCAGCGACTGGCTGGCCACAGGGCCCACCACCAGGCTGAGGAAGATGGGCAGGGTGCACGACAACGATGCAACGGCGTAGGACACGCCAAACCCGACCAATCCCAGCATCGACTCTCTATTGCCTGCCCGCCCCGGTCCTCGGAAGGTCGGAAGCCAACGCTGCCCCACAAGCTGGGCGACACCGATCACCACCAGCCCGCCACCCACCATCAGCGCCATCCACGGGATCCACCCGACCACCGATCGGACACCAGCCGAGATCACCACCCCGGCGACGGTGAACACCCCCAGGAAACCGGCCCCGACGGCGCCGCCAACCCGCAGGGTTCGGGATCGGTCCCGGGGGCTCCGCCCAAGAAGTAGCCCAGATAGGCGGGCAGCATCGCGAACCCGCAGGGATTCACAGTGGAGATCATCCCGGCGGCGAACGCGGTGGTGAGCAGGACAGTCATCGCGATCCCATCAACCGGTGCGGGCCGCCAACCCACCAGGCAATGGTCG
>DATHVR010000198.1:0-9272 GCA_035461175.1 Acidimicrobiia bacterium | reverse complement strand
GAGGCGGCGCGGCTGGGGCTGGGCGGGGTGCTGCTCTTCGGCGTGCCGGCGCACAAGGACGAGGCCGGCACCGCGGGATACGACGAGGACGGCGTGGTGCAGCGGGCGGTGCGGCGCATCAAGGCCGAGCTGCCGGAGCTGGTGGTGATCACGGACGTGTGCCTGTGCGAGTACACCAGCCACGGGCACTGCGGTGTCCTGACACCCGAGGGCGTCGTCGACAACGATGCCAGCCTGCCCCTGCTGGCCCGGGCCGCCGTCACCTACGCCGAGGCCGGCGCCGATGTAATCGCTCCCTCCGACATGATGGACGGGAGGGTGGGAGCGATTCGCACCGCCCTCGACGATGCTGGATTCGCCGAGTTGGCGATCTGCTCGTACGCCGTCAAATACGCCTCGGCCTACTACGGGCCATTTCGGGAGGCGGCCGAGTCCGCTCCATCCTTCGGCGATCGGCGCTCCCATCAGATGGACCCCTCGGCGCGGCGTCAGGCGCTAGGCGAGGTGCGGCGGGACCTCGATGAGGGAGCCGACATGGTGATGGTCAAACCGGCCGGGCCTTACCAGGACATCATCGCCCTGGTCCGCTCGGAGGTGGACGTACCGGTGGCCGCCTACCAGGTCTCGGGCGAATTCTCGTTGATCGAGGCTGCCGCCGCCAACGGATGGGTGGACCGCCAGGGAGTGATGGTCGAGTCGCTGACCGGAATCGCCCGAGCCGGCGCCGACATCATCCTGACCTACTTCGCGTTGGAGGTTGCGCGGGTGTTGGGTCGGAGGTGGTGATGGGCGGTACCGAGCGGTGGGTTCTGGGTGGTGGGTCGTGACCGACTGGTATTCGAGGGGGCTTGCTGTGATGCCGGGTGGTGTCAACTCACCCGTTCGTGCCTTCCGTTCGGTGGGATTGGACCCCGTTTTCGCCGCCTCGGCCCGGGGCCCCCATCTCGTTTCCGAGGAGGGGGATCGTTACATCGACTTCATCGCCTCCTGGGGGGCGGTGATCCTGGGGCACGCCCATCCGGTGATCGTGGAAGCGATTCGGGAGGCGGCCTCGAGAGGGACATCGTTCGGGGTGCCGACCACTGCCGAGGTCGAGTTGGCCGAACTGATCGTGGAGCTGGTTCCCTCGATCGAGGTGGTGCGGATGGTCAATTCAGGCACTGAGGCGACCGCCTCGGCCATCCGGGTGGCCCGGGCCGCCACCGGCCGATCGGGAATCGTCAAGTTCGAGGGGAACTACCACGGCCACGCCGATCCCTTCCTGGTCAGGGCGGGGAGCGGTGCCGCCACCCTGGGCACGCCCGACAGTCCGGGGGTTCCTCCCGCCACCGTGGCCGACACCCATCTTGCCCGCTACAACGACCTCGATTCCGTCGATGCCGCCTTCGCCGAGGCCGAGATGGCGGCGGTGATCGTGGAGCCGGTGGCAGGCAACATGGGTGTGGTGCCTCCAGCACCGGGGTTCCTGGAGGGGCTGCGGGAACGCTGCGATCGCCACGGCGCCTTGCTGATCATGGACGAGGTGATGACCGGCTTTCGGGTCGGACCGGCCGGCGCCCAGGGTCGGTACGGGGTGGAAGGAGACCTGACGTGCCTGGGCAAGGTGGTGGCTTCGGGTACCCCGGCGGCCGCGTACGGTGGCCGCGAGGATCTCATGCGCATGGTGGCTCCCGACGGCCCCGTCTACCAGGCGGGAACGTTGGCCGGTAACCCGCTGGCCGTTGCCGCCGGTCTGGCGGGGCTCCGCCACCTGGCCGACAACCCCGGCATCTACGATCTACTCGAGCAGGTGGGGGCGGGTCTCGAGGCGCGCCTGGCCACAGCCCTGGCCGGAGAAGGAACGGTGCAGCGGGTGGGGGCAATGATGACGGTGTTCTTCGGGCCGGAGACGGTGAGCGACTTCGATCAGGCTTCCAGCCTCGACCGGGAGCGCTTCAGTCGCTACTTCGCTGCCGCCCTCGAACGCGGGGTGTTGCTGCCGCCCTCTCCATTCGAGGCGATGTTCTTGATGGAGGCCCATGCCGAAGTGGCCGACGAGGCAGGGTTAGCTCTGGCGGATGCGATCGAGGCGTCCCGATGAGACGCCCACTGGTCGAGGCGGTCTCCGGCCGCCCCACCGACCGGACGCCGGTATGGGTCATGCGCCAGGCGGGCCGTTATCTCCCCGAGTACCGCGCCCTTCGCGAGAAGTACGACTTCCAGCAGGCGGTATCGACTCCGGCGGTGGCAGCGGAGATCACGCTCCATCCCATCGAGCGGTACGCGATGGATGGGGCCGTCATTTTCGCCGACATCATGACCCCGCTCGAGGCGATGGGTGTCGAGATGGAGTTCGCTCCCGGACCCAGGTTGCGTCCCCACAGTTTGGATGAAGTGGCGAATCTGAGCCCGCTCGACACCGATCGGGTCGGATTCGTGGCCGAGACGATCCGGCGTGTCCGGGCGGAGGTACCGTCGGCTACATCGGTGATCGGCTTTGCCGGAGCACCCGTAACCCTTCTGGCCTATCTCGTCGAGGGTGGCGGCTCCAAAGACTTCGTGTCACTCCGCGCCGCCCTGCACTCCGATCCAGTCGTGGTCGGCGCGGCGCTCGAGAATCTGGCGCTGTCGATGAACCGTTATCTCGAGATGCAGGTGGAGGCCGGGGCGGACGTGGTGCAACTGTTCGATTCATGGGCCGGGGTGTTGGATCGAGCAACCTTCGGCGACCGCGTGGTTCCGGCCGCCCAGCAGGCCCTCGCCGGCCTGGCGGCACCCCGCATCTATTTCGCCCCCCATTCACCCCACACCCTGGAATTGCAGGCGGGAGTAGGGGCGGAGTGCTACGGCGTCGACTGGCGACTGCCGCTCGATGAGGCCTGGGGGCGGGTCGGAGGCCAATCCATCCAGGGCAACCTGGACCCGGCGGTGCTGCTGACGGACCCGGACACCATCGCCCGGGAGGTCGAGGCAGTGCTGGGATCGGTGAGCGGACGGTCCGGGCACGTCTTCAACCTGGGTCACGGGATCGACCGGCACACTCCACCGGAGAATTTGGCGGCGATGGTGGAGGCTGTCCGGCGATGACTGTCGCGGTCGTCGGCGGAGGCATCGCCGGCGCGTTCACGGCCCGTGCCCTCCGGCAGCGGGGAGAGCAGGTAGTGGTAGTGGACGCCGGCGCCGAGCCGGGGGGAATCACCACTCCGATCGAAAGACACGGGTACTTTCTCGAGCCGGCCGCCGGGACCGTGATGCTGCCGCATCCGCATCTGGAGCCATTGCTCGTTGGGCTTGGCCTCGACGTGGTTCCGGCGGCGGCCAGCCGTCGCCTCGTCTATCGGCGTGGTTCCACGCTGGCGTTGGCGCCAGGACCGCGCCTGCTGGCGTCTCTTCTGCTTACGCCCCGAGCGAAGCTGCGCCTCCTGGCCGAGCCCTTCGTGAGAGGAGGGGTGACCGAGAACGAGTCACTCGAGACTCTGCTCGTCCGCCGCCTGGGCCGGGAGGGTGGGCGTCTTGCCGCCTGGTTCATGGCCGCCGGCGTCCACGCCGGTGATCCCGCCCAACTCGCTGCCAGAGCGGTCGCGCCGATGCTGGTCGCCGCTGAGAGTTCTTCGGGCTCGCTGTTGCGAGGCGCTCTGGCTTCCCGGCGTCGGAGCCCGGCGACTCGCCCTGCGCCGCACGTCGTCGGGGGTGGTATGTCCCGACTGGCCGCGGCCGTTGCGGCCGATCTCGGCGACGCCTGGATGCGGTCCTGGCCGGTGGAGCGAATCGAGCGCCGGGGGAGCGGGTGGCGGCTTCACGGTGCCGGTTCCACCCTGGAGGCGTCCCGGGTGGTAGCGGCGATACCTCCCTCCGCCCTCGTCCAGCTCCTCGCCGATCCTCCCGAGATCGAGCCGGGCGATCCCTGGGCTGCAGTGGCAGTGGTGTGGCTCGGCACGGCCCAACCCCTCCCGGAGGCGATCGGGGTCCTGGTCGGGCCCGACGAGGGCTTCGCCGTCCTCGGCTTCCTGTTCGAATCCAGCTACGCCCCCTTCCGGGCTCCGCCCGGGAAGGGGCTGGTCAAGGCGATCGTGGGCGGCGCCACCAATCCGGGCGTGGTCGATCTCGAGGACGACGACCTGATAGGTCGGGTCCGTAGCGAGCTGGAACGGGTCCTGGGTGAGTCGCCGGAGGTCGAGATGAGCCACGTCGTCCGCCACCGTCCCGGCATCCCCCAGTTCACCAGCGAACGGACACGGATGCTGGAGCGGCTGCGCCGGACCCTGCCCGAGGGGCTGGACGTGGCCGGATGGGCCTACGACGGGGTCGGTATTTCCCACCTGGCGACGGCCGCGGTGCGGCGGGCCGAATCAATCAGCCGTGGGAGCGGTAGTAGCTGAGGATCTGGAGTTCGGTGGAAAGGTCCACCTGCCGCACTTCGATGCCATTGCCCACGCGGACCCGGGTGGGGGCGAAGTTGAGGATGGAGCGGATGCCCGCCTCGGCCAGACGCTCGGCCACCTGCTGGGCGACGGCCCCGGGTGTGGCGATGATCCCGATATCGAGTCCGTCCCGGCGGGCGTCGGCGCTCAGATCGGCCAGGTTGCGCACCGGCACCCCTCCCACCTCGTCGCCGACCTTCTCCCGGTCGATGTCGTAGAGGGCGACCACCCGGAACCCGCGTCGGCTGAAACCCCCGTAGTTGGCCAGGGCACGCCCCAGGTTGCCGGCGCCCACGATCGCCACCCGGACATCGGCGGTGAGCCCGAGTTCGGTGCGGATGTGAGAGCGCAGGCTGGAGACGTCGTACCCCACCCCGCGCACGCCCGAGAAGCCGAGCAGGCTCATGTCCCGGCGCACGATGGCGGCGTTGGTGTCGGCGGCGACGGCGAGTTCCTCCGAGGAGATGCTGTCGCGATCGGCGGCGGCTTCGAGAGCGCGGAGATACCGGGGGAGGCGGCGGATCGTGGCCCGGGGGAGTCCCGCCTCAGGCATCGACCACCCCGCCGTCGATCACCGGGGGCTCGGTCGACCATGGGAAGTTGATCCAGCGGTCGGTGCGACGCCATACGTAGTCGCAGGTCACGACCGAGGTCGGCTTCTCATAGAGGACGGCGGTCCGTGCCTCCGCCACCACGCCCGCTGAGAACTGATGGACCGCCTGCAGGGTCAGGCCGGTGTCGGCGACGTCGTCGGCGACGAGGATCCGCGAATCGGAGAGTTCGGAGGGGTCGAGGTAGGGTGGCAGGATCATCGGGACGTCGAGGCGGGTGCCGACACCGGTGTAGAACTCCATGTTCATCACGTACAGGTTCTTCACCGACAGGGCGTACCCGAGCGACCCGGCCACGAACAGCCCGCCCCGGGCGATGGCGAGGATGATGTCGGGGCGAAACCCGCTCTCTCCCACCTGTTCGGCCAGTTGACGCACTGCCACCCCGTAGCCGGCCCAATCGAGTGTTTCCCGTTCCATCCCGAAAACGCTACCTGGGCGGCCCGGCCAGAATCGAACCGGTCGGGGTTCACGTGCTCCGGTGGCCTCTTTATCCTTCCGGCATGGCTTCTCCCCAGGTTCTCGTGGTCGGCGGCGGTCCGGCCGGCGCCTCCACCGCTTTTTGGCTCGCCCGCGAAGGTCACGAGGTGACCCTCGTCGAGAAGAAGGAGTTCCCCCGCAACAAGACCTGCGGCGACGGACTCACTCCCCGGGCGATCCTTCAACTGACCGAGATGGGCTTCGACTTCGACGTCCCCGAGTTCCATCGCATCACCGGGCTGCGCTCCTACGCCGGGTCCGACCTCATGCTGGAGATGGAATGGCCCCAGCACTCCCGTTTCCCGGATTGGGGCGGGGTGATCCGGCGGCGGGACCTCGACGATCAGGTCGCTCGCCTGGCCGAGAAGCAAGGCGTGAAGGTGCGAGAGAAGACCGAGGCCAAGCCCGTGGTCGAGGACGGGCACCTGGCGGCGGTGGCCCTCACCCAGAACGGGACCAAGGAGCGAGTCGAGCCCGACATGGTCGTGATCGCCGACGGCTCTCTCAACCGCTTCGGTCGCGCCCTCGGCACCAGCCGGCGCAAGGACTACCCGATGGGCCTGGCCGCCCGTGGTTACTACTCGTCCCCTCGCTCGACCGATCCGTTCCTGGAAAGCCAGCTCGACATGCGCGACGACTCCGGCGCCTCCATGCCCGGTTACGGCTGGGTCTTCCCGCTCGGCGACGGCACCGTCAACGTGGGAGTCGGACTCCTGTCCACCTTCAAACGGTGGAAGCACGTCAACACCACCAAGATGATGAACGACTACGTCGACCACTCCTCGCCGGATTACTGGGACCTGGGTGAGCATTCGAAGCTGTCGGATCCCGAGGGCGGCAAGCTGACGATGTCCTATTCCAAGGGCCCTCTGGTGGGAGCCAACTGGTTGGTCGTCGGCGACGCTGCCGGAGCCATCAATCCCTGGAACGGCGAGGGGATCTCCTATGCCTACGAGACCGGCCGCTATGCCGCTCAGTACGTCTCGGAGTCGCTGGGGGCCAACGATCCCTCGCTGCTCCATCGCTATCCCCGCCGCCTCGACGACGAGTTCGGCCTCTACTACAAGATGGCCCGGATCTTCGTGAAGGCGATCGGCTACCCGGCGGTGATGCGGTCGCTGGCCCATACCGGCCTGCGCAACCGGCCGTTGATGGAGTGGACCCTGAAGGTCATGTCCAACCTGTTGGACGAGGACGAAAAGGGCATCGGCGAGGCCGCCTACCTGGCCCTGGCCGCCCTGGTCCGCCCCCTCCCCGTACGGTAGTTGCTGTCATATTCAAGGGGGGACGATCCCCCTGTAACCCCCGCGGCTGCTGGTCGGGATGCTGGGGAGGGTGGGGCCATCCGCCTTCGCGTGTCGCGTCAGAGGTCTGCTGTCATGTTCAAGGGGGGACGACCCCCCTGTAACCCCCGCGGCTGCTGGTCGGGATGCTGGGGAGGGTGGGGCCATCCGCCTTCGCGTGTCGCGTCAGAGGTCGTCTGTCGCTGGGAGTTTGGCTTCCGTGGCCGCTGGTCGGGATGCTGGGGAGGGTGGGGCCATCCGCTTTCGCGGTCGCGTCAGAGGTCGTCTGTCGCCGGAGGCTCCGGATGGTGAGGACTCCAGAGGATTTTCGCGACAGGATTGCGCGCCATAGCGCGCAATTCTGTCGCGAAAGTGCTGTTCCGTCCTCCGACTTCCGGGTTCCGACCTCCGACCCGGGTTCCGGCTTCCGACTTCCGAATCCTGACTTCACTCGGAAGCGTCTGGCACCCTAGAGTCAATCCCACATGACCTTGGCGGACTATCTCCCGTTGCTGGTGATGCTGGTCCTGGCGGCCGGCTTCGTGGCCGTGTCACTGCTGATCTCCAAACTGGTCAGCCCCAACCGGCCTACACCCGAGAAGCTGGCACCGTATGAATGCGGCATCGTTCCCGAGGTGGAGCCCGCCCAGCGCTTCCCGGTGAAGTTCTACCTGGTGGCGATGCTGTTCGTCATCTTCGACGTCGAGATCGTGTTCCTCTTCGCCTGGGCGGCCCGATGGGATTCGCTCGGCTGGTATGGGATCGCCGCCGTCGGCATCTTCACCCTGTTCGTGCTGGAGACGCTGGTCTACGTGTGGAAGCGGGGGGCGCTGGACTGGAACGTCAAGCGCTCGGGCCGCTACGTGGTCGAGCACCTCGACAAGGTGGCCTGATGCCGAATCTCCCCGGAGTCCTCACCTCGACCGTGGACAAGGCGGCGGCCTGGGCCCGCACCCGCTCCATGTTCCCCGCCACCTTCGGGCTGGCCTGCTGCGCCATCGAGATGATGGCGAGCGGTACTGCCCACTACGACCTGGCCCGTTTCGGGATGGAGGTGTTCCGGGCGTCGCCCCGCCAGGCCGACCCCATGATCGTGGCCGGGCGGGTGAGCCAGAAGATGGCGCCCGTCCTCCGTCAGGTCTACGACCAGATGCCCGATCCCAAGTGGGTCATCTCGATGGGGGCCTGTGCCTCCAGCGGTGGGATGTTCAACAACTATGCCCTCGTCCAGGGTGTCGACCAGGTGGTCCCGGTCGACATCTACGTACCCGGCTGCCCGCCCGGGCCCCAGAGCCTCATGCACGGCATCCTCACCCTCCACGATCGAATCATGGCCGGACAGGCGGCAACATGACCGACGAAGCTCCTGCCGACATTTCGAGCGCCGCCGCCATCCAGGCCCCGCTCCGGCATCCGGTCCTCGACGTCGAGGCCAAGCCCGGAGGCCATGCCACCGGCCTGCCCCGGGAGCCCGACGACTTCATGGCTGCGCTCCTGGAGGGGTTCGAGGAGGACACGCTATTGGAGGACTCCCACGGCCAGGAGGTGGTGCGGCTCGATCGCACGCGCTGGCTCGAGTTCGCCCAGGCACTCCGCGAGGCGGGCTTCGAGGTCTGCTCGGACATCACCGCCGTCGACTGGTACCGCCATCGCCGGGTCCGTTTCGAACTGGTGGTCAACCTGATCTCCCAGCAGCACCGTCGCCGGCTGCGGGTGCTGATGTCGATCCCCGAGGATGATCCCACCGCGCCGTCGGTGGTCACGGTCTGGCCCGGGGCCGCCTTCGGCGAACGCGAGACCTACGACATGTACGGGATCACGTTCGACGGCAATCCCGACCTCACCCGTATCCTTATGCCCGACGAGTGGGAGGGCTACCCCCTGCGCAAGGACTTCGGGGTGGGGGCGGTCCCCGTACAGTTCAAAGAGAACCACCAGGTCACCTGAGGTGAGCTCATGACGGACACCCGCAACGACACCGAGAACGTCGAGACCGAGACCGTCGACGTGTGGCTCTCCGGCACCGAGGAGCCGCCCCCACCGTTCGATCCCACCGACGAGGGCCGCCAGGAGATCGCCCCCGAAGAGACCGGGTCGCGCCTCGCCGAGCAACTGGGGCGGGTCGTCTCCGACGACTATCTGTACGAGGAGTCGGAGGGTGACGACGACCGGATGATCGTCAACATGGGTCCTCAGCACCCCTCTACCCACGGAGTGCTCAGGCTGCAGATCGAGCTCGAGGGCGAGGTCATCCGTCGCACCAGGCCGATCGTGGGCTATCTCCACACCGGTATGGAAAAGACCGCCGAGACCCTCACCTGGTTGCAGGGGCCGACCAACGTCACCCGGATGGACTACCTGTCGCCGTTCCACAACGAGCTGGTGTTCTCGCTTGCCGTCGAGCAGCTACTCGGGGTCGTCGTCCCACCCAGGGCGGAGGCGATCCGGGTGTTGATGACCGAGCTCAACCGGGTCTCCAGCCACACGCTCTTCCTCGC
>DATHVR010000197.1:0-40809 GCA_035461175.1 Acidimicrobiia bacterium | reverse complement strand
AGGCCGACCTGGCCTTCACCCGCTGGACGGGCCGGTCGGGAGCCGCCGGGGTGATGCGCACCCGTGGAAGAAATCGCAACCTGAGGTTCCGCTGTACCAGGGCGGTACACAACTCTCTCGAGTTCGCGGAGGGCGACAAAGCCGACCCTGTTCTCGAGAGACTTTTGTGCCTGGGCGGTACAGCCGAACCTGAGGTTCGCTTTCAGTCCCAGTCGAGCCAGGCGGGGAGGCGGTTGTGTTCGCGCAGTGTCCCGACGATGCCCATAGGGAAGAAGAGCAGCGTCACCACCAGTAGAACGCCGGTGATGACGAGGTTGAGCTCGCTGCCGCCGAAGATCGTCACCGAGGCCTCGTCGAGGGCGACGAGGAGGGCCGCCCCGATCACCGGGCCGGCGACGGTACCCCGACCGCCGATGATCACCATCAGCACCATGCGGGCGGCGATGGCGATGAGGAGGAAGATGACCGGGCGCAGATAGGCGAGGGAGTAGCCCCAGATCGCTCCCACCACTCCCGGGAAGAATGCGCTCAGGGCGAAGGCCATCACCTTGAACTTGCGGGTGTTGATCCCCGCCACTTCCGCTTTCACCTCGTCGGAGGCGATGGCACGCAGCGAGAGCCCGAACTTGGAGTGCTGGACCCGGTATCCGAGGAGCACGGCGCCGATCGCCGCCACCAGCATGGCGTAGTAGAAGGGGACCTTGAGCCAGCCGATCTCGAAGGGGGGGAGGGGAAGGCTGAGCCCGCTGGATCCGCCCAGATAGCTCCAGTTGTCCATCAGCAGGGTCACGACCAACAGCAGGGCGATGGTGGAGATGATGAACGAGGGCCCGTGGGTGCGATAGGTGATGAGCCCGGCCACCAGCCCCAACAGCATGGCGAACAGGCCCGCCAGCGGGGCGGTGACGAAGGGGGACCAACCCAGCTCGAGCAGCAGTAGTCCGGCGACGTAGCCGCCCACGCCGAAGAAGACGTTGTGACCGAGGGAGATGTAGCCGGTGTAGCCGCCGAGGATGTTCCAGCTCGACGTCATCGCCACCCACATCAGGATGATGATCCCGAGCTGAAGGACGTAGTTGTAGTTGCCCATGAAGCGGAACATGGGCAGGGCGATGAGCAGCGCCACGACCAGGCCGAGCACCGCCCACCGGCTACGGGAGGGGGTCCGGGGCTCGTCGACGGGAACTTCAGTCACCGGGGTGACGGTGGATCCGGCCATCAGGCCCTCACTTTCTTGCCGAAGAGCCCCTGGGGCCGTATGAGCAGGATCAGGAAGAGGGCGCCGAAGAACGTGATCGGTGCCCACACCGGGCCGACCTGGTCGCTCACGAACGATGACACCACCGCCAGGGTCAGGGCCCCGACCACGGCGCCCTTGAGGCTGCCCATGCCTCCCAGCACGATCAGGGCCAGCAGGATGGCGATCCACTGCCAGTGCCGGGACGGGAAGAAGGGAAAGATGAAGCTGACCAGGGCGCCGGCGGCTCCCGCCATCGCCATCCCGATCCCGAATGCCACCGTCGAAACCCGACGCACGTCGACGCCCACGATTTGGGCGGCGTCACGATTCTGCATGGTGGCCCGCACGCCGTAGCCGGTGCGGGTGAACTTGAGGAAGGCCCACAGCCCGATCAGGAGCAGGACGCTGGCGATGGCGGCATAGAACTGACCGGTCGGGATGAACAGATTGCCGACGATGATCGCCTCGCGGGCGTAGGAGGGGCTGGCCGACCGGAAGATGCCGGTGAAGAAGTAGGACATCAGGCCCTCGGCGATGAAGGCGAGCCCGAATGTCATCAGCACCGTCATCTCCGTGAAGCGGGGTGAGCCCTCGATGCGGGGGAACAGGAGCCGGTAGAGGATCACTCCGAAGAGGAAGAAGACCGGGATGGCCAGCACCATCGAGATGAGCGGATCGACTCCCAGGCCCTCCCACAGGAAGAAGCTGAAGAAAGCCCCCAGCAGGATGATGGCGCCGTGGGCCAGGTTGACCACCCGCATCACCCCGAACAGCAGGGTGAGCCCCGAGGCCATCAGGGCGTAGACACCGCCCAGCAGCAGGCCGAGGATCAGAATCTGGAGCGCGGCGGTGCCGCTCATTCCGACTCCTCCGTTCGGTCGATTCCGGCGGCCAGGCTGCCGAGGTAGAGGTCGCGGATGCGGGTATCATCGAGGATCTCGTCGGCGTCGCCCTCGAATCGCTTGGTGCCGAGGTCGAGGACGAAAGCCCAGTCGGCCGCCTCGAGACCCTTCTTGACGTTCTGCTCGATCAACAGCACCGTGATCCCCATTTCTTCGGGAAGGCTGCGGATGATGTCGAAGATCTGGCCGGAGATGGCGGGGGCGAGGCCCAGGCTGGGCTCGTCGATCATGATCAACCGGGGCTGGATCATCAGCGCCCGGGCCATGACCAGCATCTGCTGCTCACCTCCCGACATGGTCTGAGCGAGTTGGTCGGATCGCTCGGCCAGGCGGGGAAACCGCTCCATCATCTCTTCCACCCGGGTCTCGACCGTCTTGCGGTCGCGGATCAGAAAGCCGCCCATCACCAGATTCTCGCGGACCGACATCTGCGGGAAGATCGTGCGGTCCTGAGGGACGAAGCAGACCCCGGCCTGGAGGACCTGGTCGGGTCGGCGGCCGGCGATGCTGGTGCCGTCGAAGACGACGTCGCCCTCGCGGGGGGTGAGTAGGCCGGCCACAGTCTTGAGGAGAGTCGACTTGCCGGCCCCGTTGGGGCCGATGATGCAATAGGTCTTGCCCTGCTCCACCTCGAGGCTGACGTCGGTGAGGATGTCGGGCCCATTGCCGTAGCCGGCCCGCACCGCCTGTACTTCGAGTAGCGCCATCAGACCGCTCCCAGGTAGGCGTCGAGCACCCGCTGGTCTTCCCGGACTACGGCCGGGGTGTCCTGGAGGATGACCTGGCCGTGGGCCATGACGATGATCGAGTGGCTCAGGCGCATCACCACGTCCATGTTGTGCTCCACGATCAAGAAGGTGACGCCGGAGCGATTGATCTCCTCGATCCGGTCCATGATTCGTTCCAAGAGGGCGGGGTTGACCCCCCCGGCCGGCTCATCGAGCATGATGAGCCGGGGATCGGTCATCATCACCGAGGCGAACTCGAGCAGCTTGCGCTGACCATAGGAGAGACGCTTGGCGGGTTGATGGGCCAGTTTCTCGATGCCGACGAAGCGAAGCAGGTCCATGGCCCGATCCCGTTCCGGCCCGGCGATGCGGCCGCCGAAGAGGGAACGGAGGCTGTTGGGGACGGTGGAGACGACCATGTTCTCGAGCACGGTCATGTCACCGAGTTCCCGGGTGATCTGGAAGGTGCGGCCGATGCCGGCCGCGGTGACCTTATGAGGCATCAGCCCCGTGATCTCCTGGCCGGCGAACTTGATCGATCCGCCATCGGGTTCCACCACGCCGGAGATGGTGTCGAAGGCGGTGGTCTTGCCGGCACCGTTGGGCCCGATCAGAGCGGTGATCGAGCCCTCGGCCACATCGAACGACGCCTGGTTGACGGCGACGATGCCGCCGTAGGTCTTGACGGCGTCGCGGACTTCGAGAAGGGGCATTCAGAGAGTTTTCCGTTTGGGGAGGCGGATCGTGGCCGCCGCTGTGAGGGAGGGGGCCCGGAGTCCCGGGCCCCCTCGATTCACGAAGGTTCCTACCACTCGGGCTTGGGGTGCATCAGGTCCACGGTCCCGGGGAACTCTCCCACCGGGAACACGAACTCGAGCTCGCCCCCCTGCCACTGGTTGACCAGGAAGGTCTTGTCCTCGGGCAGCCCGCGCTCGTCCCAGATGAAGTCGCCCAGGATGGTGCGCACCGGCTCGTCGGCCGTGCGGGAATGCAGCCACTCGCTGAGGGCGGCATTGTCGGTGTTGCCGACGGCGGCGATCGCCTGCTCGACACCCTGACATACGGCGAAGGGAATCGCCTCGTCCTCGTCGGGGGCGGTGCCGTTGGCCTCCGTGTAGTTGTTCACGAAGTCAGCGTTGCTGTATTCCTCGCCGGCGATGGTGCCGGTGAAGTTGGCCTCCGGGCTCCACACCGAGTGCACGATGATTCCCTCGGCAGCGTCGCCGAGCGACTGCTGGAACTCGGCCTGGGTGCCCTGGGCCGTGTAGAGGACTTCGGGGGAGTAGCCCACGGTCTGGAGCGCCTGGACCAGTGCCAGCACCTCATCCACCGAGGCGCTCGACACGATCAGCATGTCGGCGTCGGCGGTGCGGATCGAGTTGGCCAGGGTGAGCCAGTCGGTGTAACCGATCGGCCACACCTCTTCGTAGGTGAGTTCGATGCCGGCGTCGGCCAGGAAGCCGGGGGAGAGGTCGACGATCTCGTCCGAGTCGGGGATGGCCACCTCGCCGCCGACCAGGCCGGTGGCGATGGAGCCGGCGAAGAAGTCATCGGCATAGACGACTGCGGCCGACTGGGGCATCTCCTCGACGATTCCCTCCTGGTTGTAGTGCTCCAGGGTGGCGAGGATCGACTGACCTGTGTACTCACCGGCGAGGGCCTGGAAGTAGAAGATGTTCTGATAGCCCCGTTCCCAGATCCGCAAGGCGGCACTGGAAGGCATCGGATAGATCATCCCGTTCTGCTCGGCCACGGTCGAGGCCGGGAAGCCGAGGAGGCTGGAGAACGTACCCAGCAGTACGTCGACGTTCTCGACGTTGATGAAACGCTCCATCTGGGTGACGGTCACCTCGGTGTCGGAACGGTTGTCCTCGACGAGCAGCTCCACCTGGCGTCCCAGGAGGCCGCCCCGCGCGTTGATCTCGTCGACGCAGAACTGGTAGCCATCGCGATGCTTGGTGCCGGTTACGTTGAACTCACCGGTCAGGGGGAGAGAGGACGCGAACACGATCGGCTCGCCGTCGCCTTCTCCACCGGTAGTCGTGTCGGGGGCGGCGGTGGTGTCGGTGCCGCCGGACGTGGTGCCCGGGGCAGCCGTGGTGTCGGTGCCACCCGCTGTCGTTTCAGTGCCGCCCGTATCCCCGCAGGCCGCCAGCACCATGCTGATGACTGCCAGGAGGGCAATCCACCTGAGTCGTCTCATCGTTCGCTCCTCACTCTGGTCTCCTCGTTCACCGGGGTACCGGCCCTTCGGTCGGCGGACCGACTGTAGGCGGGCCCGTCGGTCTCGGCAACCGGTTTCCGGCTTGCCTCCCTCCTGGGTGTGATTCCACCCGGAGGCATTCCCGCTCACGTAATCACAATCGATTGCGGAAATACAAAACGATGATGGCACATTCCCGGTCCGGTTGCCACACCCGACCCCCTTCCGCTCTCAGTTTCCCTTGAATTTCGGTCGGCGTTTGGCGGCGAAGGCCCGGGCGCCCTCCAGGAGATCCCGGGAGGAGAAGACCCGTTCCGAGCCTTCCAGTTCGGCCGCCAGGCCCTCGTCGAGAGGCAGCTCGAGCCCGCGATCGATGGCCCGCTTCGCCTCGCGCACGGCCAGAGGACCCTTGTCGGCGATCCCGGCGCCGATCGCCCGGGCGGTGTCCTCGGCTTCTCCCTTCGCCACCACCACTTCGACCAGGCCGATCTCCCCGGCGGCAGCACCGTCGATGATCGTGCCGGTCAGGATCAGGTGTTTGGCCCGGCCCGGTCCCACCAGTCGGGGCAGGCGTTGGGTACCGCCCGATCCGGGGATCGCTCCCAGCCCCACCTCGGGCAGTCCCATCCGGGCTGTCGCCGCGGCGACCCGGAGGTCACAGCACAGGGCGAGTTCGAGCCCGCCCCCCAGGGCCGAGCCCTCGATGGCGGCGATGGTGGGCACGGGCAGGTTCGCCAGTCGGCTGTAGACGGCGTTCTCGCGGCTCAGCTTGCCCTCCGCCACCCGTCCGTGGAGCGATTCGAATTCGCCGATGTCGGAGCCGGCGCAGAAGGCACGCGGGTTGCCGGCCACGATCACGGCGCCGATCCCGGAGGTCGCCTCGATCTCCGCCAGGGCGGCATCGAGCTGGTCGGTGAGTTCCAGGGTCACCAGGTTGAGCGGCGGGTTGGCCAGGCGCAGGACGGTGACGGCACCCGTTTCCAGTGCGATCAGGGCGGTCACGTCACGCCTCCTGGTAGCGCTCGGCGATGCCCATCGGGCCGGCGGCGAACACAACGGGGTCCATCGTTCTCAAATCTCCGGCGATCCGGGGACGGAAGCCCATGTGAGCGATCACGTCCGTCTCCGGGTCGATCCCGGGGGCAAGCTCGACCAGCGTGAGCCCTTCCGGTTCGAGGGAGAAGACGGCCCGCTCGGTCACCACCGTGACCTGCTGGCCCCGTTGTCGAGCGAGCTCGCCGTTGAAGGTGATCTCCCGAACCCGGTCGACGAACTTGGCGGTGCCCCCCTCGCGATCGATGCGCACCCCTCCGTCGATCGTCACCTCCAGGCCTCCCGCGGTGAGCGTTCCCACGAAACAGATGCGGCCGGTGCGGGCGCTGATATTGGGGAACCCGCCTGGACCGCGCAGGTGCCCGGCGAAGGCGTGGACGTTGACGTTGCCGGCGGCGTCGATCTCGGCAAAGGAGAGACTGGCGGCATCGAGGCCGCCACCGTCGTAGAAATCGAACATCGACGGCTGGTCGAGTAGCGCCTGATAGTTGGATCCCGCTCCGCCGTCGGCTCCCCCCGCCGGCACTCCGCCGAAGACTCCCTGTTCCACCGTGAGAACCAGGCGGTCGGAGATCCCCTCCTCCCAGGCGATGGCCCCGATCGACTGGCTGATCCCGAAGCCGAGGTTGCAGATGTCGCCGGGTCGGAACTCGAGCAGAGCGCGCCGGGCAATCACCTTGCGCACGTCGAGAGGCAGCGGCTCGGGGGAGGTGGTGGGCAGCCGGAGGGCACCGGCGTAATACGGGGAGTAGTCGGTGGCGTAGGTCTGGGTCTGGTCGGGGTCGAGGAAGGCGTAGTCGACCAATGCGCCGGGAACATCCACCCGGCGGGGGACCAGGCTGCCGCCGGCCACGATCCGCTTGGCCTGGGCGATGACGATTCCCCCGGAGTTGTGAGCGGCCATGGCCATGGCGAGCATGTCGGCCCGGATCGCCTCGTCTTCCATCGACAGGTTGCCGCGCTCGTCGATGCTCGTGCCCCGGATGACGGCAACGTCGATCGGGAAGGCGGGGAAGAAGAGCCATTCCTTGCCGCCCAGTTCCACGACCTCGACCAGATCGTCGGTAGCCGTACCTTGCTTGCCTCCGGTCTGACGCGGGTCGACGTAGGTGCCCAGACCGACGTGGGTGACCAGGCCGGGGCGGCCGGCGGCGATCTCCCGGGTCAGCTGGGAGAGAACTCCCTGGGGGAAGGAATAGGCCTCGATCTCGCCCCCTTCCACCATCTCGCCCAGGGCGGGCTCGTTGCCGATGTTGGATCCGATCGTGCGCTTCATCAGGCCGGGCAGGGCCAGCTGGGAGAACCCCCGCTGGGCGAAGTCTCCCACTCCCACCACGCGCACGGTGGTGAGCTCTCGGGGTTGTCCCTTCTCCCGGTAGACCCGGGCCAGCGCGTCGATGAAGGCCTGGGGGACGGCGTGCCCGGCCCCCGATCCCCCCACGATCACGGTGGCCCCATCTTCGACCAACCCCACCGCCTGCTCAGCCGTGACTAGCCGCATGGCGTGACCTCGGATGCTCCTGGGCTTTTCGCGACAGAATTGCGCGCTATGGCGCGCAATTCATGCGCGAAAACGGTGGTTTGCCTTCTGGCTTCCGACTTCCGACTTCCGACTTCCGGCTCTTTCATGGCATGAAGCCGCCGCCGTTGGGGCACAGGGTCTGGCCGTGGAACATGGCCGCTTCGTCGGAGAGGAGGAACATCACGGCGGCGGCGACGTCGTCGGGCTCGGCGAACCGGCCCGCTGGTATCTCGGAGAGGCGCCGGCGGCCCTCCTCGCCCTCGGCCACGTCGGTCGACATGGCGGTCAGGGTCACGCCGGGGGCGACGGCATTGACCCGGATGCCGCGGGGGCCGAACTCGCGAGCCAGGGACTTGGTGAATCCCAGCAGGCCGGCCTTGGCGGCGGCGTAGTGGACGACGTTGTTCATGCCGATCTGGCCGAGGCGGGAGGAGACGTTGACGAGGCGGCCGTGGCCGCGGTCCAGCATTCCGGGCAGGACGGCCTGGGTGGTGTGGAAGGCGGCGCTGAGGTCCGTGGCGATCACCCGGTCCCACTCCTCGGGAGGTATCTCGAGGAAAGGGGTCACGGGCATGATCCCGGCGTTGTTGACCAGGGCGGTGAGCGGCCCGACGGAAGCCTCGGCCGCCGTGACCAGTCCACGGGCGGCTTGCCCATCGGCGAGGTCGGCGGCCAGCGCCACCGCTCGCCCACCGGCGGACTCGATCGCCTCCACCACCCGGGAGGCTTCCTCGTCGTGGTCCCGGTAGCCGATCACCACCGACCAACCCGCCTCGGCGGCGCGGGCGGCGATGGCGGCGCCGATACCGCGGCTGGCGCCGGTGATTAGAACCCGGCCCGGTTGATCTTCCATGCTCCGCCTCTCTGGATCGGGGATGCTCGCCGGTTGATGGAAACCGGTTGCCGGACGCTACCCCGCCTGTGATCCGGATTCAAGGCCGGGGGGTGGGGCGGTGGAGGCGCGCACGGCCAGGCTGGGGGGCAGGTGGATGATTCCGGGTGAGTCCTCGCCGGCGATGAGAGAGAGGAGGGTGGCAGCCGCCCGCGAGCCCATTTCCCGGTAGGGGACACGGACCGACGTCATCGGTGGCTGCATCATGTCGAGCAGGGGGATGTCGTTGTAGCCGGTGACGGATACGTCGGTACCTACTCTCCTCCCCCGGTCGGCAATCGCCCGGTAGCAGCCCAGCCCGAGCAGGTCGTTGGCGGCGACGATCGCGGTTAGGTCGGGAACGCGGTCGAGGAGGGCACGAGCGGCATTGTGGCCGGGTTCGACCTGGTACCACTCCGCCTCCTCGACGACCTCGGGGGGTGCTTTCAGCCCGACCTCGTCCATCCAGTGCAGGAACGCCTCGCGGCGCCCGGCTCCGGTCGATACCCACGAGGGGCCGGCGACGTGGCCGATTCGCTCGTGGCCGAGATCGGCCAGATGGCGGACGGCGAGTCCGATCCCGGCCCGGTCGTCGCCGAGAATGGAGGGCACCGACTCGTCGTCCACTGTGCGATTGACCAGCACCACCGGGACGCCCAATCCGTCGGCCCCGTTCATCTGGGCATTGTGGCGGCTGGCCGTAGCCAGGATGAGACCGTCGACGTGTCGTTCCAGCATGTCGGCCACCACCGACTCGGCCTGGTCGGGTCCCCGGTCGGCGTTGCCGATCAGCACCGAGTACCCCTCCTCGACCAGCACCGACTCGGCTCCGGCCACGATTGGGCCGAACAGGGGATTCTCGACGTCGGGAATCACCATCCCGATCGACATGGTCTGGTTGGTGCGCAGCCCGCGGGCGAGAGGGTGGGGGCGATAGCCGAGCCGGCGGGCGGCATCACTTACCCGGCTCAGAGTTTCGGGGTTGACGACGGCCGAGGTGGCGGGGTTGAGGGCCCGCGAGGCGGTGGAGACGTGGACTCCCGCCTCTCGGGCGACGTCTTTGAGGGTTATGCGCCTGGTCACAGGGCCTTCAAGTTAGACCGATTCCCCCGCCGCCACCATGCTGATCCCCCGCCGCCACCGTGCTGTACGACCTCCCCCGCCGCCACCGTGCTGATTCCCCCGCCGCCCATGCTCAGGCCGTTCCCGCCAGGACGACCAGGATCGATCCGGCCAGAATCGACGCCGCCCCGAGGATCAGGGCCGGCGTGGGCCGCTCGGCCTCGGTCCCGACGAGGAACGGGGCCACGGTGATCACGGTCGGGGCCGAGAACTGCATCAGGGTGATGGCGACCGCGATGGGGATCAGATCGAAGGCGATCCACTGGAAGGTGATGCAGATCGCCACCACCACGCCCGCCACGGTCACCCATGCGTATCCGGATCTCGAGGGAGCCATCGAGCTCCGCCGACCGCGCCATCCCGCCAGCGCCAGGGCGTAGGCGAGAGTGGCGGCCATCAGCCCGATCGTGACACCGATGAGAGGCGAATCGAGCCCTTCCAGTCCCCAGCGGATGAAGAGGGGACTCGAGCCCCAGGAGAGGGCGGCGGCGAGGGCGAACCACGGGACGGCCCGGCTCAGGGCGCCCGGGTTCTGGCGCAGCGAGAGCAGCACCACCCCCACGACCACCAACAGGACTCCGAGCACCGCCACCGGGGTGAGCGCCTCGCCCAGGACGAGAGCAGCCAGCACCGAGCCGACCAGGGGAGTGGAGGCGAGCACGGCCCCCGTGGAGGCGGCTCCGATCCGCTGCTGGCTGAGGGCCAGGAACGTCCAGCCGAGGAAGAAGTGGACGATCCCGGCGGCGGCGAAATGGGCCACCGAGATGATGGGGGCATCGGCGAGGAGGCTGAGATCCTGGGTGGCGCCCGTCCACACGGACAGGGACAGGGTTCCCACCACCAGCAGCAGGAAGGTGGCCCGATAGGCGTCCATCTCCTGGTTCGCCCTCCGATTCACCGCCTGGAAGATCCCGAAGCCGATTCCGGCGGCGACGGCATAGGCCACCCCGCTCATGGCGTCGGGGCGGTGATCATTCGGGGGCGACGGCCACGGCCCGGAGTTCGAGCACGAGACGCCCGTCCGTGGCGAGGCGGCTTACCTCGACGGTGGTGGTGGCGGGCCGGTGGGCGCCGAGCCGCCGGCCCATCACCCGGTTGACGGCGTCTTGATTGCGGTCGATGTCCACGATGAAGCGCGTCACCTCGACCAGATGGGCCAGGTCCGAGCCGGCTGCCGCCAGTACCGCCTCCAGGTTGTCCATCGCCACCTCGGCTTGTTCGCCCGGATCGGTGGGGATGGCGTCGAACTCGGCGGCGACGTGGGGATGGCTGTGGTAGACGGGGGCGGCCGTCACCCCGGCCAGGTAGACGGGGCGCCCGGCGACGATCTTCACCGCCGGGGTGTAGGGCATGTCGTAATCGCCGCGGCCGACAAGGTGGACGGGTTGGAGGAGTGGGGACATTTGGCCTCCGGGAGGGGATCGGGTCGGCAAACGATTGTAGGACGGAGGCTCCGACCCGGGGTCGCGTTTGACAGCGATACGCCGGGGACGAACAATACCGCCCCTACAAACGATTGCGACCAGCCAATGGGGCAGGGGCCCGACGGGTAGGCGGGAGAGAGAGGGTGGTCGACGGCTACCACCTCGGGTCGAGGCCGGCGGAGACACAAGGAGGAGACATGACAGACCGGAGCTACCCCCACAAGGTGGGATGGATCGGGACGGGGCGGATGGGCTTCGCCCTGGCCAGTCGTCTCCTCGATGCCGGGGTCGACCTGTGGGCCTACAACCGGACCCGATCCAAGGCGGAGCCGCTGGCCGACCAGGGTGCCACCATCGTCGATACCCCCGCCGAGCTGGCGGAGCGCGACATCATCTTCACGATGGTGGCCGGCCCCGAAGACGTGCTCGAGGTGACCCTGGGCCCGGAGGGGGTTCTCTCCCGCGATGACGCCCGACCCCAGATGATCATCGATTCCACCACCATCGACCCCACCACCTCCCAGGAGTTGACGGCGCGGGCGGCCGAGTTCGGCACCGACGTGCTGGCGGCGCCGGTGTCGGGAAACCCCAAGGTGGTCAAGGCGGGCAAGCTGACCGCGGTGGTCTCGGGACCCCGCCCCGCCTACGACACCGCCCTTCCCTACCTGGAGTGCTTCGGGCGCAAGGTGACCTACGTGGGCGGCGGTGACGAGGCGCGTCTCGTCAAGATCTGTCACAACCTGATGCTGGGTGTGGTCACCCAGTCGATGGCCGAGATCACCGTCCTGGCCGAGGCGGCCGGGGTGGCCCGCGCCGACTTCCTCGATTTCCTGAACGACTCCGTGATGGGCTCCACCTTCACCCGTTACAAGACCCCCGCTTTCGTCAACCTCGACTACACCCCCACCTTTACCTGGCATCTGCTTCGGAAGGACTTCGAACTGGGGCTGGCCAGCGGGCGCGAGCTGGACGTTCCCCTCCCCGCCGCCGCCCTGGTTCACCAGATCGTCGTGGACGGGATCGGGCTCGGGTACGGCGACCAGGATTTCGCGGCCCTCCTCACGAAACTGGCCGCGGGCGCGGGCCGTAGTATCGAGTCCGAGGACAAGGAAGTCGGCGACGGATTGAGTTGACCATGAGCGAGACGCTGGAGCAGTTGAAGAAGGCGGGCCACGATCGTCTCCTGATCGGAGGAGAGTGGCGCGAGGCCTCCGACGGGGCCGAGATCGAGGTCTACGACCCGGCCACCGGAGAGGTGGTGGCCACCGTGCCGAGCGGCTCGGCGGCGGATGCCACGGCGGCGGTGGACGCCGCCGAGGCGGCGGCGGCGGAGTGGGCGGCTACCCCGCCCCGCCAGCGAGGCGAGTTGCTGCGGCGCTCCTTCGAACTGATGACCGAGCGGTCCGAAGAGCTGGCCTCACTGATCGTGCTGGAGATGGGCAAGACCTTCGCCGAGTCGAAAGGCGAGATCGCTTATGCGGCCGAGTTCTACCGATGGTTCTCGGAGGAGGCGGTGCGCAACGACGGGTCGATCACGCTGGCTCCGGCGGGTGACAAGCGCATCATTGCCATCGGCCAACCGATCGGCATCTCGGTTCTCATCACCCCCTGGAACTTTCCCGCCGCAATGGCGACCCGCAAGATCGGCCCCGCCCTGGCGGCCGGTTGCACGGTGATTCTCAAGCCGGCCTCCGACACTCCCCTGACGGCGCTGGCGATCGCGGCGCTGATGGAAGAGGCGGGGGTACCACCCGGAGTCGTCAACGTCGTCCCCTCGCGCCGTTCCTCGGAGGTGGTGCCGGTGATGCTGGGCGATCCGCGGGTGCGCAAGCTCTCGTTCACGGGCTCGACCGAGGTGGGGCGGACCCTCCTGGGCCAGGCGTCGGAGCGGATCATCTCGACATCGATGGAGCTGGGCGGCAACGCCCCCTTCCTGGTGTTCGAGGACGCTGACATCGAAGCGGCGGTGGAGGGAGCGATGGTGGCCAAAATGCGCAACGGGGGACAGTCGTGCATCGCCGCCAACCGATTCCTCGTCCATGCCGCCGTGGCCGACGAGTTCTCCGTCCAATTCGCCCGGGCGATGGCCTCGGTCCGGGTGGGGCCGGGCATGGAGGACGGGGTCGACCTGGGGCCGCTGATCAACCAAGGAGCCCAAGAGGACATGACCGAGTCGGTCGAATTGGCCGCCGTCTCCGGTTCCCGGGTTCTGGCCGGAGGGCACGTCCCCGAAAGACCGGGATTCTTCTTCGAGCCCACCGTCATCGGCGGGGTGCCCGCCGACGCTCCGGTGCTCGACCGCGAGATCTTCGGTCCGGTGGCTCCGGTCGTCGCCTTCGAGAGCGAGGAAGAGGCACTGGCCCTCGCCAACGACACCATCCACGGCCTCGCCTCCTACCTCTACACTGCCGATCTGAGCCGGGGCATGCGGGTGGCCGAGGCGATCGAGGCGGGGATGGTGGGCATCAACCGCGGCCTCATCTCCGATCCGGCCGCTCCCTTCGGCGGCGTTAAGCAGAGCGGCCTCGGCCGCGAGGGCGGGCACGAGGGCATGGGCGAGTTCCTCGAGATCAAGTACATCGCCGCCTCCTGGTAACCCGTCCCGACCCACAGAACCCTCAGTCCGTCCCGATCAGGCCGGCCTCGGTGTCGGCGAGCACCTGGCGGTGGCCGAGCTCGAGCGTCTTGATCCAACGCTGCTGGCCGCTGGTGAGGGCTATGAAGAAGCCCAGTTCGACCAGTTCCTCGGGGGTGAAGGCACGGTGTAACCGCTCCCACATCTCGTCGGTGGCGAGGCCGGCGTCCCAGACGATGGCATCGGTATAAGCGAGGGCCGCCTTCTCCCTGTCGGTGTAGCGGTCCGAAGTCGCGTAGGACAGCAGGTCCTCGTAATGGTCTTCGTCGACCCCGGCGTCGGTGGAGCGCTGGGCGGCGCAGTACCCGCACGCGACTGTCTTGGTGACGTACACCCGACATAGCTCCTTGAGTTGGTGCTCGACGATGCCGTCGACGAAGGTCTCCATCCAGGCAGCGGTGAACGTCTTGAGAACTGCGGGGAGGTGCGCCCGGATCGCCTGGCTCTCGGGGCGGGGCGTCCCCACACGGCGAGCCCGTTCGAGGATGGCATGGACTTCCGGGTCTGTGATCGAGTCGAGGTCGGGATAGGGAATGCGGGGCATGGTCCGTCCGATAGGGGGCTCCCCCGAGTGTATGCGCAAGCCTTTGCAGCGAGTGGTCCGTTTGCCGTCTCCGGCTCTGTCGGTGTGGAAGAATGCAGGGGCGAAGAGGCGATGTCGAAAGGACGGTGAGGGTATGGCGATGCCCACTCTGGATGACATCGCGCGCGAGGTCGGGGTCCATCCCTCCACCGTCTCCCGCGCCCTCAATCCCACCAGGGCGGAAATGGTGCGCGAAGAGACCCGGCTGGCCGTGATCGAGGCGGCCCACCGGCTCGGGTATCGGCCGCACATGGTCGCCCGGGGGCTGCAGAGCGGCCGGACCGCCACCATCGGGGTCATCGCCGCCGACCTCGGGAACCCCTTCGTGACTCCCATCATCCATCAGATCACCGCCGCCCTCGAGACCTCCGACATGATGCCGGTCATCGCCGAGACCCAGGACGACCACAACCGATTCGCCCGCATCGTCGATCACATGTTGGGCCGGCGCGTCGACGGCCTGGTGGCGGCGGCGGCGCGGGTGGGCGACCAGCAGATGCTGGAGGAGGCGGCCAAGGCGGTCCCGGTCGTGGTCGCCGCCCGGCCCCTTCCCCGCTCTTCCCTGCCCCAGGTGATCCACGACGATGCCGCCGGCGCACGGCTGGCCGCCACCCACCTGGCCGACCTCGGCCATCGCCGGGTCGCTCAGCTCCGCGGCCCCCTCGATGTAGCCAATTTCGAACAGCGCGCCACCGCCTTCAGCGCTGCCTGCGCTCGGCTGGGGATGACCGAGGTGGAGGTGGCGGGCCACGCCTCCCGACCGGTGTTCGAGGAGGGTGAGCGCCTGGCCCGCCGGCTGCTGGAGGGAGACGGCACGGTCCCCAGCGCATTATTCGCTCACAACGACCTCATGGCCATGGGGGCCCTGGCCGTCCTCCGCGCGGTTGGGCTCGAGGTGCCCGCCGACGTCTCGCTCATCGGCTACAACGACCTCCCGATGATGGACCTGGTCGCTCCGCCCCTCACCACCGTCCGCTATCCGAGCGACGCCATTGGACGGGAGGCGGGCCGGTTGGTGGTCGAACTGCTGGCGGGTGAGCACCCCCGCCAGGTGGTGCTCTCGCCCTCCCTGGTGGTGCGGGCGTCGACCAGGCTCGTCGAGTAACCTCGTCGTCGACTGCAAACGATTGAAGAAGCCCCGGTCGGGGCAGCAACCGAGCGCGAGGAGGAAGCGAAATGAGCGGATCCGTGGTGGTGGTCGGCGGTTCGGCCGGCCTGGGCAAAGAGATCGCCCGGCACTATGCCGACCAGGGACGGGAAGTGGTGATCACCAGCCGGGACCCGGGCCGAGCGGAGGCGGTCGTGAGCGAGATCGGCGGGGACACCACGGGTGTGGTGATGGATCTCTCCGAGCCCCATGGCATCGCCCCCGCCCTGGACGGGCTCGGGCCGGTGCAGTATCTGGTGCTGTCGGCCATCGAGCGCGACGAGAACACGGTCCGGACCTTCGACGTCGAGGGCGCCACCCGGCTCACCACCCTCAAGCTGGTGGGATACACCGAGGTGATCCACGCCCTGCTCCCCAAGTTCACCGACGATGCCGCCGCCGTCTTGTTCGGAGGCCTCGCCAAGGACCGGCCCTACCCGGGGTCCACCATGGTCACCACCGTCAACGGCGGCATCTCGACCCTGGTGCACACCCTGGTGGTGGAACTGGCCCCGATGCGATTCAACGTCATCCATCCCGCCGTCGTCGGCGACTCTCCCTATTGGGCGGCCAAGCCCCCCGAGGTCGTGGAAGGCATCCGCAGCCGAACCCCGACCGGGCGGGTGGTCTCGACGGCCGACATCGTCCACGCCGTGGCGTTCCTGCTCGAGAACCCGGCCGTCAACGCCGTCAATCTCCGCGTTGACGGCGGGACCCTGCTGGGCTGAGCGAGCGGTTCAGCCCAGCCGTTCCTCGAGGTACTTCCAGTCCCGGGCGAAGCGGTAGGAGTGCCGCGACGGGGGACCCGGGGCCTGGGTCTCCAGCCAACGCACCCTCTGGTCGCCGGGGTTGGCGAACTCGTGGACACAGCCCACCCCGGCGAAGGCGACGTCGCCGGTCTCGAGTCGATACTCCCTGTCGTCGAAGCGGGCGTCGACGCCGCCCTCGAGGATCAGGTAGGTCTCCTCGAGCGGGTGGTCGTGGGCACCGGCCAAGCCGTCGGGCTCGTACTGGACCATGAACATCGTCGACAGCTGGGCGCCGAGGTCGGTGTCGACCATCATCTTCACCGTGATCCCCGAGTAGACGAGCAGGGCGGTGCGCATGCTGGCCGAGACCGCCAGGCGGTCCTGGGTCTGCTGGTCGACCTCCATGTTCTCGGGATCGATGTGTCCGAAGTCGCGGGTGCGGGGATCGCGGACATCGACCGCCACCGGCTCAGAGGTCGGGAACTCGTCGACGAAGAAGGTGTCGCCGCCGTGGATCGAGCGGGGCTGGGGGGCGAGCATCTCGGCCCACCGCACCTCTCCGGATCCGGGGTTGCGCCAGCCGTGGGGGACCCCCACCGGTAGGAGGCCGTAGTCGCCGGGGCGCAGTCGGACCGCTCCGCCCGGGGTCTCGCACATCACCTCTCCCTCGAGAACGTAGAAGGACTCCTCGAAGGAGTGGACATGAGCGCCGACCGAGCCGTCCGCGGCCAGGCGGCAGACGCCGAAGCCGGTATGAACGGCGGCGGGAGTCGTGTCATCGGCGATCGACCAGCGATCGAAACCGGCGCTGTGCTCCGCGTAGACCGGAGGGACCTGGTAGCTGGCATCTTCGGCACGGGCGACGATATGGCGGGAGTTCACTGTGGCTCCTTGTCGGTCTCGTAATCGACGGCGAACCGGTCGGTGCAGGTTCGCTCCAGCACCTCTACCAGTCGTTGGTGGGCGGGGTGGTCCCAGTAGGCGGGCAGGTCGGCGGGAAGGGGCAGACGCACCAGCATGCCGTGGGTCCATCCCCGTTCATCGGCGCCCCGGTTGAAGTTGCGCCCAGAGGTGATCTCGATCACCGCTTCGAGCCGGCGGATCTCGGTCTCGAAGCGGGCGAGGGCACCGTCGAGTTCCGGCTCGTGCCCGGGTCGGCACTTCAACAGGACGAAATGTTCGGTCAACGGATCCTCCTACCGGCTGCGGGCCGGACTGTAGGAAGGCGCGGAAAGGCTTGGCAAGGGAATGGCTCCCGGGTCTCGGGAGGATTGCACCCGCCTCTTCCAATCGATTGCGTTATTGTTGCCTTCAGCCGGCTTCAAGCGATTGCAGGCTCCGGCCCCGGCCGGGAGGCGGCCGCTGAATCCGAGGCGAAGACGACCCGAGACGAGGAGGATGACCATGCGGACCACCGGAAAGGCCAGGCGCCATCTGGCATTGCTGGCGGTGCTGGCGATGATCGTGGCCGCTTGCGGCGGCGACGGCGGTGCCGATACCACGGCGGCGCCGGACGACACGTCGGCGCCGGACGACACGTCGGCGCCCGACACCACCGCCCCCGCCACCGAAACCACGGCCGGAGGAGAGGCCCCCTCGGGCGACCCGATCGTGATCGGGAGCACGCTCGCGCTCACCGGACCCCTTGCTCCCACCGCCGCCATCCATCAGGTGGCGGGAGAGTTGTACGTCGAGCGTCTCAACGAGGCGGGCGGTCTGTTGGGCCGCCCGGTCGAATGGAGGGTGCTCGACGACGAGTCGGTGGCCGACCAGGCCGCTTCCCTGTACGAGCGGCTCATCACCGAGGACGGAGTCGACCTGGTCATGGGTCCGTACGGGACCGGCGCCATTGCCGCCGCCATGCAGGTGGCGGATCGCTACGACTACGTCTTCCCCCAGCACACCGGCAGCCTCACCTATGCCTTCGACTACCAGTGCCAGTTCCCGGCCTGGCCGACGGGGCGCTATCCGAACGTCACCAATCCGGAACTGGTCTTCGATGCTCTGGAGTCGACCGGCAACCCGCCGGAGACGATCGCTTTCGTCATCAATCAGTTCCCCGGCTCGATGTTCGTGGCTTACGGGTATCCCGACAGCGGCGACCCCCAGGACGCCCGCGGCGCCAAGGAGATCGCCGAGGAGCGCGGCTACGAGGTCGTGCTCGACGTCCAGTATCCGCTGACCATCGATGACTGGGGCCCGATCGCCGCCCAGGTGCGCGACGCCGACCCCGACTTCGTCTACCTCGGTGCCCTGGGCGTGGACGGTCCCAACCTGCTGGCGGCGATGGACGCCCTCGACTACCGCCCCGCCGGAATCTTCATGCAGTGGCCCGCCCCCGGGCCGGTGCTGGGTGCCGGCGAGAGCGCCGAGGGGGTGCTGTCGGTGACCGCCTTCGAGCCCCATCCCCCCTTCACCGACGACGCCGAGAACGCCGAGATCGCGGCCGCCTTCGCAGAGGCAGCCGCCGAGGCCGGCATCCCGTACACGTCGATGGAGACCCAGGCCTCCGCCTCGTGGGCGGCGTGGCAGACGCTGATCCAGGGCGTGGAAGGTGCCGGCAGTCTCGACAACCCCGAGGTGTGCGACTACCTGTTGAACAACGGCGTCAGCACGATCTTCGGTGACTACGAATACGGCACCGAGGACTTCAACTACTACGGCGATCTGTCGTATGTGAAGCAGGTGCAGGACGGCGACTGGTACGTCGTGTACCCCGAGGAGTTCGCCGCTCCCGACCGCAGCCTCGAGTACTCACCGGAGGGATGAGCTCTCCCTTCTGGACGAGAAGGATCCGATCCGCCGGCCGCGTGGCCGGCGGATCGGACCTTCTCCGGCTGCTTCCATCTCGGTACGGTGACCCGTGTCGCTGATTCGCCAGGCCCTGGTTTCGGGGTTGCTCGCCGGTGGCCTCTACGCCCTGATGTCGCTGGGGATGTCTCTCTCCTGGGGCGTGCTCAAGATCATCAATCTGGCCCACTTCTCGTTCATCCTGTTGTCGGGCTACATCACCTATGAGCTGGCGGTGTCGTTCGGGCTCGACCCCTTCCTGGCGCTGTTGGTCTGCGTGCCACTGTTCGGCCTGGCCGGAATGGCCCTGCAATGGGTCTTCAACCGGATCCGGATCTCGGAGTTCGAGTCGCTCCTCTTCACCTTCGGCCTCTTCATCATCCTCGAGAGCCTGATGTCGACCGTCTGGTCGGCCGACTTCCGGCGGATGGACACGGTGCAGAACCCCTACGCCACCGAGTCGGTGTGGATCGGCCCCGTCGCCCTGCCGGTCCCCCTGCTGGGGGCGTTCCTGATCTCGATCGTGGTCGCCTTCGGCACCCGTTTCCTTCTCGACCGGACCGACTTCGGACGCGCCGTCCGCGCCCTCGCCCAGGATCGCAGTGTGGCCCGGGCATTCGGGATCGACCCGCACCGCGTCTCGATGCAACTGGCCGGCCTCGCCGCCGCCTACGCCGCCATGGCCGGGGTGTTCATCGCCATGAGCCGGGCCCTGTTCCCGGGCGCGGCGGTGGAATGGTTCGGCATCGTCTTCTCCGTCGTGATCCTGGGCGGTCTCGGGAGCACGCTCGGGACCCTGATCGCGGCGCTCATCATCGGCCTGGTGGGAGCCTTCGCCACCGTCATCGCCGGGCCACCGATGGCGCCACTGGCCATCTTCCTGGTTCTGATCGGCACCCTCCTGATCCGTCCCGAGGGAATCCTCGGGAGCAAGGGAAGAGTATGAGCAGGAAGCCGGTCCTCGTCTCGGTGGCCACGCTGATCGTGGCGGCCGCCCTCTGGTTCGTGCCCGATCTGCAGCCGGTGTTCGACTGGCCGATCTTCTACCTGCTCTTCATGTACGCCGTCTTCTTCTGGGTCGCCCAGGCGTCGAGCTGGAACCTGTTCACCGGTTTCTCCGGCTACTTCAGCTTCGGTCAGGGCGCCTTCTACGGCGTCGGGGTGTACGCCGTGGGCGTTCTCGCCTCCAAGCAGGGGTGGCCGCTTCTGCCCAGCATCGTGGCGGGCGGAGTGGCGGCGGCTGTGCTGGGGCTGTTCATCGGCCTGGTGGTGTTCCGACTCCGCAAGCTGCGGGGAGAGATCTTCGCCCTGATGACGCTGGCCGTTGCCTTCGTGATGGGGGCGCTGGCGCGAGTCAGTTCGACCATCGACGGGGGCCAGGGAATCCGTATCTCCGGCATCGAACTGCCCGAGATACTGGGCGACTTCCAGTCGATGATCTTCCGCCTCGGGCTCATCGCGGCGGCGCTGGCCGTCATCACCGCCCAGTTGGTCCAGCACTCCCGGCTCGGCTGGGGCCTGTTCGCGATCCGCGACGATGAGGACGTGGCCGAGACGCTGGGGGTCCCCACCTTCCGGTTCAAGATGATCGCTCTCGGCCTCAGCACCTTCCTGGCCGGGCTGTCGGGAGCGGTCAACTCGCTCCAGATCAGCTACGTGACGATCGAGGACGTGTTCAACATCCGGGTCCCGCTCCTGGTCATCCTCATGTCCATCCTCGGCGGCACCAGGCACTGGGCCGGGCCGATCGTGGGGGCACTCGTGGTCTACACGCTCAACGACCGCCTCAACCGCGCCGGGCTGGAGGACTTCAGTGACCTCATCGTGGGGGCGCTCCTCATCCTGATGATCGTGGCGGTCAAGGAGGGTCTGTACCTGCGCATGCGCGAGCGGCCGTGGATGACCCTGATCGGGGCCGGTCTGGGCCTGGTTTTCGGCCTGGTGGTGGGAGTGGAAGGCTCGGCCGTCACCATGCTCGCCTACATCCTCCTCGGGGCAGTGGTGGCGGTGATGCTCCCCCGCCGACGGCGCGCACCGGTGCCGTCGGAACCGGATCGAGAGGAGGCGCATGTCTGATCTCGTCTTCACGGACATCGCCAAGCACTTCGGAGGGGTCAGGGCTCTCGATGGTGTCTCCGGCCGCGTCGACCAGGGAGAGATCCTCGGGCTGGTCGGCCCCAACGGGTCGGGCAAGTCGACCTTGATCAACGTGCTCAGCGGCCACTACGAGGCCGACGCCGGTCAGATCGTGTTCGATGGTGCCGACATCACCAGCCGCCCCGCCCACCTGATCATCGAGCTGGGCATCGCCCGCACCTATCAGATCCCCCGCCCCTTCTCCACCATGACCGCCCTCGAGAACGTGTCGCTTCCGCTGATGTTCGGATCCGATCCGCTGGTCCCCGGGGCGGCCCGGGAATCGGCGACGGAGTGGCTCGAATTCACCGGTCTCTCCCGGTATGCCGCCGAGCCGATCTCCTCGCTGAATCTGCACCAGCTCAAGTATCTGGAGTTGGCCAGGGCGCTGGCGGCCCGCCCCCGGCTGCTGTTCCTGGACGAGGTGCTGTCGGGTCTCAATCCGACCGAGATCAATGAGTCGATCGAGATGGTGAGGCGGATCCACCAGCGCGGGGTGACGATCGTGATCGTCGAGCACCTGGTGCGGGTGGTGACCGAGCTCGCCACCCGCATCATGGTTCTCGACGGCGGTACGGTGATCGCCGACGGCGACCCGGCCACGGTCATGCGTGACCCCCAGGTCGTCACCGCCTATCTGGGAAAGCGAGCCGGTCATGCTTGAAGTACGCGGCGTGGCGAGCGGCTACGGGACGGCACAGGCGCTGTGGGACGTCTCGCTGCGGGTGGGAGACGGGGACATCGTCACGATCATCGGCCCCAACGGCGCCGGCAAGAGCACCCTCGTCAACGTGCTCGCCGGCATCCAGCCGGCGTGGGAGGGAGAGGTGATCCTCGACGGGGAGACGCTGACCGATCTCAAGTCCCACCAGGTGTGCTCGGCGGGGATGGCGGTGGTGCCCGAGGGTCGCCAGGTCTTTCCGGAGATGACCGTGCGCGACAACCTCGAGATAGGTGCCTACCACGCCGATGCCCGGCCCCACCGGGCCGAGACCTATCAGCGGGTCTGTGAGATCTTCCCCATCCTCGCCGAGCGAGGCAACCAGCTCGCCGGGAGCCTGAGCGGCGGCGAGCAGCAGATGCTGGCCATCGGTCGGGCCCTGATGGCCCGGCCCCGGGTCCTCCTCCTCGACGAGCCGTCGCTCGGTCTGGCCCCGGTCATCGTCGACGCCATCTTCGAGATCCTCTCCGAGATCAACCGGGAAGGAGTGGCGGTCCTTGTGGTGGAACAGAATGTGGTCGAGGCCCTCGAACTCGCCTCCCGCGGCTACGTGCTCGAACAGGGCCGCATCGTCAAAGAGGCCCCCGCCGCCGCCCTCCTTGACGACCCCGCCGTCCGCGCCGCCTACCTGGGCGTGTGACGCAGCAGCAAGCGGCTCGGCGACAGACGATGTCTGAGGTGGGCGCTGGGGCGGATCGCCCTTCGGTGCGGAGTGGTTGGGTGGGTCGGCGGCGGGGGGTTTCAGGGGGGTCGTTCCCCCTTGATGATCACGGCGGGGGGTTTCAGGGGGGTCGTCCCCCCTTGATAATCATGTGCAGCAAGCGATTGCAGGGCGATTAGGGTCGGGCCCATGATCGATGACAAGGCAAAACGACTCCTGCAGGGACCCAACTACGGCGTGATCACCACGCTGATGCCGGATGGGCGGCCCCAGACCCATCCGGTCTGGGTCGACACGGACGGGGAGCATGTTCTCGTCAACACCGAGCGGCATCGTCAGAAGGCTCGCAACGTCGAACGGGATCCCCGCGCCACCGTCACGGTGTGGGACCGCGAGGACATGTGGTCCTGGGCCGAGATCCGCGGTGACGTGGTGGCGGTGGAAGGCGGCCCCCGGGCCCGGGAGCACATCGACGAACTGTCGCGGAAATACCTGGGGCACGACTACCAGAACCCGATCCAGACCGAGCGGGTCATCATCAAGATCGCTCCCGATCGCCAGCTCGTGAGATAGATCGGTCCGGTGGCCAAGCCTCTCCTTCTCGCCGGGGGTCCGATCTGGACCGGTCGCCGCACCGTCGATGCGATCGGGATCGCCGGTGACCGGGTGGTGGCGGCCGGGACCCGGGCCGAGGTGGCCGAGCGCCTTCCCGGCGCCGCAACCGAGATCGACCTGGGCGGGAGACGGGCGATCCCCGGTCTGATCGACTCCCACATCCATGTCCTGCGGGGCGGCCTGACCTGGGATGAGACCACCCGCTGGGACGACCTCGACAGCCTGGCCGATGGGTTGGAACGACTCCGGGCCGACGCCGCTCGCCGTCCCCCCGGCACCTGGCTGCGCGTTCTGGGCGGCTGGCACCCGGGCCGCTTCCGGGAAGGTTCGGGACCGAGCCGGGAGGACCTCGACGCTGTCGCACCCGAGCACCCCGTCTATGTGCAACTGCTCTACGAGGAGGGACTCCTCAACACCGCCGGGCTGAACCGAATCCTCTCCGCCGGCGAGGTGGCGGGCCTGGAGCGGGGCGACGACGGGGAACCGACCGGGCGGATATCGGGTCCCGAGGCCTTCGGAAGGGTGCTCGCCTCATTCGGCTCCCCCAGCCGGGAGATGGAGGCGGCTTCCACCCGTTCGCTCATCGCAGACCTCGCCTCCTACGGGCTCACCGGTGCCGTCGACCCCGGCGGGTTCGGGATCACCCCCGCCTCCTACACCACCATGTTCGATCTCTGGAGGAACGATCTGCTCGACCTGCGGATCCGCCTCTACCTGGTTCCCGCCTCGCGTGGCGACGAGCTCGACGACATCCGCCAGTGGGTGCGATACATCCAGCCGGGCTTCGGGGACCGGATGCTCCGCTACGTCGGGATGGGAGAGATTCTCAGCTTCGGGTGCCACGACATGGAGGGCGTGCGACCCTTCCAGGTGAGCCAGAGCTCCCGCGCTCAACTTCTCGAGATCACCGACCTGCTTGCTCGCCATGGCTGGCCGGTGCACATGCACGCCATCTTTGACGAGACCATCTCGGCGGTGCTGGACGTGTGGGAGGCGGTCGACCGCCGCCACGGCCTCAACGGTCGTCGCTTTTCGCTCGCCCATGCCGAGCCGATCGGACGGTCCAACCTCGAGCGGGTCCGACGGCTCGGGGCCGGGATCGCCATCCAGAACCGCCTCATGTACCGGGCGGCGGACTCGGCCGCCCTCTGGGGCGAGGTGCCTGCCGCCAACTCTCCGCCGCTGGGCGACATCGTCGATCTCGGTATCCCGCTCGGAGCCGGCACCGACGCCACCGTGGTGGCGCCTCCCAATCCGTGGTGGTCGCTCTGGTGGCTCGTGACAGGCAAGTCGGTCGACGGTGCCCGGCCCCGGGAGGAGCGGCATCGCCTCTCGGTCGAGCAGGCTTTGACCGCCTATACGCGGGGCAGCGCCTGGTTCAGCTTCGAAGAGGCCGACCGGGGGCACCTCGAAGCAGGGGCACTGGCCGACGTGGCGGTTCTCACCGCCGACCCCTTCGAGGTCGAACCCGATCGCCTCCCCGAGATCAGTTCCGAGCTCACTCTGCTCGGGGGTGGCCCGGTCCACCGCGGGACCGGCTTCGCCGGCCTAGCGATCGAGTCGTAGGAACTCCGCCACCGCGCTCATGTCCTCGCCGCCGCGGCCGGCGGCGATGGCGGCGGAGGTGGTCTCGGCGGTGACCTCCAGCTGGGGCATCGCAGCACCGCGGCGATGAGCCAGGCCCAGGATCAGGTCGAGGTCCTTTCCCACCAGGTCCAGCGAGAACGCCACCGGGGCGGATTCGGGGTCCTCGAACCCCGCTCGCTTGTAGAGGAGGAACGGGGAGGCGGCGGCCGAACTGGCAAAGACCTCGTACGCCTGCCGGCGGTCGACTCCGGCCGATTCGGCTAGCACCAGGGCCTCGGCGATCGCCAGGTTGGTGGCATGGACCAGCGCATTCACCGCCAGCTTCATCGTCGCTCCGGCCCCGCTTTCTCCCAGGTAGAAGACGGCTTTCGTGAGCCGCTCCAGTACCGGACGGGCCCGTTCCAGAGCTTCCGCTTCCCCTCCCACCATGGCCGTGAGGGTTCCCTGCTCGACCAGTGCCACGCTTCCCGATATCGGAGCGTCGAGCAGGTGGGCCCCGCCTTCGGCGAAGCGGGCGGCCAGCCGACGGACGGTTTCGGGGTCGACGGTCGAGGTTTCGAGTACCACCACCCCCTCCCGGATCCCTTCCAGGGTTCCCCGGGGACCGGTGTGGACGGCGTCGCAGGCGGCGTCGTCGGCCAGGCTCGACACCACCACTTCTGCCGCCGCGGCTGCCTCTGCGGCAGAAGCGACCACGGTGGCGCCGGTGGCGTCGGCAATCGCCCGGGCCGGCTCGGGGGAACGGTTCCACACGGTGAGTTCGAAGTCGTCGCCGGCCAGGCGTCGGGCCATGGCCGCTCCCATCCGTCCCATCCCGAGTATCGACACCTTCATGGCTCTCCTCTTTCTGACCGCTTCATCCGGGTTGCAATCGATTGCAGGTGGGGAGCTAGACTGGGGGCGCCGGCTCCCGCACCGACCCTACTCCAATCGGGCGGACGGAGACAGCAAACGTTTGAATTGGATAGAGTGAGAGACGGACGCAGAGAAGGAGATCATCATGTCCGAGTTTCCCGTTGCCACTTCCCCTGCCCCGGGGGTGATGGGGGTCGACTGGGAAGAGCGGGTCGATTTCGCCCGGCTGCGTGAGTATCGGCTCGCGCGGGCCCGCCAGCAGATGGAAAGGGACGGCCTGGGGGCGCTGCTGCTGTTCGAGACCTCCAACATTCGCTACGTCACCGCTACCCAGATCGGGTACTGGGCCTTCAACAAGGGCGAGCGATGGGCGCTTCTGACCCGCAAGGGTCGGCCCCGGATCTGGGACTTCGGCTCGGCCGCCAAGGCCCATCGACTTCAGTTGCCGTCGATGTATGACATCGAGAACTCCCGCGGCGGCAACACCGGCCTGCAGGGGGCAATCGGGCCCGAGGCCGGCCTCCATCACCGGGCCGCCGAAGAGATCGCCGCCGTCCTGCGCGACGAAGGGCTCGAAGGTGAGCCGGTGGGGGTGGACATGGCCGAGACCTCGGTCTTCCTTGCCATGCAGAAGGCCGGCCTCGACGTGGTCGACGGCCAGCACACGATGATGGTGGCCCGCGAGATCAAGAGCCCCGACGAGATCGTCCTCCTGACCCAGGCGGCGGCCATGGTCGACGGCGTCTACCAGGACATCTTCGAGTTCCTCAAGCCCGGGGTGCGCGAGTCGGACGTGGTCGCCCTGGCTCACGCCCGCCTGTTCGAGATGGGATCGGAGTTCGTGGAGGCGATCAACTCGATCGCCGGCGAGCGCTGCTCGCCCCATCCCCACGTCTTCTCAGACCGGCTGATCCGCCCCGGCGACCAGGCCTATTTCGACATCATCCACGCCTTCAACGGCTACCGCACCTGTTATTACCGCACGTTCGCGGTGGGACGGGCCAGCCAGGCCCACCGGGATGCCTTCAAGCAGTCCCGGGAGTGGATGGACGCCGCCATCGAGTTGGTCAAGCCCGGCACCACCACCGATCAGATCGCCCGGGTGTGGCCGGAGGCGCACGAGTTCGGTTTCGAGGACGAGATGGACGCCTTCGGGCTCCAGTTCGGTCATGGCCTCGGAGTCGGCCTCCACGAGCGGCCGATCATCAGCCGTCTCAACTCCCTCGACGACCCTATCGAGATCCAGGAGGGGATGGTGTTCGCCCTCGAGACCTACGCCCCCGCCGCCGACGGCCGCTCCGCGGCCCGGATCGAAGAAGAGGTGGTCGTGACCGCCGAAGGACCCAAGGTCATCACGCTCTTCCCGTGCGAAGAGCTCATGGTCGCCAATGAGTACTGACACCTTCGATCCTGCTCTGGTCGACTACTCGACTCGCCCGGCGCGGCTGCCGTCGCCACCGGACGACTCCAACGACGATCTCGACATCTCCCTCGACGAGCGGCTGGCGATGTACGAGATGCAACAGGAGCTGCGCCAGTTCGAGAAGCGGGCCTACGACCTGTTCATGCAGAACCTGGTCAAGGGCACCAGCCATCTGTCGCTGGGGATGGAGGCGGTGGCGACCGGTTTCGGCCGGGCGGTGCGCGAAGACGATTACACGTTCGCCACCTATCGGGGTCACGCCCACACGCTGGCACGCGGCGTCCCGATGGGTCCGGTGATGGCCGAACTGTTGGGCCGGGGCAACGGTCTGTTGGGCGGCAAGGGCGGGTCGATGCACCTCACCTCGGTCGAGCACGGGATGATGGGGTCGTACGCCATCATCGGCGCCCACCTCACCATCGCCAACGGGACCGCCTGGTCGGCGCAGATGCGGGGCACCGACCAGGTGACCCTGGCCTTTTTCGGTGACGGCACCACCAACATCGGCGCCTTCCACGAGGCGGTCAACTTCGCCAAGGTGTGGGAGCTGCCGGTGGTGTTCGTGTGCGAGAACAACCTCTACATGGAGTACACCCCGATCGATCTGGTGACGCCGGTGGAGCATCCGGCCGCCGACCGGGCCTCCGCCTACGGCCTGGAGTCGATCGTCATCGACGGCAATGACGCCGATGCCGTCTATGAGACTGCCCGCCGGGTGATCGATCGGGCCCGCGGCGGTGGGGGGCCTGCGATGGTGGAGGCGGTCACGTATCGCCACGGCGGCCATTCCCGGGCGGATCCGGGCAAGTACCGGCCGGCCGATGAGGTCCAGGCGTGGCTGGACCGGGATCCGATCACCCTCTACCACCAGCGCCTGCTGCGCCTGGGGGTGCCCGAGGGTGACCTGAGCCGCATCGCCCAGGATGTGGCCCGTCGCGTGGACGAGGCGACCGAGTTCGCCAAGTCGGGACCGGTCCCCGACCCCGAGACGATGATGACCGATGTGTGGGCCGACGGAGGTTCTTCGTGGCGGAACTGAGCTATCGAGATGCGGTCGCCTACGGCATCGCCCAGGAGATGCGGCGTGACCCCGCCCTGGTGATGTTGGGCGAGGACATCGCCGGCGCCGGGGGCGTGTTCAAGACGACGGTCGGACTCCTGGAGGAATTCGGGCCGGACCGGGTGCGTGACACCCCCATCTCCGAACAGGCCATCCTCGGCGCCGCCATGGGAGCGGCGATGACCGGCATTCCGGTTATCGCCGAGATCATGTTCTCGGACTTCATCGCCGTCACCTTCGACCTCCTCGCCAACGAGATGGCCAAGTCCCGCTACATGACGGGCGGTCAGATGTCGGTGCCGGTGGTGGTGCGGACGGCCAACGGAGGCGGGTCCCGCTTCGGGGCCCAGCACTCCCAGAGCGTCGAGAACTGGTGCATGATGATCCCCGGGCTCAAGGTGGTCGCCCCCTCGACACCGAGCGACGTCGTCGGCCTGTTGGCGGCCTCCGTCCGTGATCCCGACCCGGTGGTGTTCTTCGAGCACAAGTCGCTGGTGGCCACCAAGGGCGAGATCCCCGACGGGGAGATCGTGGAGGAACTAGGCAAGGCCAGGGTGGTCCGGGAGGGAACGGACTGCACCATCGTCGCCCTGGCCCTGATGGTGCCGCGGGCGCTGGAGGCGGCCGAGCGATTGGCCGAAGACGGGATCTCGGCCGAAGTGATCGACGTGCGCACGCTGGTCCCGCTCGACACCCAGGCCATCCTCGCCTCGGTCCACAAGACGGGACGTCTCTTCACCGTCGAGGAGAACCCCCGGCTATGCGGCTGGGGGGCCGAGATCGCCTCGATCGTCGGCCACGAGGCGTTCTGGGACCTGGACGGGCCGCTGGTGCGCATCACCACCCCCCACATCCCCCTCCCGTCGGCCGCCAGCCTGGAAGACCTGGCCATCCCCTCCGCCGACCGCGTCTACCGCGAGATCCGCGAGGCCATGGACTGAATTCAGGTTCTAGGTGGTAGGTGGTGGGTGGTAAGTACCTACCACTTACCACCTACCACCTAGAACTTCTCAGCGGACGGTTCTTCCGTGGAGGCGGTGGAACTCGTTGTCGAGCATCGAGAACAGGGTGTGGTCGACCCAGTTGCCGCGGATCAACAGCTCCTGGCGCAGGACCCCCTCGATGGTGAAGCCGAGCTTTTCGGCCACCCGCTCCGAGCCGCGGTTGCCGACGGCGATGCGGAGCGTGATCTTGTGCAGCCCCATCGTGTCGAAGCCGATCCGGAGGAGGGCGGCGGTTGCCTCGGTGGCATAACCCCGCCCGACCAGGTCGGTCCTGATCCAGTAGCCGATCTCGCCGATGCGTCCGCTACGTGAGGTCTGCCAGATCGAGATGTTGCCGAGATGGCAGTCCGGCTCCTCCTGGGAGCGGATGGCGTAGTCGAAGGCCTTTCCTTCCCGCCAGGCCTGGACCGAGTCGCGCACGAAGGCGACAGCGTCGTCACGGGTGTAATCCATGTGCGCCCACGGCAGCCACTCATTGAGGTCGGCGAGCGACGACCGCACCCCTTCCTCCAGCGTCTGCACGTCCCGGCGATGAAACCGACGAAGAATCAGACGTTCGGTCTCCAGGTGTTCGGGAGGGGCGGCCATGCGGGCGCCAGCATATCGTCCCGGCGGCCCGGTGGGCCGTGGCATCCGCCTAGGGTCTCCCGCTTGCAGATGCGTGGAACGATCTCGGGTTGGACCGCCCTCGGGTGGGCCATCGCCTATGTCGCTATTGGCCTGATCGAGGATCTGCCCGGGGGCGATACGCTGGGTCTGGCCGGTTGGTTCGATGGCCTGGCCCACTTGGGCGCCACCGCCCTTCTCGCCGCCCTGATCATGGTCTGGCGCGGGGCGGTGGAGGCGGGTGAGAACCGGGCCACCACCCGGTGGTGGGCATGGGGCGCCTCGGTGGCGGTGGGGGTGGCGATAGAGGTCCTCCAGACCCGGGTACCGGGACGCGCCTTCGAGTGGGGGGATCTGGTCGCCGACGTGGTGGGAGCGGCGTTGGGGGTGGCGGCATACGCGCTGGCGGCCCGGATCAGAGGACGCGAGAGGCTGATCGTGGGCGGGGGAGTGGCAGCGATAGCTGCTGCCGGGCTGTACCTCCTGGTGGCCGTCGTCGGGACGTGAGGAGGGCCGGTGGGATCGGGAGTCGGGGCGAATACCATCCCTACCGTGTGGGACCGTCTCCAGATAGTGGCCGATCCGCCCCCGCCCGGTGAGCTGGATCGAGCCGCCGTCCTCATCCCGATCTATGCGGACGGGGAGGGGGAACTGCGTCTCATCCTGACCAAGCGGCCCGACACGATGCCCACCCACGCCGGCCACATCGCCTTTCCGGGCGGACGACCCGATCCCGACGACGGCGGCCCCACCGAGACCGCGCTGCGCGAGGCCTATGAGGAGGTGGGGATCCCTCCCGCCGACGTGGAGGTGATCGGGTTCCTCCCTCCGATCGACACGGTCCAGTTCCGGCTCATGGTGGTTCCGGTGGTGGGCCGCCTGGCCGCTCCGCCCGATCTGGTCCCATCGCCCCGGGAGGTGGTGCGGGTCTACCACCCCACCCTGGCGGAGTTGAGTGACGACGATCGCTGGCACGCCGAGCAATGGAACGGGCACGAGGTCTGGTTCTACGAACTCGAGGGCGACACGCTGTGGGGCGCCACCGCCATGATGACCCGCCGCCTGCTGGGCCTGTCCAGCTATTGAGCCGCCGACTGGATTCGCTCCCACAGGTCGGTCACGTGCCGGCGCTCGGTGCTCGGGACCCCGATCGCCGCCCGCAACGTGTAGGCGTCGTCGAGAAGCGTGTGGGTGATGTAGGCCTCACCGGAGGCGTTGACGGTCTCCAGGATGCGCTGGTTGACGGCGTCGCCTCCGGTGTGACGGAAGCAGACCAGGCCGAAGGGATGGGGAGACGCGATCTCGAAGTCGGGATCGGCTTCCACCCACCCCGCCAGCTCCTGGGCCAGATCGATGCCCTTGCGCACATGAGCTTGCACCCCCTCGACGCCGAAGGAGCGGATCACGAACCACAGCTTGAGTGCCCGAAAGCGCCGTCCCAGTGACACCTGCCAGTCCCGATAGTCGAACACCGCCCCCGAGGCGGTGGCCTGGTTCTTCAGGTACTCGGGGAGGATGCTCAGCGTCTCAATCAACTCGGCCCGATCGGCCACGTAGAAGGCGGAGCAATCGAAGTTGGTCAGCATCCACTTGTGGGGGTTGAAAACGTAGGAGTCGGCGGCTTCGAGACCGGCCAGGATCCAGCGCATCTCGGGCAGTACCGCCGCCGTCCCGGCGTAGGCGGCGTCGACATGCAGCCACACCCCATGGGCGCGACACACCTCGGCGATGTCGGCGACCGGATCGATGGCGGTCGAAGAAGTCGTCCCGATAGTGGCCACCACCGCGGCAGGGGTAAGCCCCTCCGCCCGATCGGCGATGATGGCCGCCTCCAGCTGATCGGGATCCATGGCGTGGTCGGGCCCGGCGGGGATGTGGCGGAGCTGCTCGATACCCAGACCGGCGATGCGCACGGCCTTGTCGATCGAGGAGTGGCCGTGGACAGAGGTGTAAACGGTCAGGTCCCCACCCGCCCCGTGGCGGTTGGCCTGACCGTGGGTGGCCCGCTCCCGGGCCGCCAGCAGGGCGACCAGCGTGGCGGAGGAGGCCGAATCCTGGATCACGCCACCTCCCCGCGACGACGACGAGAACTGCTCCGGGAGGCCGCACATCTCGACCAGCCAGTCGAGGACGTGGGTCTCCAGCTCGGTGGCGGCCGGGGAGGTGGCCCAGAGCATCCCCTGGACTCCCAGGCCGGACGAAACCAGGTCGCCGAGCACGGCCGGGCCCGACGAATTGGCGGGGAAGAATGCGAAGAAGTCAGGCGACTGCCAGTGGGTCACCCCCGGCAGTATCAGCTGTTCGAGGTCGGCCAGGATTCGATCCCACGGCTCCCCCTCGCTGGGGGGCAGGGCCGGCAGCCCCTTTCGGATCTCGCCCGGTTCCGCCCGGGATAGGACGGGGTATTCCTCGACATGTTCGAGGTAGTCGGCCACCCAGTCGACGGTGGCGTGAGCGGCGCGACGGAACTCTTCTGGCGTCATGAATCGCAGGGTACCCGGGCATGGAATCCGCCAGATCGGGTACGATTGCGGTGGCGGTCGTCGCTGGGCGGCCGTGTCTCTCGGGCCACCGGAAGCGGGGTGACACAACTTGGCTACGCGTGACGGCCGGCACCCGGTCGTATGGGCCTCATTCGGTCTACTCGCCGTCCTCGTCGTCGGTGGGATCGCGTTCGCCCTGACCACGTGGGGCAACGTCGACCGGGTCGAGATCGAACGGATGACCAGCGTCACCGAGCCGCCCGAAGTCGATGTCGACGCCAACCCCGACGTCACCGCCGTGCCCGAGTTCCGGCTGCCTCCGGTCCCTTCGGCCACCGACGGCATCGACACCCTGCTCATGGCCGGTTCGGATTCACGTGAGGGGCTCGAGGATCTCACCGGATTCGGTGATTTCGAGGGAGCACGGGCAGATGTGCTGCTGCTCCTGATTCGCCCCCGCAATGGCGATCAGGCGGCGGTGGTGTCGCTGCCGCGTGACCTGTGGGTCTCCACCCCGTGTGGCCAGGAGAGAATCGGCCAGGCGCTGGAAGGGTGTGAGGGGATGAACGGCGAATCCACTCTTCTCGCCACCGTCGAGTCGCTGACCGGGCTCGGTGTCGACCACCTCGCCCTGGTCGACATGGCCGGGTTTCGCCACGTCGTCGACGAGCTCGGGGGTTATGAGGTCTGCGTCGAGCGGCCGGTGCGGGACGCCAAGTCCAAGCTCGATCTTCCCGCCGGCTGCCAGCTGGCCGGCGGAGAACAGACCCTCGCCTGGTTGCGGAGTCGCACCACCGAGGAGCTCACCGAGAACGGGTGGCGCCTGATGTCGGGGGTGAGCGACCTCACCCGTAACGAACGTCAGCGGGATTTCCTGATCGAGATGCTCGACCGCCTGGGCAACTTCGGCGATCCCCAGGAAGCCCTGTCGGCTGCCCAAACCCTTTCGCCCTATGTCACCGTCGACACCGACCTGGGGATAACTCAGGCGGTATCGCTGGCCTGGACCATGCGCGGCCTCGGAGACTCGGTCGAAGAGATCGAGATCCCCGTCGAGGACTACACCACCCAGTCCGGCGCCCAGGTGTTGCTGGCGGCCACCGACATCGAGTCGGTCATCGCCGATGTGATTGCCGTGGAGACGGTGGGCGAAGTGGACGGCCGCCGCACTGGCTGAGGCAGAGCCGGGTAGCCGCCTGCAAATCCCGCCGACGCGCGGGGCCCCGGTCGAATAGTCTTCGGGCGTGACCTCCGACGAGGAAGCCTCGGTCGACGCCACGCCTGCCGACCAGGGGAGCGAGGACCAGGATCCGACTAGCTGGGCAACGCCCCTGGTCGACATGGTCGCTCGTGTCCAGGCCACCATCCATACCAAGCTGCTGGCCGGCTTCATGATCAGTGCGCTCCTACTCCTGGCCATGGGCCTGCTGAGCATCGTCGTAATCAATTCGATGAACCGACAGATGACGCGCGTGGTGGCCCTGCAGGAGCAGACCGACATGGCCCGACAGGGCATCTACGCCGTCACTGCCCAGAGCCACTATCGGGCCATGGCCCTGATCACCCAGATCGACTCCTGGAACGACAAAATCAATCAGGCCAAGGCTGATTTCCGTCGAGATATAGATGCGATCCGGGCCGACGCCAGTCCGGAGGTGGTGGCGATCCTGGACCGTCTCGACTCCCACGACACCCGTTTTGCCGCCGCGAGCGCCAACGTGCAGCAGCTCTACGAGGAAGGCGACCTCGAGGGGGCCACCAATGTTCACATCTCGGCCGAGCACGAGATCTCTCACGATCTCGAAGACGAGCTCAACGTCTTGATCAACCTGCTCAGCGAGGAGGCTGGGAGCGAGCAGGCGGCGTTCCAGGACAGCCGTCGCTTCCTCACCACCACGGTGGCCGGGTTCTCATTGGTCAGCCTTCTCACCGCGCTGGCCATGGGTGCCATCCTCTCCTGGTCGGTCATGCGCCCGGTTCGCAAGATCGACGTGGCCCTGGCCCGAATCGCCGACGGTGATTTTGGCCAGGTGATCGACGTACCCAACCGGGACGAGTTTGGCCGGCTGACCGTCAATCTGAACCGCACCAGTTCCCAGCTCGCCTCCCTGTACCAAAACCTGAGCAACCTCAACGCCAACCTCGAGAAGACTATCGAGGAACAACTGACCCAACTGCGGCGCACCGAACGTCTGCGACGCTACGTCTCGCCTCAGGTCGCCGACGCCATCCTCACCGGCGAGGCACCGATCACCTTCGCCTCCGTCCGGCGCAATCTCACGATCCTCTACTCCGACATCAGAGGCTTCACGACGATGTCCGAACGGATGGAGCCCGAAGAGCTCGTCGACGCTCTCAACGAGTACTTCAGCGTCATGACCGACCTCGTGTTCTCCTACGGTGGCACCCTCGACAAGTACCTCGGCGACGGCATCCTGGCCTTCTTCGGTGACCCGATCCCCTTCGAGGATCATGCCGAGCGGGCCGTCGCCACCGCCTTCGAGATGCTCGACAAAGTGGACCAGCTGCGACACACGTGGCTGCGTTCGGAGGAGCACCTATCGATAGGAGTCGGGATCAGCACGGGTTACGTGACCGTGGGCAACATCGGTTCGGCCACCCGCACCGACTACACCGTGGTCGGCAACCACGTCAACGTGGCCGCCCGCCTGGCCGCCCTCGCCGAGCCCGGACAGGTGCTCGTCTCCGACAAGACCCTCGCCTCGGTGGAGGGCCAGGTCGACTGGGCACCGGTCGAGGACCTGGTGATGAAGGGGGTCAGCCGTCCGGTGCGAGTTTTCTCGATCACCGCCCGGGAGGCGATGGAACCGGCAGGGGAGTGAGCCGGTCACCAGCCGGTTCCGGCACCGGAGCTAATCTCGACTTGTTAGAAATCGAGGAGATTCAATGAACATTGTCGTCGGTTACGTGGACTCCCCCGCAGGTGAGGCGGCCATCGACCAGGCCATTGCCGAGTCGAAGCTGCGGGGCGGCAAGCTGGTTGTCGTGCATTCGATGGTGGGCGGCGACCACGAGGACACCGAGGACTATCGACGCAGTTCGGCGGCGATGGAGGCGGCGCACGAGAAGCTGCATGTCGCCGGCATCGATCACTGCACCCACGAGTACGTCCGCGGCCAGGAGCCGGCCAAGGACCTGATGGGGGCGGTGGCCGACCACGACGCCGGGATGATCATCATCGGCATCCGCTCGCGTTCCGCCACCGGCAAGCTCATTCTCGGCTCCAACGCCCTCGACATCCTCCGGGAATCCAATGTCCCGGTGATGTGCGTCAAACGGAAGCCGGCCGAGTCCGCCGGATGAGCCCGAGGGCGGCAGCCCCCACCACGACGGTGCTGGCGAGGAACGCCAGATAGGCATAGGCCATCGGCTCTCCCCAGGCCATGTCGTCGGGGTAGCGGGCCAGCGCCCACGTCTGCAGCACGGCGAAACCCAGGTAAGCCCAGGTCGCCGGGATTAGACGGCGCAGGTCGTCTTCCAACAGGGCTTGGGCGGCGGCGACCCCCAGGCTGAGCAGCCACGCTCCGATCGCCCGACCGGTCAGCGGGGTGAGGGTCCATGGCCACACTTCGGCGACGGTGACGGGCACCACCAGCAAGGCGGAGCCCACCCCGAGAAGGGCAAGGGCCTGGGCCCCGGTCAGCACCCTCAGCCAGACGGGCAGCGGAACGTGGCGGGGTGGCTCGACTCCCGGGGTGCGCGACTGGTTCCACCACAGCACCGCCATCGCCACCGGCACGACGGCGTAGATCACAAGCCACAACCACGTGACCGCCCGGGTGGCGGCGGCGAACTCGGCTCCGAGGTGGAACCGATCCAGATGGACGAGGGTGACGATCATCGTCGTCAGCGTGAACACGAACACCGTCGGGACAGAGATGCGGGCCTTCGCCCACAGCTTCTCGCGTGCGGCCGAGAACTCGAACAGGGCGCTGGCGAAGTACGCGGCGCCCAGGAAGGCGGCCGTCAGGGGCGGGTCGATCGTCCAGGCGAAGTACTCGGCGGTTCGCTCCGAGAACACGAAAAGCTGGATGCCGGCCAGTGTCACCAGCACACCGGCCAGGAGCAGCAGCCGGCGCATGCCGGGACGGAGAAGGGTGGCGTCAGCGCCGGTCATGGTTTTCGCTCAGATACTGGTGGACCTGCTGTACGGCGATGGCACCCGCCCCCACCCCCGAGGCGACCCGCTTCACCGAGCCCCCGACGCACGTCACCTTCGACGACGAGGTAGTCGTCGGAGTAGCGCCGTTCCACTTCGGCACAGACGTTCGCCCGTGCCTCCTCGTTGCGTCCCGAGATGAGGATCGCCGGCCTCGGGTCGGTCCGATCCACCATCCTGCCTCCTGGAGATTGATCCGCGCCGCGATGCTAGGCGTCGTCCTCGAGCGGCGGCGGCCGATTCGCCTTCCGATCCGGGAGGGGGCCATCCCACGGTTCGATCCGCACCAGACAGGTCTGTGGAGACGGTCCCTGGGCCAGCTCCGACGTGCCGGCATCTCGGGTGAGCACGTTGGGATTTCCGGCCACGTCGAGACTGTCGGCGTCGGTCGGGTCGAGCGGGTCGTACCAGGCGCCCGTGGCGAGTTCGGCGACTCCGGGGCGGACGCCATCGTCGATTCGGACTCCGGCCAGCGTCGCTCCCCGTTCATTCCAGACCCGGGCCACCGATCCGTCTTCCACTCCGGCGGCGGCGGCGTCCTCGGGGTGGAGGTGGATCGGCTCCAGGCCCGCCACCTTGGAGTCCTGGCTCTCGGCTCCCATGTCCCACTGGGAGTGAAGGCGGGTTCGGGGCTGATTCGAGATCAGGTGCAGCTCGTCCTCGGCGGCGCTGCCGAGCCACTCGGCCGGCTCCGTCCAGGCCGGGTGGGGCGGACAGCCCACAGGGGCGGCCCGGTCGATGTCCGCCGACCACAACTCGATCCTTCCCGACGGGGTGGGGAGAGGGCGAGCGTCGGGGTCGTGGCGGAACTCGGCCAGCAGGACCAGTTCCGCCTCCGGCGAGGGCAGCTGGCGGTGGTGACCGTGCTGCCAGAACTCGCTGAAGGGGGGAGCGCTCGGGTCCCGTTCCCGGAAACGCTCGTACATCCATCTGATCCACTCGCTCTCGGAGCGTCCGGCGGTGAACTCGGCCCCGGCTCCCAGTCGCTCGGCCAGACCCGCGAAGACCTGATGGTCGGAGCGGGCCTCCGCCAGAGGTCCCACGGCACGGTGCATGGCGAAGAGGTGGTCGTCGACGGAGGCGCCGCCGATGTCGTCGCGTTCCAGGGGAAGGGTGACGGGAAAGACGATGTCGGCCCGGCGGGCCGTCGCCGTCCACCACGGCTCGTTGACGATGACGGTGTCGGGCTTGCGCCAGGCCCGAACCAGACGGCCCAGGTCCTGGTGGTGGTGGAAAGGGTTGCCCCCCGCCCAGTAGATCAGGTGGATGTCCGGGTAGGTGCGGGTGGCGGTGTCATAGGCGTAGGTCGACCCCGGTGATTCGAGCATGTCGGTCACCCGGGCCACGGGGATGAAACCCGGCGTCGGGTCCGGAGGGGCGGGCACCGACGGCAGCGGGACCCGGCTGACTCCGTTTCCTACCGATCCGACCGCTCCGTAGCCGAGCCCGAAGCCGCCTCCGGGGAGCCCGATCTGGCCCAGGGCGGCAGCGAGGGCGATCACCCCCCAGAACGGCTGCTCGCCGTGGTCGGCCCGCTGCAGGGACCAGGCGGTGTTGACCATCGACCGCTGCGAGGCGAGGTCTTGGGCCAGCCGGCTGATCGAGGCCTGATCGAGGTCGCAGACCTCCGCCGCCCAGCGGGGATCCTTGGCGGTGCCGTCTTTCTTTCCAAGCAGGTAGTCCCGCAGCCGATCCCATCCCACCGTGTATCGGGCGATGAACTCCTCGTCGGCCAGATCGAGGCGCACGAGTTCGTGCATCAGCGCCAGCATCAGGGCGACGTCGGTGTTGGGCCGGATCGGCCACCACTCCACGTCGGGGAGGTCGCTGCGGATCGGCCCCACATTGACGAACCTCACCCCTGCCTCCCGGCAGGCTTCCAGGTACGTGCCGAGCAGATGCCGGCCCTGCCCGCCGGACTGGATCTGGCTGTTCTTCCAGGGCAGCCCTCCGAAGGCGACGAAGAGCCTGGTGTTGCGGGCGATGACGGGCCAGGAGGTGTGGGCGTCCTGGATGTCGTCGTAGGAGTAGCCGAGGACGTGGGGGACGATCACCTCGGCCGCCGCCAGGCTGTAGGTGTTGACCTTGGTGGTTGACCCGCCGATGGTGGCCATGAAGCGGCGCAGCTGGCTTTGGGCGTGATGGAACCGTCCCGCCGATGCCCACCCGTAGGAGCCGGAGTAGATCGCCCGGTTGCCGTGTTCGGTCCGGACCCGATCGATCTCGGCGGCGGCCAGGTCGAGGGCCCGGTCCCACGTCACCTCCACGAACGGCTCCACGCCGCGCAGTTGGGTGTCGGTGCCGGGACCTCTCTCCAGCCAGCTGCGCCGAACGGCGGGCCGGCGCACCCGGAGCGGGTGGTCGTGGACCAGCATCGACCGGCCGATCGGGGAGGGGTCGGGGTCGCCCGGATAGGGATGGACGCCGGTTATCCGCCCGTCCTCGGCCTCGATCTCGTAGGCGCCCCAGTGGGTCAGAGTCGGGGTGCGGGCCATGGCTGGATCGTACTGTGAGGGTCTTTGCATCGAGTCGATGCGACGACCCTCACAGCGTGATCATCCCAGCGGCGTCGAGCCCTGGCCGGCGGTGCTGCGCAGCAGGCCGACGACGATGCCGTCGGAGAGAGCCTCCCACGAGGCGTCGATGATGTTCTCGTGGACTCCGATCGTGCCCCAGGTGTCGCGGTGGTCGGAGGTCTCCACCAGTACCCGGACGCTCGCCCCGGAGCCGTCGGTCGAGTCGAGGACCCGCACCCGGTAGTCGGTGAGCCGGATATCGGCCACCTGCGGGAAGACCGGGCGCAGGGCCTGGCGGAGTGCCGAGTCGAGGGCATTGACGGGACCGTCGCCCTCGCCCGTGGTGACCCGGCGTTCACCACCGACCACCACCTTCACCGTGGCCTCGGCCGTCACCGGCTCGTCGGTGCGGCGCTCGATGTGGACCCGGTACGACTCCAGCTGGAAGAAGTCCTGTTTCCATCCGATGGCGCGCCGGACCAGGAGCTCGAACGAGCCGTCGGCGGCCTCGAAGTGATAGCCCCGGTGCTCCATCTCCTTCACCTGCTCGAGGACGCTGCGGGCGACCTCGTCGTCGATCTCGAGTCCCAGTTCCTGGGCCTTGTTGAGGACCGACGCTCGCCCGGCCTGTTCCGACACCACCATCCGGGTGCGGTTGCCCACTCCCGTCGGGTCGGTGTGCTCGTAGGCGTCGGAACGACGGGCCAGGGCCGAGGTGTGCAACCCCGCCTTGTGGGTGAAGGCCGAGGTGCCGACATAGGGCCGGTGCGGATCGAGGGTGATGTTGACAAGTTCGGCGATGTGGTGGCTGATCGGTGACAGCATCCCCAGCTGTTCGGCGCTGACCACCGGCCGGTCCATCTTGAGGACCAGGTCGGGGATGATCGTGCACAGGTCGGCATTGCCGGTCCGCTCTCCGTAGCCGTTAACGCACCCCTGCACCTGGATAGCCCCGGCATCCACCGCCGCCAGCGACGAAGCCACCGCGCACCCTACGTCGTTGTGGAAGTGGACACCGACGGCGGCGTCGACCTCGGCCTGGACCTTGCCGATGATGTCGACGATCTCCGACGTGAGGGTGCCGCCGTTGGTGTCGCACAGGACCACTCGCTCGGCTCCTGCCTCGGCGGCGGTGCGGGCGGCGGCCAGGGCGAAGTCGGGGGAGGAGCGGAAGCCGTCGAAGAAGTGCTCGGCGTCGAAGAACACCCGCCGGCCCTGGGAGCGGAGATATTCGATCGAGGCGCCGATCATGCGCAGCGCCTCGTCGTTGTCGGTTCGCAGCGCCTCCCGCACGTGGTAGTCCCACGTCTTGCCGACGATGCAGATCGTCTCGGTCTCCGCCGCCAGCAGCGCCCTCAGCTGGGGATCGGCGGCGGCGTCTCCTCCCGGCCGGTGAGTCGACCCGAACGCCACCAGTTCGGCGTTGCGCAGATCGAGGCGGCTCCTGGCGAGGGCGAAGAACTCGTCGTCCTTGGGCAATGCCCCCGGCCAGCCTCCCTCGATGTAGGTCACCCCGAGGTCGTCGAGGAGCTGGGCGATGCGCAGCTTGTCGCTCACGGTGAGCGAGATGCCCTCCTGCTGGCTGCCATCTCGCAAGGTGGTGTCGTAGATCTCGAGTGGGGTGTCCATTGGGTCTCCGGGTGCCGTTCGGGAATGAAAAAACCCCCTGCGGGTGAGCAGAGGGCAGAGGGCGCCGGCCGGTATGGGGGCCGGGCGCCTAGTCGATAATGATGATGCCGGTGAGCACGTAGTTCATCGCCAACCGAGTATGCCTCAGGATCGCAGCGATTACAACCCCCGCGTCGGATAAACGCGAATGGTGAACCCGGACGCCTCTTCCGGGCGGGCGCTGGCCTTGGCGGTTGCGTGGGTCGAACATGTACCAGAATGCCGGTTATCGCGCTGTCGCGTTGGCCGAGATCGGCCGAAACGGGCAACCGTTATGCGCTGTGACTGTGTCGTGGGCCTAGATCCGACGAGACCTGCCCGGTAG
>DATHVR010000196.1:0-35656 GCA_035461175.1 Acidimicrobiia bacterium | reverse complement strand
GGCGCGCAATTCTGTCGCGAAAACGGCGGGCCGGGGCCGGCTAGCTGGGGTCTTTCAGGCGGTCCAGGATTGCCTCTACCACCTCGGAGAGGGTGAGGTGGGTGGTGTCAAGGTAGATGGCATCGTCGGCCGGACGGAGCGGGGAGGCGGCTCGCGTCGAGTCGAAGGTGTCGCGGCGGTGCAGCGCCTCGGCCACCAGATCGCTGGCGGCGCCGGTCTCACCGGAGCGGCGGGATGCTCGCACCTCGGGGTCGGCATCGAGGAACACCTTGAGGGCCGCATCGGGGAAGACCACGGTTCCGATGTCGCGACCCTCGACCACCGCCGGACAAGACTGACGATCGACCCACGCCCTCTGCGCCGCCACCAGCAGCTCCCGCACCCGGGGATGGGCCGAGACCGCCGACACCGCATCGGTGACGGCCTCCGAGCGGATCCGGACCGAGACGTCGCTTCCGTCGAGCAGAGTGCGGCCCTCGCACTGGTCGATCTCACACCCGGACACCACCTCCAGCACCCCGGCGGGACACTCGGGGTCTGCGCCCGCCTCCAGGACCGCCAGGGTGGCGGCGCGGTAGAGCGCCCCCGTGTCGAGGTGGGACGCCCCGATCCGGGCGGCCACGAGGCGGCTCACGGTCGACTTCCCGGCCCCGCCTGGACCATCGATGGCGACCACGAACCGATCGGTCACAGTGACTCCAGCATGGCGAAGTAGCCCGGCCACGTCTTGGTCACCACCGTGGCGTCGGAAATCCGCACCCCGGGCACCACCAGGCCGACGAGAGCGAACGACATCGCCATGCGGTGGTCCCCATAGGTCTCGACGGTGGCGGGGTGGAGCGGGGCCGGCTCGACCACGAGCGTGTCACCCTCCACCCGCGCCCCGGCTCCGAGCCGGGACAATTCGATCTGCAGCGCGGCCAGCCGGTCGGTCTCCTTGATGCCCAACGTCGACAGGCCCGAAAGCCGGCTGGGTCCGTCGGCAAACAGTGCCGCTACCGCCATCGCCAGGGCGCCGTCGGGAGCCTCGGTGAAGTCGGCCTCGAACGCAGCCAGCTTGCCGCTGCCGGTGACCGTGAGCCCGTCGGAATCGTGGCCCACCGAACAGCCCATCCGGACCAGGATCTCGAGCACGGCCAGATCGGGCTGGCTGGAGCCGGGCGGTATCCCCTGGATCAGCACGGAGCCACCGGTGATGGCCGCCGCCACCGCCGGGTACACCGCCGCCGAGGCATCGGCCTCGATGGTGTACTGGGATTTGGAGTAGCCGGTGGGCTCGACGCGATAGGTGTCGCCTTCCACCGTCACCTCCCCGCCGAAGGCCTCCATCACCTCGACCGTGCCTTGCAGGTACGAACGGGATACGACCGGTCCGTCCAGCTCGATCTCGACGGGTTCCGCCGCCAAAGGGGCCACCAGCAGCAGGGCAGAGGCGAATTGGGACGACCGAGTCGAATCGATCCGGACCTTCCCTCCCCGCAGCCCGGTTCCCTCTCCGATCCGCACCGGAGGAAAGCCGTCGGTCGCTTCGACATCGGCGCCCAGGGCACGGAGGGCCCCGGTCAGTGGTCCGATGGGGCGCTCCCGCATCCGGGGGGTGCCGTCAATGGTCGTGGGGCCGGAGGCGAGGGCAGCCACCGCGGTGATGAAGCGGGCCGTCGTTCCCGACGCACCCACATCGATGGTGGCGGCGGCAGGTTGCAGGTCTCCACCGGTGCCCAGCACCAGCCAGGGATCCTCGTTGTCGTCGATCAGAACCCCCAGGTGGCGGAGCCCTTCCACCATCGCCCGACTGTCATCGGCCTCGAGCACTCCATAGAGCCGGCTCGCCCCCGGGCGGGCCAGGGCGGCCGTCACCAGGGCGCGATTGGTGAGGGATTTGGATCCCGGAGGACGGACCGTGCCGGAAACCGGCCGACCCGGCGATTGCACCTCGAGCACGAGAGAAAGCTAACCGGGTGTGGCGCCGAGCCTCAAACCGCCGGCGAAGCGGCGCCGTAGAGCGTGGCGACCTCCTCGGAGGTCAGCCGACGCCACTCCCCCGGACGGAGGGCGGCGTCGGTGAGCGGACCAATCGCCACCCGCACCAGCGCCTCCACCTCATGACCCAGCGCCGAGCACATGCGGCGGATCTCACGCTTGCGTCCCTCCCCCATGACCATCTCGAGCATGGTCCTGCCGGCGGCGCTGTCCACCACCCGGGCAGAGAGAGCGGCCGCCGTCCCGTCCTCCAGTTCCACACCGGACTCGAGCTCGCTCACCCAGGTTCCGGGCGAACCCTGGACCACCACCCGATAGCGCTTGGTGATGCCATAGCGGGGATGCATCACCATGTCGGCGAGGGTCCCGTCGTTGGTGAGCAGAATCAGGCCCTCGGAGTCGGCATCGAGCCTGCCCACCGGGTAGACACGCGGCTCGGATGGGACCAGGTCGACCACCGTGGAGCGGTTGTGGGGGTCGTCGGCCGTCGAGATTATGCCGGCCGGCTTGTTGACGAGATAGGTGACCAGGCCAGGTCGAACCGGGATCGGGTGACCGTCCACCGCCACCACATGGGTGTCGGGGTCGACCCGCTCGCCCACCTCCGCCCGGCGACCATCGATTGTGACCCGCCCGGCGGCAATGAGCTCTTCCGCCGCCCGACGTGACATGAGCCCGCTGTGGGCGATCGCCTTCTGCAGCTTGGGGCGATCGGTCACTGCTCAGGTATCTGACCCGAGGGGCCGGAACGTGTCTTCCAGCGCTCCCACCACCTCGGCCGGGGGAACATGGTCGGCCAGGGCCGGCAGCTCCCCGAGAGAAGCGATGCCCAGCTTCTCGAGGAAGAGATCGGTGGTCCGGTACACGGCGGGGTTGCCGGGGAGCGAGAGCCGTCCCGCCTCCTCGATCAATCCCAGGCGTGTGAGGGTCCGCAGCGACGAGTCCGAGTCGACGCCCCGGATCTCTGTCAGCTGTCCGCGCGACACCGGCTGTCTGTAGGCGACCACGGCCAAAACCTCGAGGGCGGCCGAGGACAGGCGCCGGGCGGTAGCCGAGGCAGCGAACCGCTCCAGATAGGCATAGGCCTCAGGCCGCGAATACAGCCGCCAGCCACCGCCGGCACTGCGCACCACCAGGCCCGAGCCGCGTTCGTCCAGCTCCCGGCCCAGTTGCTCCAGCAGTGCCTCGACCTCCTCGGGGGTGGATTCGAGTACCTCGCTCAGCTCGGACAGCGGGACCGGGGCCTCCGTCACGAACAGGATCGCCTCCAGGGCGGCCAGGGGCTCCATCAGGCGCTCCACTCCGATACGAAGTCGTCCTGGTTCTTGCCCGTGGTTCTGACGTCGATGCCGGCCATCCAGTCCTCCTGGCTCACCTCGACCATTCCCCAACGAGCCAGTTCGAGGAGGGCGAGAAAGTACGCCGCCACCTCCATGGGCCGCCGACAGTGAGCAACCAGCGTATCGAAGCCGGTCGACACCTCGGCCGAGATGCGGGCGCGGAGCTCATCGATCGCCGCCTGGACCGAAGGCAGGTCGAGGTCGAGGTGGTCTAGATCGGGCTCGCGCCGTTGCTGGGTGAGGGCGGCAGCGGCGAGACGGGCCAGACCCACCGGGTCGACCGGGATCACCACCTCGGGCGGCGCCACCGCGATCTCCTGGTCGAGGCCCGAAACCCGGGGGACGAACCGGTTCGCCTCCTGGAGCCGGTGCCGGATCACCACGGCCACGTCCTTGAAGGTCACGCAGGTGAGGAGGCGGGCGAGCAGACGATCCCGCTCTTCCATCAGGGCCAGCTCCTCGTCGAGGTCGATCTCGTCGTCGGCCGGCAGCAGGGCGTGGGCCTTGAGCTGGATGAGGGTGGCGGCGATGAGCAGGAACTCGGAGGTCACATCGAGGTCGAGCCGGCGCATCTCCTCCATGTGGGAGAGGTACTCGGTGACCAGATCCGAGAGATTCACCGCGGTTACGTCGACCTGATGGCGGGTGATCAGCTGCAGGAGCAGATCGAGCGGGCCCTCGAAGACCGAAGTGGAGACGTGATAGCTCATGGGTGACTGGAGCGCATCTTCGCGCACACTGGAGAGAAACCGGGGCTTTGTTGGAGGGATCCGGGCGGGGACCTTCTCCAGCCCCTCGCCGCCCCGACCTCCGGGCTACCTTGCCGGACGGTTCGAGCGCACCCCGACATCAGCGGACCCGGGCCCTGTCCGACGCCACCAGCGTCCCCCAGTCCTCCGGGGAGATCGTCGGCGGGCACTCGCCGTGGTGATGGCGGGTGAAATCGGTCACGATTCCTTCCACACCTCCCAGTTCGGCCGCCCCCAGGCGGCCATGGTCCCGGTAGAGGGCCATACGAGGAGAGAGCGGCAACCGGAGACGGATGGCGAGCGAGGCCAGAACCCGGCCCAATGGCCCGAGGCGGGCATGGCGCTTGCCGATGTCGTGGACGAGGGCGGCCCGAATCAAATCGCTGCGGTCGGGGTGGGCGGCGACCACGTGGAGCGCGGCGGCAAAGCCATGTCGCTGGTCGGCCTGGGTCTGGGCGAAGAAGGCCTTCTGGAGATGGGTCTCGGGGAGCCAGCGCCTGACGGCATCCCGCTCGCCCTTGTCCAGGGCCCGGGAAGTTACGACGTCGTAGAAACGAGCCGCGAGGTGGGTCCAGCTACCGGGCACTTCTCAGCGATTACGGGATTTGCAGTCGACGCACAGGGTGGACTCGGGACGGGCCTCCAGCCGGGCGGCAGGGATTTCCTGGCCACATTGGGCGCAAACGCCGTAGGTCCCTTCTTCAATCCGGGCCAAAGCCCGTTCGACCTCGTCGAGCTGGCCCTTGAGCGTGTCGACGAGACCCAGTCGCTCGGTCCGCTCGGCCGTGACGGCGGCGGCGTCGGCGAAGCCGTCCCCGTAGTTGAGATCGGACTTGAGGTCACCTGACGGGGTGGCGCCCAGTTCGTCGAGCTGTTCGACCAGGCGATCCCTCTGGTGTTCCAGGTTCTCGCGAATGGTGTCGATGTCGAGCGTGCTCATGGCTTTCCTTGACGGATGGCGGCATCCGAGACGTCAGCAGCTGCGGAGACGGGACCCGGATCTGAGGCTCATGATAGTGGCCCGGGGCGAGACTATCCGGATGTTTGTCTGTCCCCCACCCGTCGATACACCAGCGCCGGACCTCCGCAGGCGGACTCGAGGCGCATACCGCCCCGCCGGAATCCGGCTGCCTCTGCCACCCGAATCGAGGCCTGGTTGTGGGGATCTATCTCGAGCCACACCTCGACCTCGCCCCAGGTCGACCGGATCCACTCCGACACGGCCCGGAGAGCGGTGGCGGCCCATCCCCTGCCCCGGGCGGGTGCCGAGAGCCAATAAGACACCTCGACATGGTCCCGCTTCCTGTGGACGGCGACGTTTCCTACCGGCGCCCCGGACGGGTCGCAGACAGCAAGGGCGGCCCGGCGAGGGTCGGCACGGGCGGCCACGATGATGGCCTGGCACTCGGCGGCATCCGCCGAAGCCGACTCGGTCGTGAACCGGAAGACCTCGTCATCGCGCAGGCTCATATACAGGTGACCCTCGCCACCTGTCCAGGACCGGAGGGAGATATCGCCGGCGGTGAGAGGCTCGGGAATCACATCCCGGCTAGGGCCGTGCCCGGGGCGACGTATTCGGCGCCCAGGGAGGCGGCCACGGCGGGATGGCACACGTTCTCGCCGGCAACGTTGACCCCCAGGGCCAGCTCGGGATGGGCGGCGACGGCCTGGGTGGCACCCTCATCCGCCAGGGTCAGGACATAGCGGAGGGTGGCGTTGGTCAGGGCGTAGGTCGAGGTGTGGGGCACGGCTCCGGGGATGTTGCCCACTGCGTAGTGCAGGACACCATGCTTCTCGTAGACCGGATCGTCGTGGGTCGTTTCGTGCGAGGTGGCGAAACAGCCGCCCTGGTCGATGGCGACATCCACCAGCACCGTCCCCTTGCGCATCCCCCGGACCATCTCCTCCGTGACGAGCTTGGGAGCCGACGCTCCGGGAACCAGCACCGTCCCGATGACCAGGTCTGCCCCCAGCACCTGCTCCTCGAGCGTGAGCCGGTTGGAAGCGAGGGTGACGATTCGCCCGGCGTAGAGGGAGTCGAGATGGCGCAGCTTGTCGAGATCCACGTCGAGGACCGACACGTCGGCCTGCATGCCGGCGGCGATCACGGCAGCGTTGAAACCGGCCATTCCCGCCCCCACCACAACCACCCGGGCCGGACGCACTCCGGCCACCCCACCCAGGAGGATCCCGCGGCCGCCCTGGGCCGCCTCGAGGAAGTAGGCGCCGACCTGAGTGGCCATTCTCCCGGCGATCTCCGACATGGGAGCGAGCAGGGGCAGGCTGCGATCCGGCAACTGGACGGTCTCGTAGGCAATCGCCACGATTCCCCGATCCCGCAGTCCCTGGGCGAGTTGGGGGTAAGCGGCCAGATGCAAGTAGGTGAACAAAACCTGCCCCGGCCGGAACATCTCCACCTCCGAGGGCTGGGGCTCTTTGACTTTCAGGATCATGTCGCCCTCGCCGAACACGTCCTCGGCGGAGGCAACGACCCGTGCCCCCTGAGCCTCGAACTCCTCGTCGTGGATGCTGGATCCCTCGCCGGCGCTCTTCTGGATCAGGACTGTGTGTCCCCGGTCCGTCAGCTCCCGCACCCCGACCGGGGTCAGGGCGACCCGGTGCTCGGCCGTCTTGATTTCCTTAGGTACGCCGACGATCACCCTTGTCTCCTCTTCCACTCCAGCAGGGCCACCAGTGTCTTGGCATCGGTCAACTCGCCCCGGTCGATGCTATCCAGTGCCTCGGCAACGGGTATCGAGAAAACGGTGGCACGTTGTTCCTCCTCTCCGTCGGGCGATCTCTCCCCAAACTCGAGGTTCTCGGCCAGGTAGATCTCGATCACCTCGCTGGTATAGCCGGGCGACGGTGCCACCGTGGCGAGATGGCTGAAGCGACCAGCAGTGGCCCCGAGTTCTTCGAGGAGCTCGCGGCGGGCGGCCGTCTCCGGGTCGGGATCGGCGCCGTCCAGCGTTCCAGCCGGAATCTCATCGATCTCCTCGTCCACCGCCACCCGGTACTGGCGAATCAGCCACACCCGCCCCGCGTCGATGGCGAGGATTCCCACCCCGCCGGGATGGCGGACGACGTCGCGGCTGAATTCGGCGCCACCGCCCGCCCTGAGCCCGAGTTCTTCCAACTCGACCAGTGAGCCACGTCCGATGGTCCGGCGGGAGATGACCTCGAAATCGCCCTCGCTCACCGCGAGTCTCGCGCCTCGACCACCTCATCGGACTCACGCCGACGCCGGCGCTCCCGGGCGGCGGCGAGGAGCCCGGCAAAGAGGGGATGAGGTTCGTCTGGACGGCTGCGGAACTCGGGATGGGCCTGGGTGGCGAGAAAGTAGGGATGGTCGATCAGCTCGATGAACTCCACCAGGTGATCGTCGGGCGAGAGACCGGAAAGTCGCAGTCCGGCCGCCTCGAGTTCCTTGCGATAGCGGTTGTTGACCTCCCAGCGATGCCGGTGACGCTCGTAGACCAGCTCGCTGCCGTAGAGCGCCCGCACCCTGGAGCCCTCGGCCAGCTTGGCGGCATAGAGGCCCAGGCGCATCGTGCCGCCCATCTCCTCGACGTCGTGCTGGCTGGCCATCAGGTCGATGACCGGATGGGAAGTGGAGGAATCGAATTCGGTGCTGTTGGCGTCGGCATATCCCAGCACCGACCGGGCGAACTCGATCACCGCGCATTGCAGCCCCAGGCACAAGCCCAGGAAGGGGATGTCGTGCTCGCGGGCGTAACGGACCGCCTCCACCTTTCCTTCCACCCCCCGGTAGCCGAACCCACCCGGAACCACGATGGCATCCAGATCTTCCAGATAGGTGTCGGCCAGCAACCCGGTCAGTTCGTCGGAGGGGATCCAGCGAAGATCAAGGGCCACTTCGTGGGCGGCGGCACCGTGGCGCAGGGCCTCCACCACCGACAGGTATGCGTCCGGCAACGCCACGTATTTGCCCACCACCCCGACCGTGACGGGTTCGGTGGCCGAGGTTGCCCGGCGCACCATCTCGGCCCAGCCGTCGAGTCGGGCCGGTCCGGTGACCAATCCCAGCCGATCACACACCACTCCATCGAGTCCGGCGGCGTGCAGATCGAGCGGAACCCGGTAGATGTCGTCGGCATCCGGGGCCGGGATCACCGCCCGCTCCTCGACGTCGCAGAACAGACTGATCTTGCGGCGGACGGAGTCGTCGATCTCCCGATCCGACCGCACGATGATCACGTCGGGATGGATGCCGTGGCTGCGCAACTCGGCCACCGAGTGCTGGGTGGGCTTGGTCTTGAGCTCCTCGGAGGTCTGCAGATACGGAACCAGCGTGACGTGGGTGAAGAGCACGTTGGACTTGCCCACTTCGTTGCCGAACTGGCGGATCGCCTCCAGGAAGGGCAGGCTCTCGATGTCGCCCACCGTGCCCCCGACCTCGGTGATGACCACGTCGACGTCGGAGTCCTGGCCCACCCGCTGGATGCGGGCCTTGATCTCGTTGGTGACGTGGGGAATCACCTGGACGGTGTCGCCCAGGTAGTCGCCCCGCCGCTCCTTCTGGATCACGGACAGGTAGACGGATCCGGCGGTGACATTGGACAGACGGCGCAGGTTCTCGCCGGTGAAACGCTCGTAGTGGCCCAGGTCGAGATCGGTTTCGCCCCCATCATCGGTGACGAACACCTCACCGTGCTGGAGGGGATTCATCGTGCCCGGATCCACGTTGATGTAGGGGTCGAGTTTCTGGTTGACCACCCGCAATCCCCGGGCCTTGAGAAGCCGGCCGAGCGAGGCGGCGGCGATTCCCTTTCCGAGGCTGGAGACGACGCCACCGGTGACGAATACGTACTTGGGAGGGGAGTCGGTGACCGTCGGTTCGGCTGCGGCCGGGGTGGCTGACTCGGAAAAAAGAGGCCCGTTCATGACGGGAGGTCACGGTAGCACGATGCCACCCTCATCCGGAAGCATTCAGACTGGATCAGCCGATCCCCAGGACACCGTCGAGGCCGAGCGAGACACCCGACATCTCTCCCACCGCCCGCACCGCCGCCAGCGCCCCCGCGGCGAACGATCCGTAGGAGGTCGACTGGTGCACGATGGAAAGCTGTTCACCAGGGTTGGTCAGGGCCACCTCCTGGTGCGAGACGAGGCCGGCCAGGCGAAGCGAGTGGACCTGGACTCCGTCGACGTCTCCCCCGCGCGCCCCGGTGGCAAGCTCCTCTCCCCGGCTCACCGAGCGACCGCCGGCGGCGGCGATCCGGGCCGCCGTCTGCAGGGCGGTTCCCGAAGGTGCATCCGGCTTCTTGTCGCCATGGCGCTCCACCACCTCCACCGTCTCGAGATGGGGCGCCGCCATCTCGGCGAACCGCATCATGAGGACGGCGCCGATCGAGAAGTTGGGAACGATCAGACACGCCCCCGAAGCTCCCTCCCACATCCGGGTCACCTCCTCGATCCGCTCGCCGGTGAAGCCGGAGGTGCCGACGATCGCGGCGACGTCGAGGTTCCGCCACCGCCGTAGGTTGTCCATGACGGTGCCGGCCGGCCCGCATTCGACGATGACGTCGACCTCACCGCCCGTCGGCGTCACATAGGGAACGCCCTCCCACTCCCCCTGTCGGTTCGGGTTGAACACGCCGACGAGGTCGACGTCGTCGGCCGCGGCCAGGCCGGCGGCGACGGCCGAGGCGAGTTTTCCGGGTACTCCGGTGACGATGGTGCGTGGATTGGTCATGCGCCGACTCTAGGCGTGCCCCTGCCTGCTCCGGACGACGGGCGACAAGCCCCCTACCTCCCCGGCTCCGCTGGCGCTCTGACCATGGTCGGGCGACTTCGGGGCCGGCTTCGCAACAGTGACCCGTTGGCCTTTGCGCTCTCGACCTGTTCGGGGCCGTTGCCCTGAACAGGCGCCGGTCGCTCGACTGCTGCCCGCCTGGTCGAAGGACTTCCGACCTCCGACCCCCGACCTAGTTGACCTTCTTGGTGCGGCCGGCCCACTCGGCCTCGCGCAGGACGTACTTCTGGATCTTGCCTGTCGAGGTCTTGGGAAGCTCTTCGACGATCTCGACCTGGTCCGGAGCCTTGAAGTGGGCCAGGCGCCCCCGGACGTGGGCGATGACGTCCTCCTCGCTGGCCTCCATACCGTCCTTCAGCACGACGAACGCCTTGGGACGCTCCCCCCACTTGTCGTCGGGCACGGCCACCACCGCTGCCTCCAGCACCGCCGGGTGGGACACCACCGCCTGCTCCACCTCGATGGTGGAGATGTTCTCGCCCCCCGAGATGATGATGTCCTTGGACCGGTCGCGCAGTTCGATGTAGCCGTCGGGGTGCCAAACTGCCAGGTCGCCCGAGTGGAACCATCCTCCCCGGAATGCCTTCTCGGTGGCGTCGGGATCGTCGTAGTAGCCCGACATGACGTTGTTGCCCCGCATCACCACCTCTCCCATCGTCTCGCCGTCACGGGGAACGTCGTTCATGTCCTCGTCGACCACGCGGATCGGATCCGCCCCCACGTAGGCAACCCCCTGGCGGGCTAGGAGGTCTGCCCGTGCATCCAGGGCAAGGCTCTCCCATCCCGGCTGCCACTCGCACACCGTGTAAGGGCCGTATGTCTCGGTCAGCCCGTAGACGTGCACCACCCGCGCCCCCAGCTTCTCCATCTGCCCGATGATGGTGGGACTGGGCGGGGCCCCGGCCGTAGTGATCGTGAAGGGCCGCCCGAACTCCTTTGCATCCGGGTGATTGGCCATCGAGATCAGCACGGTGGGGGCGGCGTTGAGATGGGTCACCGCTTCCGTCTCGATCAGGTTCCAGATCTCGGCCGGATCGACCGCCCGCAGGCAGACGTGGCGGCCGCCGAAGGCGGTGACGGCCCAGGTGGTGCACCAGCCGTTGCAGTGAAACATCGGCAGCGTCCACAGGTACACGGTGTCGGGCGAGTGCACCGAATGGAGCAACTCCGCCAGCGAGTTGAGGTGGGCGCCCCGGTGGGTGTACTGGACACCCTTGGGGCGGCCGGTCGTCCCCGAGGTGTAGTTGATCGAGATCGGCCGGAGCTCGTCGTCGACCCGCCAGGCACGCTCCTCCTGGTCGCCGCCATCCAGCATCTCCCCGTGGGCCAGGGTGGGGAGAGGTACATCGACCGGGGGTTGGGCGTCTGCCACCTGCACGACGGTCTCCAGGTGGGAACGCTCACCCAGCAGCGGTGTCAGCGGGGCCAGGAGGGCGGTGTCGGCCACCAGGACCCGGGCACCGGAATGATCGAGGATATAGGCGATCTCGTGCGGCGACAGACGGGTGTTGATCGCCACCAGCACGCTGCCCAACAGCGGGACGGCGAAGTGGCCAATCAGCATCTCCGGAAGATTGGGCATCAGATAGGCGACCCGGTCGCCCTCTTGCACTCCGAGTGCGGCCAGGCCGGCCGCCGCCGACTGCGCCGCCTCTGCCATCCCCGCGTAGGTCATCTGGCGCTCCCCGTAGCTGATCGCCACCTTGTCCGGGAAGACGGCGGCCGATCGCTCCAGGAAGAGGAGGGGCGTGAGCTGGGTGACGTCGACCCGGTCCATCTACTCCCCCGCCCCGGGTTCGGATTCGGCCACGTTGCCTCCGCTGCTCACTCCGGCCATACCGGGGCTCGCTTGTCGAGGAAGGCCGAGATCCCCTCCTGTGCCTCGGCGGCGGCGGCGTTCTCGGCCATGACCGGGGCGGCGACGTCGTAGGCCTCCCGCTGGGAGAGACCGGCCTGCCGGTAGAAAGTCTGCTTACCCAGGCCGATCACCCGACGGCTGAAGGCGGCGATCGTGTCGACGTAGTCGTCGATGGCGGCGTCGAGCTCCCCGGGCGGCACGACCCGATTGACCAGGCCCCAGGCCAGCGCGGTGTCGGCGTCTACCGGGCGCGCAGTAAGCAGCATTTCCATCGCCCGCTTGCGACCGATCGCCCGCACCAGGGGGACGGCCGGGGTGGTGCAGAAGAGGCCGATCCGCACACCCGGGGTGGCGAACCACGCCTCCGAAGAGGCCACCGCCAGGTCACAGGAGGCCACCAACTGGCAGCCGGCGGCGGTGGCCACGCCGTGGACCCGGGCGATCACCGGCTGGGGGATGGAACCGATCGCCTCCATCATGTCTGTGCACACCGAGAACAACTCGGCGTAGAAGCCGTCCGGTCGTCCCACCATCTCCCCCAGGTCGTGGCCGGCGGAGAAGGCCGGACCGGAGGCGGCCAGCACCACAACCCGCACATCATCCGGCAGCGCGCGGAGGGCCTTTTCCACCTCCGCCATCATTTCGAGGCTGAGGGCGTTGCGCCGCTCGGGCCGGGAGAGTTCGATGGTGAGGCGAACCCCTTCTTGCCTGGGTGCGATGTGTTGCCACGTCATCGGCTTCGAGGCTAGCCGGGGCGGCCGGTCAGGGGGCGGAGGCCAGTTCCAGCAGTTCCTCGGCGGCGTCGCGTCCCCGATCCGACTCGGGGAGCCCCGCCAGCATTCGGGCCAGTTCGGCCACCCGCGACTCGCCGTCGACGAGGGCCACCCCCGCCACGTTTCCCTCCCGTTGCACCACGTAGTGGCGATCGGCGAATGCGGCCACCTGCGGCAGGTGGGTGACACACAGAACTTGCCTGTCGCTGGCCAGATCGGCCAGCTTGCGTCCGAGAGCGAGGGCGGTGGACCCGCCGATGCCGGCGTCTACCTCGTCGAAGACAAGGGTGGCCGCTTCGCCACTGCCGCCGGCGAGGCGGAGGGCGAGGACGAGACGGCTCAGCTCGCCTCCCGAGGCCACCGTCGCCACCGGACCCGGGGTGAGGCGGGAGTCGGAGGCGAAGCGAAGCTCGATCCGGTCGCTACCGCTCGGGCCGGGCTCGGCGGGCTCGACCACCACCTCGAGCAACGGATCGGAAAACCCGAGATCGACCAGATGCGAGCGGGTGGCGGCCGCCAGGCGCTTGCTCGCCGTCCGACGGGCGGTTCTCAGCTGTTCACCGGCCGAGGTCACGGCCGCCTCGGCTGCCTCGACCTCGCGGTCGATCTTGCCCGCCCGCTGGAGGAGGTCGGCCAGCTCCTCACGCCTCTCCGACGCCCGGCTGCCGAATTCGAGAACCTCTCCGAGGGTCCGGCCGTACTTTCGCTTCAGGTCCCCCACCATCGTCAACCGCGTCTCGACCTCTTCGAGCCTTTCGGGATCGAGTTGCAGCTCCTCGGCGGTCGCACGCAGGTCCTGAGCTCCGTCCACCAACGCCTCGGCGACGGCGCCGAAGTCGGCGGCAAGGGTTTCGAGGGTGGGGTCCCGGCGCGCCGCCCGCCGAACCGCCGCCACCGTCTCGCCCACCCGGTCGCGTCCGGCGTCGACTGCGGTGAGGGCTTCCATGAGCTCGGCGCGAATCTCCTCGGCGTGACGGAGCCGCTGGGACAGGGTCTCCAGGTCGACGTCATCGCCCGGCTCGAGGCCGGCCCGCTCGATCTCCTGGGCCTGGTAGGTGACGAGATCGAGCTCGCGCGCCAGCTCGCCCTGGTCACCGCCCAAACGTTCCTGGGCCGCCCGTAGCGATGCCAGTTGCTCCCACGCCTTCCGGTACTCCTCTCGCGCTCGGCCCCCCTTTCCGTCCAGTGCTCGGTCCACCAGGGACCGGGCCTCGGCCGGCCGGGTGAGGCTGAGGTGATCGTGCTGGCCGACCACCTCGACCAGACCGGCGATTCGCTCCTCGAGGGCGCGAGCCGAGGCGATCGACCCGTCGAGATAGGCCCGGCTCCGCCCCTCCCGGGGCAGCCGGCGGGCGGCCCCGACCTCTTCGCCGTCGGCGGGCACGAAGCGACCTTCGGCGACGGCCTCATCGGCAAACGGGCCGACCAGGTCGGAGCGAGAGTCACCGCCGAGCAAGAGCCGAAGGGCGCCGAGTAGCAGGGTCTTGCCCGTTCCGGTCTCTCCGGTGATCACGGTCAGTCCCGGACCAGGCTCGAGTCGGGCCGACTCGATCACCCCCAGGTTCCTGACGAGGAGTTCGTCGATCACCCTCGCTCCAGCCGGAATTTCTCCGTGACCGCCCGGGCGAAGGAGGCGGGCGCGAATCGCACGAAGCGGATCGGGTCGGGGGCGGCCCGGATCTCTACCACGTCGCCGTCCTCGGCCTCCCCCAGCGGCACCTTGTCGACACTGGCCCGAGCCGGACGCCCCCGGCGAACCGTGACGCGTACCCGGGCATCGGACGAGAACACGACCGTGCGGGCAAAGAGTGAATGCGACGCCACCGGCGTCAGGAGGATGGCTTCGATCGAATGGTCGACCAGCGGCCCCCCGGCCGAAAAGCTGTAGGCGGTCGAACCGGTGGGCGTGGAGGCGATGAGCCCATCGGCCCGGTAGGTAGTGAATGGCTCGCCGTCTACCTCGACCTCGAGGTAGACCAACCGGAGGGTATCGATCTTCTCGACCACGACGTCGTTGAGGCCGGTGGCGGTGACGCCCTTGAGGGAGGCGGTGATTCCCATCCGCGGCACCGTCGTGTACTCGCCGGCGGCGAGAGCCCCGACAACGGCCTCGAGCTCAGGCGGTTCGACCTCGGTGAGAAACCCGATGGTGCCGAGGTTGAAGCCGAAAACTGGAGCGTCGTGGTCGATTGCCACCTGGACCGCGGCGAGCATCGTCCCGTCCCCGCCCACCGCCACCACCACGTCCGGGACACCGGGTTCCAGGTCCGTGGCGAGTGCTCTGGCCACGAGGTCGTCGGCCACGACCTCGATTCCGGCCCGATCGGCCGCCCCGAGAAACTCCCGGGCGAATCCGATCACCTCGGGACGCCCGTCGTGGACCACCAGCCCCACCTTCATTCCGGCACCTCGAGATCGGGGGTGGCGGTCTTGCCCGCCCGGCACCAGACGAAAACTTCCCTGTTGCCGCCTGCCCCCGCCACCGGCGACGCCGACAGCGCCCGTGCCCCCAGGCCTGCTTCGGCCAGGCAGGCAACGACCTTCTCCACCGCCCGGCGACGCACCTCCTCGTCACGGACGATTCCGCCACTGCCCACCTCCCGCCGATGGGCCTCGAACTGGGGCTTGATCAACAAGATCAGGTCGGCGTCGGGCTCGGCCAGGCCGGCCAGGGCCCCGGCCACGGTGCACAGCGAGATGAAGGACAGATCGGCCACGATCAGCGGAAACCGGCCTCCGGTGTCCTCTGGGGTGACATGCCTGAGGTTGGTCCGTTCCATCACGACCACCCGCTCGTCCCGGCGCAGCCGATCATCCAGCTGAGCGCGCCCCACATCGAGCGCCACCACCGACGACGCTCCCTGCCGCAACAAGACTTCGGTGAACCCACCGGTGGACGCACCGGCGTCGAGGGCCCGTCGACCCTCCACCTCGACGGGGAAGGCCTCGAGCGCTCCTTCGAGCTTGAGAGCTCCCCGCCCGACGTAACCAGGACCGGCCGCGGCCAACTCGATCGGGGTGTCGCGCCCGACCAGGGTGGCCGCCTTGGGGGTGGGCACGCCCCTTACCTCGACCGATCCTTCCTCCACCATCCGCCGCGCCTCGGTCCGGGAGGGAGCCAGCCCGCGCCGGACCAATTCCAGATCGAGGCGAGTGCGGCTCAGTTGGGCTCCTCGACCGGGTCGAGAAGCCGCCCCAACAGATCGGCCAGGCGGGCCGCCGGCTCCGGGAGCTGGGCCGGATCCAACCGCTCCAGCTCCGCCAGGGCATCCTCCAGGTCTTGACGCTCTTCGGGTGTGACCTCCATGCCGCCCATTATCACCCACCACCCCGACAGATCCCACCTTCACACCAGGAGAATCGCCCGGGCGGCGCCGGCCAGGTCGGCTGCCACCAGGTCGGGAGCCGGTTCTACCCCCTCCACAGAGGAGGTCACACCGCTCAGCACGAGCACCGAACGCCACCGGGGACCGGAGGCGAGGGCGAGATCGGTCTCGGGACGGTCTCCGATCATCCAGATGGGGCCTTCGGGATAGCGGCGTTCGATCTCCGCCCGCATCGCCGCGCTCGGCTTGCCGGCCGTCTCTCCTCTGACACCGGCGGCAACCTCGACCGGGGCGGCACACGCACCCGCTCCCGGCAGGAGGGAGTTCTCGGTGGGGAAGGTGGCGTCACGGTTGGTGACGATGAGCCGGGCACCGGCTCGCACCGCCGCCGCCGCCCGGGCCACTCGGTCGTAACTGAGGGCGCGGTCGATGCCCACCACCACGGTGCGGGCCGCGGCCGGATCGTCCGTCGTCTCGAAGCCCCGGGCCGCCACCGCCGCCTCCACACCTCTCTCGCCCATGATCAGGACCGGCCCCGCTTCGATCAGCCCTGCGGCGGCGATCGCCGACGTGATGATCTGATCCTCACGAGCCGGATAGCCGACCACCTGGGCGAGCTTGGTGGCCACCGCAGACTGCTCACGGGCCGAGTTGTTGGTGGCGAAGAAGAGCACGAAACCGGCCTCTTCGAGTGACAGCAGGGCCTCGCGTGCCCCCGGCGTGGGGGTGGAGCCGAGATACACGACCCCGTCCAGGTCGCAGACCACGGTCCCCTTCATCCGACCCGTCGACCGAATCGCTCGAAGACGGTCTCCAGCAACCGGGTCGTCCGGATCACCGATTCGACCGTCACCCGCTCGTCGTTGCCGTGGAAGAGGCTCAAGAAATCCCCGAAGCTGAGCCGGTCGTCGAAGAGGCCCACTCCGTAGGCGACGGTGCCCCGCCGACGCCAGTAGCGGGCGTCGGTCGCCACGGTCATCAGGGCCGGCACCACCCGCCGCGAGCCGGTATGGGTCTCGATACCGTCGACGATGGCGTCCCACAGCGGGTTGCCCCGGGGCGAGGTCGAGGGATCGTGGTCCGCCATCGGGATCAGTTCTACGCGATCGCCCGCCGACCCCATCGCCTTGCGCAGATGCTGATCCACGAAGTCCCGGTCCATCCCGGGGAGCGCCCGCAGATCCACCTCGGCGACCGCCCGGTCGGGGATCACGTTGGCCTTGACGCCGGCGTCCACCTTGTTGGGCGAGACGGTGAGGTGGGTGGCGGCATGCACATAGCGGGCGAAGGTGGGATCGTCGACAGCCAGGCGATCGATGGCCTCGTCGACACGATCCGGGTCGACCAGGGCGGCGGCCAGGTCCGGATCGAGTTCCAGGCCGGTCACGAACTCCCGCCACTCATCGGTTATCGCCACCGGCATCGGAGTGGTCAACAGGCCGTGCAGCGCCTCCACGATCGGATGGAGAGCGTTGTCGCTGCCGTAGGGCGACGACCCGTGACCGGGGGTCCCCGAGGCGCTGAGGGTGGTCCAGAACGGGCCCTTCTCCCCCACCGAGACCGGATATACCGGCCCGGTGGCGGTGGGAACGGCTGGGTAGGCGACCTCGGTGAGGAGGTAATCAGCCCGAACCGTGTCCCAGCGGTTGTCGACCAGGTACTTCGCCCCCAGAATCCCCGAGTTCTCCTCGTCCGCCACCGCGGCGAAGACCAGATCGCCGGCCAGCCGCTTCTCTCCGGTCAGGTAGGGACGGAAGGCGGTGGCCATCGCCGCCGTCAGGTTGAGCATGTCCACCGCTCCCCTGCCCCACACGAAACCATCGGAGATCTCGGCTGCGAACGGGTCGACCGACCAACCCGTCGGGTTGACCGGGACCACGTCGAGATGGGGTACCAGGGCCAGGGAGGGGGCGTCGGGGTCCTCACCCGGCACCCGGTAGACCACGGACTGGCGGCCGGGGGCGGGCTCGAACACTTCGCCGGGCTCACCCAGGTACTCGGCCAGGGTCGCCACGGAGCGAGCCTCCTGGCCGGAGGACACCGTTCCGTCGTTCACGCAGGCGTTGCGTATCAGTTGCTGGAGGAGTTCGACGGTGTCTTGCACGACGAGCACGGTAGCGAATCGGGCCGGCCTGCCGACCGGGGGTCAGAGCTCGCCGGCCTCCACCAGCTTGTCGAGCAGCCCGGGCATGGTGGGGGTGAGAGGTAGGCGGCGGGCCTCCTCGTCGGTGAACCAGCCCACCTCGTCGGCGTCGTCGGCGGCCACCGGCTCGCCGCCTACCACCCGGCCGATGAAGTCGATCATGACGTAGTGCCAGGCGGGCGGGTCGCCCGGACCGATGCTCTCGCCGACCCACACGACATCCTCGACGACGACTTCGAGGCCGGTCTCCTCGGCCACCTCCCGACGCGCCGTCGCCGTCAGCTCTTCGCCCGCCTCGACCTTGCCTCCCGGCACCGCCCACAGCCCCCGCCCGGGCTCGCGACCGCGTTTGACGAGGAGCAGGCGGCCGTCCGCCACCACCGCTACCCCCACCCCCGGGATGGGGCGCTCAGAGACGGCGGGGGTCACGTCCGGGCCTTTCACCGGGATGGTCGTCGTGGTGCATGATGATCGAACGAGCCGAGAAGCCCCCCGCCTCGAAGAAGTTCTTAGCCAACCGGTGGCCGGGAAGGACGTGGGCGTCGAAACGGGTGATGTTCCGATTCCGGAACTCGGCCAGTGCGGCGTCCCGCATCGCTTCGGCAACCCCCACCTCCCGGGCATCGGGATGGGAGAAGACCATCCGTATCGAGCCGACCTCGGCACCACCCCCCTGGGGAAGCATTCGCTCGACCCGGGCGACCAGGAACCCGAACGGCACCTCCTCGATCTCGCCCACCCAGACCCAGACATCCGGCTCACTTATGGCAGCCTCGAGCGACTCTTCCACCGGTTCGGCGAGGCCGTCGGCCAGCGGCCACATCGGATGGAGCGCGGTCATCTCGTCTTCGAGCATCCGGTACATGTCCGTGAGCACGGCCACGTCGGCGGCCTGAGCCTCCCGGGCGGCCACCCTCATCCCGCGCCGTCCCGTTCCGATCGGCTCACCAGGCGGCCCAGCCCCCAGCGTGTCACCAGCCACATCGCCTCGAGCACGATCGGGGTTCCCATCTTGGAGGTGCCGTGCTGGCGATCCCGGAACACGATCGGAACCTCCCTGATATCGAGGCCGGCCTGTTGCGCCCGCCACGCCATCTCGACCTGGAACCCGTAACCCGAGGCCTGGGCCCGGCGGTAGGGAAGCCGGCGGAGAGCCTCGGCTCGAAAGGCCCGAAAGCCGGCGGTGGCGTCACGGATGGGGATTCCGAGCATGATTCGGGCGTAGATGTTCCCGCCCCGAGACAGCAGGCGCCGGTGGGGCGGCCAGTCGGGCGTGTCGCCTCCGGGCACGTATCGGGATCCGATGGCGACGTCGGCGCCGGCGTCCACGGCGGCCACAAGCCGGGGAAGATCGGCCGGGTTGTGGGAGAAGTCGGCGTCCATCTCCACGACTACTTCGGCTCCGGCGGAGAGGGCGCGATCGAATCCCTCGGCGTAGGCGGGGCCGAGCCCTTCCTTGGAGGCGCGGTGGACGACGCCGACCCGGTCGATGTCGGCCGCCAGTTCGTCGGCGATGCGACCGGTACCGTCCGGAGAGGCATCGTCGACGATCAGCAGGGAGTAGCCGTGCAGGAGCACGGCCGCGGCCAGGTGAGGCAGGTTCTCGCGTTCGTTATAGGTGGGGACAACGACCGTGACCAGTTCAGTCGGCACAGTCGAAGCAGATCATCTTGCGCTTGTTGGCGAGCTGACTGCTTCGCTTGACGAGGAAGCACGACTGGCAGACGAACTCGTCCGAGCGCTGGGCCTGGGCGTCGACATTCAGGGTCAGCTCTTCCCGACGGATGGCTCGCAGCTCGGCTGCCTCGTCGACCAGCAGCGCCTCCTCGACTTCCTCATCGAGGAGTTCGAGTTCTTCGGCCTCGAGTTCGTCCAGTGCCTCGGCGGTCTCGTCGTCATCGTCGTCGGCAACGGTCTCTTCTTCGTCGGCTTCCTCTTCGAAGCCTTCCTCGAAGTCCTCCTCCAGGGCGACGTCCTCTTCCAGGTCGCCCTCGATGTCGACCTCGTCGTCGAGATCCACGTCCTCGTCCAGGTCGAGGTCCTCGTCGTCGAAGTCCTCGTCCTCGGGTTGGTCTTCGAACTCGTCGATTTCGTCGGTCGTCATTTCCTTCGTCCCCCAATAGGGTGTGGGCGGCGGCGAGTATAGGGCTTGGGAGTCGCTGCCGGGATGAGTGTCGGTCAGATCTTCAATCTGATCGCAGCCGGGAGAACCCTTCCCTCTATGGGAGTATTCCCGATCGAATCCCCATCGACCTCGACCGGCCACGGGTGCTGTGTCTCGAGCCTAAACCACGGCGCCGCGAAACGGCGGACTCCCGGCAGACCCAGGTGAAGACCCTTGACGAAACGGGGCACCAGGGCAGGGGCGGTCAGCTTGGTGGCGTCGATGACCTGCAGGTCGAACTCGCCGTCGACCATCATCGCCTTGGGGGCGATGTTCCAGCCGCCGGCGAAGAACTGGGCATTGGCCATGATCACGGCCAGCGCCCGCCCCCGATGGCTTCTCCGCTCGGTGATGAGTTCCACCTCGCCTTCGGGAAAGCGAGCCAGTCGGATGCCGAAACCGGCGAGATAGCGGTTGGAGCCGAGGCGACGGGGCAGGCGGCTGGCCGTCTCGGCGGCGGCGGCTCCCACCCCGGCCTGGGCGATGTTGATGAAGCGACGCGTCCCGAACGACCCCGTGAGCTCACCGACGTCACTCAGATACGTCGCCTCACCCGCCAGATGCCGAGCCGCCCCTTCCACATCCTGGGGAATGCCAAAGGTGCGGAGAAGGTCACATCCGGAGCCGGCGGGGAGGACACCGAGGACCGGCAGGTCACGTCGGCCGGTTTCGATCAGGGCATTGACGGCCAGGTTGACCGTACCGTCGCCGCCGACCACGGCAAGATGATCAGAGGCACCGAGACCGGCCACGAGCCCGGACATGGCGGCGGCGTCGGGTAGTACCTCGATCTGAGCGTCGATGCCGTTCTCGGCCAGGGCGGCCGCCACCCTCGCCCCTGTCATGGCCCGCCGGCCCGCCGTCGGGTTGATCGCTACCAACCAGGTCGGGGAGGGCTGGTGGGTGGGGGTCTGGTCGGTGCTCATCCCACCCCCTGGGCGGCCACCACACCCCGGTCGATCGAACGCAGGGCGGCGCCGGCCTCGTCGCCGATCTCGGGCACGGCGTCGCGGATCTGGCGGATCAGGTCGACCAGCTGGCGGGTGACCCGCACGAAGTCGCCCGGTGCCATGCTCCGCTCGGGGAGGTCTTCGAACTCGGCCCCTCGCGACCATTCGTAGACGGCGCGGGCGACTCCCGCCTCCGGCGCCCGGCTGACGGGCAGCCGCAGCGCCCGCTCGGCCCGGGTGAGCTCCTCCCACAGCGCCTGCAGGTCCTCCCACCTCTCGGCCAGCCGAGCCGTGGGCCAGACCGGCACTCCGCTCTCCTCCCGCCGGGGCTCGTACACGAAGGTCGAGCAGAAAGCGGCCAGTTCGTGGTGGTCTAGGTCCCAGAACAAGCCCCTCTCGGCTGCTTCGGTCAGGAGCAGGTCGAGTTCGTTATAGATGAAGCGCAGGCGCGAACCGCGAGGGGTCAGGTTCCAGCCGTCGAGGTAGTCCCAGTCCTCCAGCAGCGTCTGGATCGCCTCGAACTCCTCCACCAGGCCCACCCCCTGGCTGCGCAGCGACTCGCGCAACTGCTCGATCCGCCGCCGGGTCCTGCCCGCCCGTGCCAGCCAGCGGAGGTGCTCGGCGACCTCGGGACATTCCGCCACCGGATGTGACGGCTGATCCTCGTCGGCCCGCCGGCGGGGGCGGGCTGGGGGCGGCACGCGGCGAAGTGCCCGCTGGACGTCCTGGCGGAAGCGGCGGTCCTTGGGCCGGAACGGGGTGGGCAGGTCTACCCGGCCCGAACGGACCGAATCGGCCACGACGTCCCTGCGGCCGATGGTCGAAACCCGACCCGATGTCCCTTCTACCAGCAGTCGCGAGTTGCCGCCCCGGCCCAATAGTCTGAGGACGGCATAGCGACCCGCCCGGGAGCCGGTCGGGATGTCGATGACGTCTCCCGGACGGAGATCCTCGGCCAGGCTCTCCGTTCGCGAGGTCTTCCGGTCCAACAGATCGGCGTACTCGGTGACCGAGCCCAACTCGCACTCCGCCCGTTCCCGCTCCTCGGCGAAACGCCGCTCCATCTCGTCGAGCCTTTCCTGGGCCGAGGTGGTGTCGCCCTGATGCTGGAACTGGGCGAACGAGGCCCGGAGCAGTTCCACTGCCCGCTCCTGGCTGTAGTTGGCGACCAGGTTGGCGGCCATGTTGTAGGTGGGTCGGAAGCTGGAGACGAGGGGGTGGCTGCCGGCCGCGGCGATGTCGGTGACCTGGTCGAAGGGGACGAACTTGGAGTGGAGCACGATCCCATAGCCCACCTCGTCGATCCCTCGCCGGCCCGCCCGTCCGGTGAGCTGGGTGTAGTCGCCGGCCTGCATCAGCTCATGGGTCTCCCCGTTGAACTTGGACAGGCTCTCGAGCACCACGCTGCGGGCGGGCATGTTGATCCCTAGGGCCAGGGTCTCGGTGGCGAAGACGGCTCCCAGCATCCCGGCGGCGAACAACTCCTCGACCGTCTCCTTGAAGGCGGGAACCATGCCGGCGTGGTGGGCGGCAACTCCGGCCTCCAGTCCGGCGATCCAGCGGTCGTATCCGAGGACGCCGAGGTCGGCGTCGGTGAGATGGGAGGTTCGCTCCTCGGCGATGCGCCGGATCTCGGGGCGATCGTCGGGGTCGGTGAGGCGGATGCCCGACTCCAGGATGGCGAGGGCGGCGGCGTCGCACCCGGCCCGGGAGAAGATGAAGTAGATGACCGGGAGCATCCCCTCCTCCCACAGCACCTCGATCACCTCGTGGCGGCGGGGGGCCACGAACCGGCGGGTCCGCCCCCGTTCCAGCCCCAGCATTCGTTGGATGCGGGGATTGGGCCGGCGCTTGCCGTCCCGGCGAGCGAAGGTGGGCTGGAGGATGATCTCGTGGCTGTGCCGGTCCTTCAGCATGTACTGCGCCTCCAGCGGCACCGGCCGCTCGGTGGCGATGACGAGATCGGTGTCGCCCCGCCGGCTCTCGACCCAGTCCGAGAACTCGACGGCGTTGGCCACGGTGGCCGAAAGCGAGATTAGTTGCAGATGGGCCGGAGCGTGGATGATCACCTCCTCCCACACCGCCCCCCGGAACGGATCCTGCAGGTAATGCACCTCGTCCAGTATCACCACTCCCACCCCGTCGAGTCCCTTGGAGCGGGCGTAGATCATGTTGCGCAGCACTTCGGTGGTCATTACCACCACCTCGGCATCGCCATTGATGACGTTGTCGCCGGTGAGCAGGCCCACCCGGGAATCCCCGTAGGTGTCGACCATGTCGCCGAACTTCTGATTGGAGAGGGCTTTGATCGGCGTCGTATAGAAGGCCCGGTCGCCCCGCTCGAGAGCCAGGTGCACGGCCAGCTCGGCCACCAACGTCTTGCCCGCCCCGGTAGGGGCGGTCACCACTACCGATCGCCCGGACGCGATCGACTCTGCTGCCTCGACCTGGAACGGGTCGGGCTGGAAGGGAAGAGCATCGAAGAAGGCCTGGAGGGTCATCTGCGCAGCGCCAGCCTCACCAGCCAGTAGGTGATCTCATACATCAGATAGAGCGGCACCGACAGGAACGTGAGCGTGAGAACGTCCCCGGTGGGGGTGATGAGGGCCGCCGCCACCACAACGATGAGGACCGCCCACCTTCTCCCTCTGGCGAGTTGGGATGAGTTCACCACCCCGGCAGCGGCGGCGGCGAAGAGGAAGATCGGGTAGAGGAATGCGACCCCGAAGGCGAGCAGGAAGCGGAGGACGAAGGCGTAGTAGTCGGCCAGACGCAGGTCGTTGCGGACGTCGGGGAAGATTCCCAACAAGAACTCCAACCCGCGGGGCAGCAGCCAGTAGGCGAAGAAGACTCCGCCAACGAACAACACCACCAGCGCCGCCACCAGGGGGATTGCCCAGCGGCGCTCTCGTTTGGTGAGGGCCGGGTTGATGAAGGCCCAGATCTGGTAGATCACCACCGGGCTCCCCAGTATCAGGCCGCCGAAGAAGGCGATCCGCATTAGGACCCCCCACTCCTCGGTGGGCCCGAAGACCTGGAGCCGGGCGTCGGTGGTGGCTTCGTAGAAGGGACTCTCGAGAATCCCCCGCAGCCAGTCGGCGAAGAAGAACGAGACCAGGGCCGCTCCGATCACGGCCGCCCCTGCCTTGACGATGCGCCATCTCAGCTCGTCGAGGTGGGCGAGGATCGGCCGTGCTTCGTCGGCCTTCACTGACCGTCTCTCTCCGTTCCGTCCCCCTCGATCTCATCCAGATCAGCGAGGGCGTCGTCGGCCGTTGGTCCAGTCTCGGGCTGGGGCCCGACCCACGGCAGCCGGCGGACGTCGCCCGCCTCGTCTATCTCGCGGCCCACCTGGCGCAGATCGTCGCGCACCTCCCTGACCGGCGTCTCGATCTCGTCGCGGATGGTGCGCAGGTCCCCCACTTCGGCTTCCAGACCGGTGCGTAGGTCGCGGGCGGCCCGGCGCAGCTCTACTGACCACCGACCGAGCTTGCGGGCAATTTCAGGCAGGCGTCGTGGCCCCAGTACTACCAGGGCTACCAGGAGGATGATGAGGATCTCGCTGCCCTGAATTCCGAGCATGCCCGCATGGTAGGAACGAGACTGGCCGACTACGACCGGGGCGGCTCAGACACCTGAGAGGGAGACTGGAGTGTGGGGCTCAGATGAGTCAGCCGGCCAGCAGCCGGAAGGGGTCGGGCTCGGCGTCGAGGGCAGCGGCGAAACGAGCGATCTCGTCTTCGGTGATCGGCGACTCGTCGACGATCTGGTAGCTGACGCCGGTGGCCATCAGCACGCTCACGACCCGGGCATTGGCGGGACGCCGCTGGGAGGTCTGGCAGACGGGGCAGGTGAACCGGTAGGTGCCCTCGTCACTGGTGGGGCTCAACTCGAGGGCGAGGTCACCGGGAGTGAGGTGAATGTCGCCGCATCGGGAGCAAGTGGTCTTGATGGTTGTCATTTCGGTGTACTCCACACTCCGCTGTCCCCCATCTATCGACCCTGCCCCTCCCCAACTAAAGCGAGAAGTCGGTGTCTTCGGCACGTAATGGGTGGTGAGTGGTGGGTGGTGACTGGTGGCTAGGTCATTGTCCCCCTGCCAGCGGAGCGCCAGCTTTGTCCCCCGGAGCGAAGCCAGGGGGAAGAAACCCGCTTCCTACCGCAAGTCGGAAGTCGGAAGTCGGAAGTCGGAAGTCGGGATGCTTGGCACCCACCCGGAGCCTCCGAGGACGGACAACTTCCCGCGCGAGACGGGCCAGCGGATGGCCCCGCCGTCACGAACGGCCCCACGAGCGGCCGCGGGGGGTTACAGGGGGTCGTCCCCCCTTGACAATCAATACCGCGCGAGGATGCGGGTGCCCAGGTCGGTTAGGGCTTGGCGGACTTCGCCGCCGGATTCCAGCGTGGCGCGGTCGCCCAGGCGGAGGAGGAGGCGGGCGGCCACCGAGGGGTCGGCGGCGGAGAACTCGATCGTCACCGAGTCGCCCTCCTCCTGGATGACGTCGACCGGGTAATAGTCGAGAACCCAGCGGGCGCCGGGACCGAGGCGGATTCGGCAGCGGACGTCGTCGTCGGAGGGCGTGTAGCGGACCTCCGGCTCTGGGGTTCGGGAGGGCGGATCGAAAGCCTCTTCGGTGACGCCCAGATCCCGGACTCGATCGAGCCGGAAAATCCGTTCGTCCTGGGCATGGCGGCAATAGCCGGTGAGATACCAGTTGCCGAGCGAAGTGAACACGGTCCATGGTTCGACCGCCCGGTGGGTGGTCTCGCCCCGGCTCAGCGACGTGTAGGTGAACTCAACCACCTGATGGTCGGCGGCCGCCCGGCGCATCGGCCCCACCAGATCCGGCTCGGCGGCGATGTCGACGGCGAGGCCCTCGGTGTCCGGAGCGACGCTGCGGACCAGCTTGTCGACCGCCGATTCCAGGGCCGGGCTGGCCTGTCCCGTGGCGATGACGGCCATGCCCGCCGCCAGCATCGACAATGTCTCGGTGGGCGTGAGGCGGGGAGCCTCCTCGAAGTAGTCGGCCATGTCTACCACGACCTCGTTGTCTTCGATGTAGGCGATCATCAGGTCCCCGGGCCCGTATCCCGGCAGCCCACACACGAAGACCATGTCGAGGTCTCTGGCCAGATCCTGGGTGTCGGCGTAGCCGAAACGCTCGCTCACGTCCTCGACGGTCGCTCCCGGGTTGGCGATCACCCACGGCAGCATCGTGAGGATGCGAGTCAGGCGGGAGGCGGTGCGCTGGCTCATGCCATCGCCGCCTGGATCCGCTCGACCACCTGACGTCGAAGCTCGGGCGGCCCGGTCACCACCGCGGCGTCATCGAAGCTGAGGATCCATCCGACGAAGGCGTCGACGTTGGCCACCGGAAGTTCGACCGTCAGTTGGCCTCCGGGGTGGTCGAGCTTGAGCATTCGAGCCGCCCACCAGGCGATCTCGGGGTCAAATTCCACCGTGGCCAGGATGGTGGCGTCGGGACCCGCCTCCCACGGTTCGGCATCGATCGTGCCCCGGAGATCGAAACCCTCCGGACGCCGGAAGGCGTCGCTCTCCCCGACGAGCGCCAGGTTCGTCATTCGGTCGACCCGGAAAACCCGGGGGTCCGGGTGGCTGGTGGAACCGTCGGGAGCTGCTTCACCACCACCTGCCCCGCCGACCAGGTACCAGTGGCCCCGCCGGTGAGCCAACCCGTAGGGAGCGAGGATGCGGCGGCGTTGGTGATAGTCGAACTCGATCTTGCGCCGCTCGGTGACCGCTGCGAACAGATCTCCCAGCTGGTCGGCCGCCACACCCAGATCCGCTCCCAGCGGCTCCGAGACCCCGCCGGGACCGACGCCGCCTAGCTTGAGCAGCGCCTCGGGGGCGGCCGGGCTGCCGCCCAGACGCACCACCCGGGAGGCAAGCGACAGCGCCGCCCGTTCCTCGTCGGTGAGGCCGGGGTCGGGAAGTCGGTAGGCGTCGGGGTCGATCAGGTAGCCGGCTTCGATCCCCCACCCGTTTCCTTCACTGAGCTCGAGCGGAATCCCGATCCGGCGCAACAGGTCCTTGTCCCGTTCGAACATTCGCCGGAAAGCCTCGTCGCTGGAGCCGCCATAGCCGGCCACCCGCCGGCGGATCTCGTCGGCCGTCACCGGCCGCGAGGTGGTGAGGAGAAATGCCAGCAGATTCAGGAGCCGTTCGATGACCTTGCGCACTGGTGCCATTCAACCGGACTGGAAGCGAGAAAGGAACGATCATGGGGTAGTAGGTGGTAGGTGGCGGTTCGCTCGGCGGGAGGGCTCCCTTTCCGTCGTCGAGTCCGACCTACCACTTACCACCCACCACTCACAACGCCGGCCGTTAGGCCGGCCTCACAGGCTTTCGATCAGGCGGTCTACTCGTTCGTCGTGGGACTTGAAGGGGTCCTTGCACAGGACCGTGCGCTGGGCCTGGTCGTTGAGCTTGAGATGGACCCAGTCGACCGTGAAATCCCGCTTGCGGGCCTTGGCCACCCGGATGAACTCGCCCCGGAGACGGGCCCGGGTGGTCTGGGGCGGCACCCGGACGGCGTTGGCGATCTCGGCATCGGTCACGATCCGGTCGACCATCCCCTTGGAGGCCATCATGTTGTAGACCCCGCGGGTGCGGTCGACGTCGTGATAGGACAGGTCGAGCATGGCCAGGCGGGGATCGGCCATGGTCAGGTTGCGCTGGCTGCGATAGCGGTCGAGCACCTTGTATTTGATGACCCAGTCCACCTCCCGATCCAGGGTCATCGGGTCCTTTTCCAGGCCGGTCAGGAGATGCTCCCACATGTCGACGGCCCGCTGGACCTGGGGAGTGAACCCGGGCGAGCGGGCAAACCGCATCGCCCGATCCAGGTACTCCCACTGGATATCGAGCGCCGACAACTCCCGACCGTTGGCCAGACGCACCTTCTTGCGGCAACTGAGGTCGTGGGAGATGTCGCGGATCGAGCGGATCGGGTTCTCGAGCGTGAGGTCCCGGAACACCACGTCCCGTTCGATCATCTGCAGGAGCGCCGCCACCGTGCCCACCTTGACGTAGGTGGCGTACTCGCTCATGTTGGAGTCGCCGGCGATCACGTGGAGACGGCGGAACCTCTCGGCGTCGGCATGAGGCTCGTCGCGGGTGTTGATGATGGGACGGGACCGGGTGGTGGCCGATGAGACCCCCTCCCAGATGTGCTCGGCCCGCTGGGACAGCGAGAACGCCGTGCCCCGGGGAGTCTGGGAGAGCTTTCCCGCCCCGAGGAAGATCTGGCGGGTGACGAGGAACGGGATCAGGACGTCGACGGTCCGATGGAAGTCCTTGTGCCGGCTGACCAGGTAGTTCTCGTGACAGCCGTAGGAGTTGCCCGCCGAGTCGGTGTTGTTCTTGAAGAGATAGATCTCGCCCTTGATCCCCTCTTCTTCCAGCCGCTGTTCGGCGGAATGGACCAGTCCCTCGAGGATCCGCTCCCCCGCCTTGTCGTGGGCGACGACATCGGAGAGGGAGTCACATTCGGGGGTGGCATATTCGGGATGGCTACCGACGTCGAGATAGAGCCGAGCGCCGTTCTCGAGGAAGACGTTGCTGGAGCGACCCCACGACACCACCCGCCGGAACAGGTAGCGAGCCACTTCGTCGGGGCTGAGGCGGCGCTGACCGCGCAGGGTGCAGGTGACCCCGTATTCGTTCTCAAGCCCGAAGATCCGACGTTCCACGCCGTCAGACTAGGAGACAACAGGACTGACGGTGTGCCCATTTCTGGCCCTCAATCCCCGGGTTGGTCCTCGGGCATGGTCGAGTCCTCCAGGCGACGGAAGCTGCGCCGCCCGTTGACGGCGTCGAGCACGACCAGCTCCCAGCCCTCCGGCTCTCGCTCCTCGGCTCGCCGGAACGCCTCCCGGCCCGCCTCCAGCGCCTCCTCGAGATTCATACCCTCCCGCCACAGTTCCTCCAGGGCGGTGACGAGGCCCTCGGCCTTGCCTCCGATGGCGGCGAAGTGCCGTTCGTCGGAGAGGGTGCCGTCATAGGAGATGCGGTAGAGCTTGTTCTCCTCGTCTCCGGCCCCGAGCTCGGCGATGAGGATCTCGACCTCGTAGGGCTTCAACTCGTGGCTGAAGATGGATCCCAGGGTCTGGGCGAAGGCGGTGGCCAGCGCCATGGCGTTGACGTCCTCGCGGCTGTAGAGGTAGCCCATCAGGTCGGCCTGCCGCACCCCCGCCTTGCGGAGGGTGTCGAACTCGTTGTACCGGCCCACCCCGGCAAAGGCGATGCGGTCGTACACCTCGGCGATCTTGCGCAGGGTCCGCGACGGGTTCTCTGCCATCAGCAGGAGCCCGGTGTCGAACTCGACGGCCAGGATCGAACGGCCTCGGGCGATGCCCTTGCGGGCGAACTCGGCCTTGTCGCGAACCAACTGCTCGGGAGCGACATAGAAGGGCATGCTCATCGGATTCTCTCCATGGCATCCTCGGCGATGGGAAGCAGTTCCTCGTCGGAGAGCTCGGTGATGCCCTCGGCGTTGATCCGGTAGACGTTGGGGAGGATTCCCCGGCGCAGGTCGGGACCGCCGGTGGCCGTGTCCTCCTGGGCAGCCGACACCAGCGCTTCGACCGCCATGGTCACTGCCTCTGTGGTGTCCAGGTCGGGCCGGTAGGCCGTGCGCAGGAAGGACTTGGCCAGCCGGGCCCCGGAGCCGGTGGAGGCGAAGTCACGTTCCTCATAGCGACCGCCGACGACGTCGTAGGAGTAGAGACGACCGACATGTTCGAGGGCGTCGTATCCGGCGAAGAGCGGCACCACCACCAGGCCCTGGAGGGCCATCGGCAGCTGGCCGCGGACCAGACGGGCGAGGAAGGTGGCCTTGCCGTCCAGAGAGAGGCGCCGGCCCTCGAGCTTTTCGTAGTGTTCGAGCTCGACCTGGAAGAGGCGGACCATCTCGATGGCGAGGCCGGCGGTTCCGGCGATGGCCACGGCGGAGTAGCGGTCGGCCGGGAACACCTTCTGGATGTAGCGATGGGCCACCAGGTGGCCCTCGGTGGCCTGGCGATCACCGGCGATCACCACCCCGTCCCCGTGGCGGAGAGCCAGAACGGTCGTCCCCTCCGGGACCGAGAGATTGCGAGCGAGATCGGTGGGCACATCCCAGCGCGGCGTGGCTCCCACCGCCGCCAGGAGGTCGGTGAAGCTGCTGGTGGGGACGGGCACGTCCATGGGAAGCGGAAAGTGCGACATAGAGGAAGCCACTGTATCGCGAGAGCGCGTCAAGCCGTGCGGGATGAGCTGACCGTGATCTCGCCGGGCGGTATCGGGTGGTGAGTCATGGGTGGTGGGTACCCACCACTCACCACCCATTACCCACGACGGCGGCGAGTCGGCGGCAGAGCCGCCCCTACTCGCCGCCCTTCTGGACGTAGTTCTTGACGAACTCTTCGGCGTTCTCTTCCAGCACCGAATCGATCTCGTCGAGGAGGTCGTCGAGTTCTTCCAGGTCGGCCTCGGTCTCGACGTCGGAGACCTCGAGGTCCTCGGTTTCCTTCTCCTCGGTCTCGCGGGATCGAGACCGGGGGCGTTCCTGCTCTGCCATGTCAGTCTCCTAGTCGCTTGATGAGTTCGGCGGGGTCGTGCACAGAATCGAGGATAGGACCCACCAGCTCGCGGGTCCCCCGTAATGGCTCCAGCATCGCCAACCGGCGCAAGTGGGTCTCGCCGACGTCGAAGACCAGCGAGTCCCAGTTGGCTGCGACCAGGCCCTCGGGGAACTGGGTGACGCACCGGCCCCGGAAGTAGGCCCGGGTCTCGACGGGGGGCGTAATCTCGGCCGCCTCGATCTCGGCATCGGTGAACAGGCGCCGGATCCCGCCCCGGGCGGCCAGGCGGTTGTACAGGCCCCGATCGGGATCGACGTCGTGATACTGGAGGTCCATGGCGGCGAGTTTGGAATCGCCCCACTCCAGCCCATCGCGATCGATGTAGCGTTGGAACATCCTCAGCTTCGCCGCCCAGTCGAGCCGGTCGGCCAGCCGGGACGGATCGGTTTCGAAGTCCTCGAGAACCGACCGCCACTCCGTCAGCACCTGTCGCCACACCGGTTCGTCGAGTTCCTTTTCGACGTACTTGGAGAGCCATTCCAGGTAGCGCCACTGCAGGTCGAGAGCGGTGGCGGTGCCGCCGCCCTCCAGTTCCAGCGGCTTGCGGTAGTCGTGGCTCACCCCCCAGCAGGCCGAGACCGGGTCGGCCAGATCGAGGGGATCGGGCAGCGCCCCGTCCTCCAGTGCGGCCAGCATGAGGGCGGTGGCTCCTAGCTTCAGAAAGATCTGGACTTCGGAGAGGTTGGCGTCGCCGACGATGACGTGGAGCCGCCGGTACTTGGTGGAGTCGCCGTGGGGCTCGTCGCGGGTGTTGATGATCGGACGCTTGAGCGTGGTCTCCAGGCCAACTTCCTCCTCGAAGAAGTCGGCCCGCTGGGTCAACTGAAAGTCGGTTGGGGGCCGCCCGTTCTCGGACCCGACCTTGCCGGCTCCGGTGAAGAGCTGGCGGGTGACCAGGAAGGTCATGGCATAGCGGATCACTTCCCCGAAGGGCGTCGACCGAGAGAGGAGGTAGTTCTCGTGAGCCCCATAGGAATTGCCCTTGCGGTCGGAGTTGTTCTTGTAGAGGGCGAGACGGGTCCCGCCCAGCCGCTCGGTGGCGGCGGTGGCGGCCCGGTGCATCACCACCTCCCCCGCCTTGTCGTAGAGAGCCGCCTGGAGCGGGTCCCACGACTCGGGGCCCGAGTATTCGGGATGGGCGTGGTCGACGTAGAGACGGGCCCCGTTGGCGAGCACGGCGTTGACGAGGGTCCCCTCTGGCTCGGCCATTCCGTAGCCCTCGTGACCGAAGCCGCGGGCGTCCCGACCGGGAGACTCTTCCTCATAGGACCACTGCACCCGCACCCGGGGGCCGGGATAGGAGTTGACGACCATGGCCGAGCCCAGCGCCGGGTTGAACTCCGGGTCCGAGCGCACGGCGATCCCGTACTCGGTCTCGGTGCCGACCACCTTGCGCAGGGCCATCAGCCGCTCCGGCTCACAGGTACTGCCCGGTGGAGACCCGCTCAATCATGCGGCTCTCGGCGTCGCCCTCGACCAGGGTGCGGACGTAGACGATCCGCTCACCCTTCTTACCGGAGATCTTGGCCCAGTCGTCCGGGTTGGTGGTGTTGGGGAGGTCCTCGTGCTCGCGGAACTCCTGTTTGATGGCCACCAGCAGATCCTCGGTCTTGACACCTCGTGAGCCGCCTGCGATCTGGCGCTTGATGGCGTCCTTCTTGGCCCGCCGGACGATGTTCTCGATCATCGCCCCGGAAGAGAAGTCCTTGAAGTAGAGCAACTCCCGATCTCCGTTGGCGTAGGTGACCTCGAGGAAACGGTTCTCGTCGCTCTCCGAATACATCGTCTCGACGGTGCGGTCGACCATTCTCCCGAGCAGGGTCTCGATGTCGCCATCGGCCGCCTGCAATTCCTCTTCGTCGAGGGGGACCGCGGGATCGAGGTAGATGCGGAAGATCTGGCGGGCCGCGACAGGATCGGGGCGGTGGATCTTGATCTTCACGTCCAGGCGTCCCGGGCGCAGGATGGCGGGGTCGATCAGGTCCTCCCGGTTGGAGGCTCCGATCACGATCACGTTCTTCAGTGCCTCCACCCCATCCAGTTCCGACAGGAGCTGGGGGACGATGGTCGATTCGACGTCGGAACTGATCCCCGACCCACGGGTCCGGAAGAGAGAATCCATCTCGTCGAAGAAGACGATCACCGGCACGCCTTCGTCGGACTTCTCCTTGGCACGCTGGAAGATCAGCCGGATCTGGCGCTCGGTCTCGCCCACCCACTTGTTGAGAAGTTCGGGGCCCTTGACGTTGAGGAAATAGCTCCGGGTGTCGGGGTTGCCGGTCCGCTCGGCCACGGCGGTGGCGAGGCTGTTGGCCACCGCCTTGGCGATCAGGGTCTTGCCGCACCCGGGGGGTCCGTAGAGGAGGATCCCCTTGGGGGGGACGAGGCCGTAGTCGCCGAACAAATCCTTGTAGACGTAGGGAAGCTCGACGGCGTCGCGGATCTCCTCGATCTGGGTGGCGAGGCCGCCCACCTGCTCATAGGTGACATCGGGCACCTCTTCGAGCACCAGCTCTTCCACCTCGGGTCGGGCCAGCTTCTCGTAGATGAGGCCCGACTTGGGGTCGATGCGCACGAAGTCGCCGGCCCGGAACTTCTGGCCCTTCATAGAATCGGACAGCTCGAGGACCTGTTCTTCGTCGGCGCGGGCGATGACGACCACCCGGCCATCCGCCAGCTTCTCACGGACCCGGACCACCTCGCCGGAACGCTCGTAACCGCGGATGTCGACGATGTTGAGGCTCTCGTTCAAGAGGACCTCCTGGCCGATCGAGAGCTCCTTCACCTCGATGGTGGGCTGGGCCGCCACCCGCAGCTTGCGATTGCCGGTCATCACGTCGATGGTGCCGTCCTCGTTGACCTGGAGGACGGTGCCGAAGTTGTTGGGTGGGGTGGTCAGTTTCTCCACCTCGGCCCGGAGGACGCTGAGTTGTTCCCGTGCTTCCTCCAGGACCGACGCCAGCTTGTCGTTCTGGGAGCGGAGACGCTCCACGGTCTGGAGGGCGTCGGCAAGTTCACGTTCCAGTTCGGCCGGGACATCGGTGCTGTCGCGCAGGTGTCGTCGGAGGCCTGCCACTTCCTGTTCGAGGGCGGCGATGGTCCGACGCAGCTCTGCGACTTCTTTCGCCTCGCTCGGTCGGCTCATAGGGCTCCTCCTATCCGGTGCCTCCGCGCAGTATACGGACGCGCTCGATTTGTCCCAGGACCTGTTCGGCAGGCTGATTCGATCGGCCCGGGTGGGGTTGACCCGACCCGCCGCTAGCATCGGGAACTGCTGAAACCCGGCGCCGCGAGCGTGGTGGCGCCCACTTAGGAGTCTGAAAAATGAAGGTTTGGATCGACCAGGACCTCTGCACCGGCGACGGCCTGTGCGAGGAGATCGCCCCCGACGTGTTCATCCTCTTGGACGACGGCCTCGCCTACGTCCGCGAGGGCGAGAAGATCTATGCCGAGGAAAAGGGCAACCCCCAGGGCGCGCAAGGCGTGGCCACCGTCCCCGCCGGTCAGGAAGACCTGACCATCGAAGCCGCCGAGGAATGCCCCGGCGAGTGCATCTTCTTGGACGCGTAGCGTCCGCTACGCGGTTTTAGGTGGTACGTGGTAGGTGGTAGGTACCGGTTCGACGCTGCCAGAACCACCCCTTCACCTCGGGGTCCGCCGGGGAGATTCGTGACCTACCACTTATCACTTCCCACTTACCACCTACGACCCCTCAGACGCGACCCGCGTAACGCGGCGGGCGAAGATCAGGAAGCCCGTATGGCCCACCATCGAGTGTTCCGGGCGGACTGATCTTCCCGAGACGTTCCAGTCACGGAAGAGGAATTCCCGCACCTCGATCTCGGCGAAGGCCCCCGACTCGCGCAGCGTTTCGACCAGGGTCTGCACCTGGGGGACGGTGGGGAGATAGCCGCACAGGACACCGCCCGGGGGCTGGTGCTCGGCGGCCACCTGGGCGGCATGCCATGGTTCGGGCAAGTCGAGGATGAGCCGCTCCGGACGGATCTCGGCCACGACGTCCTCGACCTCGCCCACCCGTAGATCGAGATTGGCGGGTATCTCTCCGAAGTAACGCTCGATCGCCTTGCGGCCGTGGTCGGCGTGATCCTGACGCCGTTCGACCGAGATGACCTTTCCCTCCTTCCCCACCGCCCGGCTCAGGGCCATGGTCAGGGCCCCCGACCCGGTTCCCGCCTCGAGAACGGTCATCCCCGGTGCGATATCGGCGTAGACGAGGATCGGGCCGATGTCCTTGGGATACACCACCTGGGCACCCCGCTTCATGCGCAGGATGAAATCGGCCAGGCGGGGGCGAAGGGCGAGGAGCCGTCCCCCCGAGGAGGCCTCGACCCAGGATCCGTCCTCGCGGCCGATGATGTCGCTGTGGTCGAGCACCCCCCGGTGGTACTGGAACTGACGGGCCGGGTCCAGCTTGAGGAGGTAGTGCCTGCCCTTGCCGTCGATGAGCAGGCAGGGTTCGCCCGCCTGGAAGGTGCTCATGAGACGGCCCGGCTCGAGATCCGGACCAGCGTCTGCTCGCGGAGTCGACAGAACGCGCAGACCGAGCCCGTGGTCGGCTGCCCGCAGCGCTCACAGGTCGACAACTCGATTTCTCCGACCTGGCCCTCGAAGGCGGCCTGGCCCCGCTCGAAGAACCCGGAGAGGAAGTTCGCCTTCATGCCGGGAGACTGTTCTTCCAGGAGGTTGAGCCATTCCTTGTAGCGGTTGATGGTGTTGCCGGCGGCCATCGGGCACTCCTCCACCTCGTAGTCGATGCCCCGAACGATGGCGTAGGCGGCCGTCTCCCGCTCGGCGACCCTGATCAGCGGTTTCACCTTGCGGGCCAGACCGTCGTCGGAGGCGGGCAGGACCGGGGCCTGGCGGGCCAGATACTCGGGATTCCACTGCATCACATTGCCGAACAGGGTGGCCGCCTCATCGTCGAGGTTGTG
>DATHVR010000195.1:0-5968 GCA_035461175.1 Acidimicrobiia bacterium | reverse complement strand
CCCGAACCGATCGTCGAACGCTCCGCCCGCGCCTGGGCCTCCGCCCAGGGCCAGTCCTACGAAGACGTCATCTCGGCCTGGGCCGGAGGAGAAGCCGTCGCCTCCGCAGCCTCAGCCGACGAACCCGCCCCCGAGGCCGAGGCTCCCCCCGAGGAAGCCGCCGCCGCCGAAACCCCGGCACCCGCCGAGGAGGCCGCCCCCGCCCCGGCCCAACCCGCCCCGGCCCAACCCGCCCCGGCCCAACCCGCCGCCGCAGCCGCGGCCACCACCGCCCCCGCTCCGGAGAGGGTGAGTCCCGAAGAGGCCCTCGAGCACCCGGTGGTCGTCACGGTTCCCACCGCCGGCATCACCGAGAAGACCGGCTTTTCGATTCCATCGTGGCTCGGCGCCCTCCTGCTCATCGTTCCGGCCTTCGGTCTCATCTACCTGGCAATGGGCACGAGCACCGAGTGCGGGCTGAACACCGGCCTTCGGGTCGACCGGGCCACCGGCCTCGTCGAGAACTGCGACGGCACCCCGTTCGAGGGCCGCGGGGCCGCCGGCGGGGGGGTCGACTTCATCGCCTCCGGCCAGGAGATCTACGCCACCTGTGCCGGTTGCCACGGTCCCCAGGGTCAGGGCCAGGGGAGCTTCCCCGCCCTCGGCGGTGTCATCAACACCTTCGGTTCCTGCGCCGACCACATCGAATGGGTCGAGCTGGGTTCGGCCGGTTTCACCGCCGCGGGACGCAACACCTACGGCGACTCGGGCAAGCCGATCGCCGGCGGAATGCCGGGATTCGCCAGTTCACTCTCGGCCGAACAGATCGCCGCCGTCAGCGCCTACGAGCGCGTCCGCATCGGCGGCGGCAACGCCGAGGAGGTCCTGGTCGACTGCGGCCTGGTCGAAGGCGAAGGCGGCGAAGAGGGCGAAGACGGCGCCGAAGGTGGAGAGGGCACCGACGGGGAGGACACCCCCACCGACACCACCGCCGCCCCCGAAGCCTCCCGCTAAGCCCAGCTCGGAAGTCGGAAGTCGAAAGTCGGAAACCTCCGGCGAGGCGGCCTGTGCCCCCCGGAACTTTGTCCCCCGGAGCGGAGCGAGGGGGGAAGGGACCCGCCGTCAGGCGGGTAGGGGGCGGCCCGCAGGGCCGGGCAAACCCGTTTCCCACCGATTGCCCCCTACCTCCCCGCCTCCGCTAGCGCTCCGCCGGGCAGGGACGGACCTTCCCCCACTACGTGGGGGACAAAGCCCACGCAGAAGCGGCCGAACTGAGCGGCAGCCCGGGCCGACCGGCGTCTGTTCGGCGCAATGGTGAAACCCTGCCCGGGCCTGAGACGCGCCGAAGTCGGCCCGTAGAAAACAGTGCGGAAGCAGTCGGGCGACCGGCGTCTGTTCGGGGCCACGGCCCCGAAAAGACAGCAGACGCGTTACAGACGGGATCAGAAAGGCGAAGCCGGCCCCGAAGTCGCCCGACCAGAAAAACAGTGCGGGAGCATGAGTGCCGGCGGATGGCCCCAGCCGAGAAACGGGCCGGGCGAGCGGCCGTGGGGGTGTGGGGGCGGTACCCCACATAGTCAGAACAGCAACGAGGCCCCCGTTTGGGCGACGGGGGCCTCGTCTAGCGAGAGAGTGCTCCACCGTGGGGCGGGCTGGGAGGCTATCCGATCACACCTAGGGTCTTATGAACGTGCCCTTGGTATGACTGGTGGAGCTATCTCCTCTCTCGTTGCAGTTTACATCGGAAGCCGGTGAAGTCATCTTTAGAAGATTTCCTCTGAAATTCATCACCCGCCGAAAGTGCCCTCTCTGCGAGGAGGCAGAGCCGGTGGTGAGACGAACAGCCCGATGGTCAGGAGCCTCGGTCGAGGTGGTCGACCTCGACTCCGACGACGAACTTATCCGGCTCTACTCGCTGCGAATTCCCGTGGTGCTGGGCCCGTTAGGAGATGTCGTGGCCGAGGGCCGAATCGAAGCCGGCCAGCTCCGACATGCGATCAGGGCCGCCCGGCGCAGGGAACGACCCGGCTCCAGCGACCCCTAACCTGAAGGGCCGATGCGCCCTGCCACCACCCTTGTCATCGTCGTCCTCCTGGCCGTCATCGCCATCGCCGGGACGATCTGGGTGCTGCGCTGGCCCGACGCCGGATCGGCCGGCGTATGGCTCATTCGGCTCTAGCCGCTCCCACCATCGACACCGGGGTTCCCGCCGTGACGCCAAAGTCCTCATCGGCTCGCCCTCCCCTGACGGCGAGGGCCATGAGACCGCTCGAATCGACGTGGAGGAGTCGCTCGTTGTCACCCACCTCGCCATAGGAGACCACCCAGGGCACCTGGTGCAGGCGCGGCCCGATCTTCACGGTCACCGTCGTCCCGGGCCGGATCCCTACCTGGGCCAGATCATCGGGACCGATATTGGTCTGGACATTGCCATAGTGATCCACCCACCACGCCTCGCCCTTGACGGTGCCGTTCTCCGCCTCGGCCAGCGGCAGCAGCAGCGGGCTGACCGCGTCGGGTGCTAGCTCAGGCCCGAGCTCCGACAGGGACGCCTCGCCCGAGGCGAGCAAGGCCGCCGCCGGGCCGAACACGTCCCGGCCATGGAAGGTCTCGCCTGCCGAGGGGATCCGAGCCTCCTCGTTCTCGATCGAGACGATGCGGTGGGCCCCACCCACCATCGTCACAGCCGGCGACAGCAGTCCGTTGTCAGGTCCGACGAAGTAGCCCCATTCGGTCTCGGCCGCCAGGGCTCGACGGTCGGTCCCCACCCCGGGGTCGACCACCGCCAGTACCACCCCTCGCGGCAGGTACTGCACCGATCGCGTCAGCGTGAGCGCACCGGCCCGCACGTCTCCCCGGGGCACCGAATGGGAGACATCGATGACCCTCGCATCCGGGGCGAGGGTGGCGAGCACTCCGTGGACCACGCCCACGAACTCGTCGCCGTGGCCGAAATCCGACAAGAAGGAAATGGGAAGGCTCATGGAGCCGAACGCTAGTGCCGAGCCGCGGGCATGGTTTCGGCGCTTCCCTATGCTGACCAACGATGACCGAACCCTCCCATGATGAACTGGCCCGGGAGCTGGCCGATGCCTCGACCTTGATGTTGCTCGGGGGCATGGACACCGGCAAGACCACCATGGCCCATCGCATCGCCCGCCACGCCGCCGCGGCCGGAAAGGTGGTGGGCCTGGTCGATGCCGATATCGACAACAGCTCGATCGGTCCCCCCACCTGCGTGGGAATGCGCCTCATCCGCCGACCCGATGATCTCGAGCAGATGGCATCCGCGGACGCTCTGCATTTCGTTGGCACTACCAGCCCCAGCCGCCTGGTCCTGCAGCAGGTCATCGCCACCGCCTCGATGGTGGAGAGCGCCCGCTATGCCGGAGCCGATCTCGTCATCATCGACAGCAACGCCACCGTCTCGGGTGTCGCCGGAGAGACTCTCAAGTACCACAAGATGGAACTGTGCCGTCCCGATCGGGTGATCGCCCTCCAGCGCGGCAGCGAACTGGAACCGCTGGTCGGGATGCTGTCTCGCTTTTTCTCCGTCGAGATCGATGTGCTCCCGGTGGTTCCCGAGATTTCGGTGCGTTCCCCCGATGAGCGCGCCACTCTCCGGGCCGACCGACTGCGGATGGCCTTCGTCGGCCCCCTCGAGCGCTGGCGGGTCCGCCCCACCGTCTTCGCCCCCACCCTCCCCACCGGGCTGGATCTGGAGCGCCTCGACAAGCTCCTGGTCGGCGTCCACGACGGCCATGGCCATTGCCTGGGTCTGGGCCGACTCGAGTACGACGACGGCTCCGTCCGGGTTCTCACCAACGTGGGCGAGGGAATGAAGGGCCTCCGCCTCGGCTCGGTGCGCATCGACCTCGATACCTACGACACCCGCTTCGTCTCCCTCCGCGAGGTCATGTTCGGACTCTGAGGTCGGAAGTCGGAAGTCCGAAGTCCGAAGTCGGAAGTCCGAAGTCCGAAGTCCGAAGTCGGAAGTCGGAAGTCGGAAGTCGGGCTTTTCGCGACAGGATTGCGCGCCATAGTGCACATTTCTGACGCGAAATCCTCTGGAACACCTCCGACGAGACGGCAGCAGTGGGGCGACCGGCGCCTGTTCGAGGCTCCGCCTCGAACAACCCACGAGACGCGCAGACTACGGGGTCAGCAAGGCGCAGCCGGCCCCGAAGTCGCCCGACAGAAAGCACAGCGCCCGGCGAACCTGCCTGAGAGCGGCCCCGCACTTCCCCGAACGGGTTACCACTCCCCGACCTGCTCCACGGGCGCTGTGGAACGGAACTTACGAAGCCGTGCTTAGCCCGTCAACCGGGACGATATCCGCCCCACGCTGTCCATCGTACAATGTCCTCTAGCGTTATCTAGCGTTGACTCCAGGGTTTTCCCCACTCTCCACAGGTTTCCACAGGGTTTGTCCACAGGGGGGTGTCGAGAAGTTTCTAGAAGGTCTTTTCGCGGGCTGGAAAGGCCAAGCGCACCAGCGGCCGGAAGGTGGACTCGACCAGGGCGTAGACCTCTCCCAGGAGCATGTCGAGTTCCTCGAAGGAGGCACCGGCCCGCACCCGGCCCCGGATGACGAAGGCCCCCTCGTGATCGAGAGCGAAGTGGGCCCGCCAGACGCCGTGGTTTCTGGCCAGCACCAGCCGGTAGGCGTTGGGGTCGGCGGCCGGACCGGGCAGCACATAGGCTTCGGCGGAGATGGTGTAGTTGCCCACCTCCCACCACACCGTGGTGGCATCGCGAACGGTCTGACGCATCCGCACCGCCCAGCGGCCTTCCACCTGCTCGGCATACACGACGTCGCTCTCGGGATCGTCCAGCCACCGTCGGATGGCGGCCTCGAGCGCGGTGCTAGCGGGCACTGGCGGCCACGACCCCCTCGTACAGTTCGATGAACCGACCGGCTGTGTTGCGCCACGAGAAGCGCTCCGACCACTCCACCGCCCGCTTCGACATCAGTTCCTGACGCTCGGGGTCGCCGAGGATCGAGAGCAACGCCCGGGCATGATCGTCGGGGTCCCAGCCCTCGACCAGGAGACCGGAGGAGTCGTCATCGACGGCGAAGAGCAGGCCGCCGACCCGCGTCGCCACCACCGGGGTGCCGCAGGCCTGGGCCTCGACGGCGACGAGCCCGAACGACTCGCTGCGGCTGGGAACATGGAGAACGTCGGCCGCCCGGTAGACGTCGACCAGGGTCCGGTGTGGCAGGGGCTCGGAGAAGATGACCCGGCCGTGACTGCGGGTGGCCCGGGACCGGATCGACCGCATCTCTCGTTGACCGCGGGGGCCCGAAGGCCCTCCCACTACCACCAGGGTGGCATCCGGGAGCTGGGCCGCCACCCGGTCGAAAGCGGCGAGGGCGACGTCGACGCCTTTCAGCGCCTGAACCCGACCCACGAAGGCGACCACCGGCCCCGGTCCCAGCCCCAGGGAACGGCGGGCCGCCTCCTGCGATCCGGGACGGAAACGAAGGTGGTCCACCCCGGGGGGCGAGACGCACAGCGCCTCGGGGCGGGCACCGTAGTGGGCGAGCAGATCGTCGGCCTCGATGGGGGTTGAGGCCACGACGCAGTCGGAGCCGGCAATCACCTCCTCCTCGGCCGCGATGCGGAGCAGGGACTCGGGAGGATCGTCATGACGCTTGGTGAGATCCTTGATCCTCCCGAGGGTGTGGAAGGAGTTGGCCATCGGCACCTCGAGCGCCTGCTTGACCAACAACCCGGCCCACCCCGACAGCCAGTAGTGGGTGTGGACGACGTCGACGGGCGGGAGCGAGGCCAGGGCCCCCAGCACTCCTTCGGCAAAGCGGCGTACATGGGGGACGAGGCGTCCGGTGGAAACGTGGCGGGCGGGCCCCGCATCGATGTGGTGAACGGAATAGCCGGGAACGACGGTGACGCGGTCGGGAAGCTCGGGGTCGTCGCGCCGGGTGAAGACCTCAACCGCGACGCCGGCGGCGGCCATCGCCCGGGCC
>DATHVR010000194.1:0-4333 GCA_035461175.1 Acidimicrobiia bacterium | reverse complement strand
CAGCCGAACGATTCAACACACTCGTCGCGGGCACCGCCTGAATCCAAGCGCGCTATCACGCGCAATTCTGTCGCGAAAACAGTTTCGTTCGGTCCGGTAGCCTGCGGGCGTGATCCGACAACTGGTCGACGGGGCACCCGTCGACGATCTGGTCGACCTAGCGCTCACCGAGCATCGGGGTGGTCCCCGGCTGATGCTCAACATGGTCGCCTCTCTCGACGGTGCCACCGCCCTGCGGGGAGGCACCACCGCCCTCGCCGACCAGGACGACCAGGCGCTGTTCCACGCACTGCGAGCCGCCTGTGACGTGGTGTTGGTCGGAGCGGAGACGGTGCGGGCCGAGGACTACGGCCCGGTCCGCCTCGACGACGACACCAGGGCGGCCCGGCGCGCCGTCGGTCTGGAGCCTGTGCCGGCGCTGGCGATCGTCAGCCGGCGACTCGACCTCGACCGGCAGGCCCGCGTGTTCTCGAATCCCGATCTGCGGCCCCTGATCATCACCGGTGCCGATGCCCCGCCCGAACGAGTCGAGGCCCTCTCGGACCGGGCCCAGATCGTCGTGGCGGGGGAGCGGGGGGCCGACCCGGCCGCCATCCGGGGCCTCCTGCACGACCGGGGCCACGAGGTGATCCTGGGGGAGGGAGGGCCCACCCTCAACGGACAGCTGGTGGCGGTGGACGCCGTCGACGAGATCAATCTGACCGTGTCGCCCCTGATGGTGGCGGGAAGTTCCTCCCGGGTCAGCGACCATCCCCTGACGGTGGAGAATCGGTTCCGGCGCCAGCGGGTACTGGCAGGGGAGTCGATGCTGTTCCTTCGCTACGTGCGAGCTACCTGAGCCTCTCAGAGCGGGACTTCGACCCCATCCTCGGTCACCTTCACCCGCACTCCGCGCACTCCCACCTCGATTGGATGATTGGAGGTGAGAGCGATGCGCCGGTGGTCGAGGTCCACCTCGATGCGGGAGCCCCGCACCAGGAGCCGGAAGTGGATTGCCCGCCACTCATGGGGTAGACGGGGATCGAAGGTGATGTCCCCGCCGGTGTCGCGCATGCCCGCCATGCCGTAGATCAGGGCCATCCACACCCCTCCGGCCGAGGCGAGGTGCACGCCATCGGTGGTGTTCTGATGCAGGTCGGCGAGGTCGGTGAACAGGGCGGTCCGGAAGTACTCCATGGCCAGGTCCGACTCGCCCACCTCGGCCGCCACGATCGCCTGGACGCAGGCCGACAGCGACGAGTCGCCGGTGGTCAGGGGGTCGTAGTAGGCGAAGTTGGCCCGTTTGAGCTCGGGACTGAACTGGTCCCCGAGCAGGAACATCGCCATGACGACGTCGGCCTGCTTGAGCACCTGGTACCGGTAGATCACCAGTGGATGGAAGTGGAGGAGTAAGGGATGACGTTCGGGGCCGACACCGTCGAAGTCCCAGCGTTCCTTGGCCAGGAAGCTCTCGTCCTGCTTGGTGATGCCGAGCCCGTAGTCATAAGGGATGTACATCTCCTCGGCCGCCCGGCGCCACTCTTCCAGTTCCGTGTCGAGCAGCCCCAGCCGCTCGCGCAACTCCAGCCAGCGGTCGGCCCGCTCCAGTCGCATGCGCTGGGTGCAGGCCACGGCGTAGCGCAGGTTCATCTGCGCCATCAGGTTCGTGTAGGCGTTGTCGTCCACCAGGGCGGTGTATTCATCGGGGCCGGTGACGCCGTAGATGTGGAAGGCGCCGTCGCGGTGGAACCCCAGATCCGACCACATGCGAGCCGTCTCGACGAGGATTTCCACCCCGATCTCCCAGAGCAGTTCCTCGTCCCCGGTCACCTCGACGTACTTGCGGAGGGCATAGGCGATGTCGGCGTTGATGTGATATTGGGCGGTCCCGGCGGCGTAGTAGGTGCTGGCTTCGTGTCCGTCGATGGTGCGCCACGGGAACAGCGCCCCCCGCAGCGAGAGTTCCCGGGCCCGGTCGCGTGCCTGGTCGAGCATCCGATAGCGGAAGTGGAGCAGTTTCGCCGCCAACTGGGGGCTGGTGTAGAGCAGGAAGGGCAGGACGAATATCTCGGTGTCCCAGAAGTAGTGGCCCCCGTAGGCCTGGCCGGTAACGCCCTTGGCGGCGATGCCGGTGCCGTTGAAGTGCGCAGAAGCCTGGTTGAGCTGGAAGAGGATCCACCTGACTGCCTGTTGCACGGCCTTGTCGGTGCCGATGTGGATGTCGGCCTCGTCCCAGAATCGCTCCCATGCGCCGGCATGGGCCGTGGCAGCCGCCTCGAACCCGGCCGAGGCGGCCAGGCCGGCGGCGTCCTCGGTGTGGTCAATGCTGCGGTCGGACCCGACCTCGAAGACGGTGAACTTGTCCAGCACCACCGGATTGCCGCCGTCGAGTTGGAGGGTGAAGGTGGTTGATGGGTGGTCGGGATGCTCGGTGATAGCGATTTCGGCCTCGTGGTCGAGGCGATGGGTCATCGAGACCGCCAGGTGGCGTCGCGACTGCACCGTCTCGTAACCGAGCGAGATGGTCTCTCCGTCGAGGCGCATTCCGGTCGGTTCGAACACCCGGCGCCCGAAGTTCTTGGCCCGCCGGGGGTCGTACTCGGCGGCGGCCGGCTCGAGGTAGTCGGTGTCCTGGCGGTTGATCAGTTCCGAGGAGATGACGACGGTGGCGGGGGAGTCGAGGCCGATCGACAACCGGCATGCCACCAGGTCGGGCTGGGCCAGTGAGACGAGACGCCTTGCGATGATCTCGAACCCGATCCCGCCCCGGGTTCGGCCCCGATAGCGATGGGTCAGCGTTCCCTGCTTGAAGTCGAGCACGCGATGCCAGGCCGAGATCGGTGTGCTCTCGTAATCGATCATCTCGCCGTTGATCGCCACCCGGGCCGGGGTCGGGTCGGGGACGTAGACGATCGACTGGCCGGTGGTGGGGAAGCCGTAAGCGGATTCGGGGTACTCGATCGGCCACGACTCGAAGAGCCCGTTGATCAGCACTCCGGGGTCGTGGGCCGGTTCGCCCTGGTGGAAGGAGCCCCGCACCCCGATCCGGCCATTGCCCAGCGCGAACACGGTCTCGAGGAGGGCATTGAGGGTGGGGGTGAAGGCGGTTTCGATGATCGACCAGCGGTCGATCGGGTAGAGGTCGTGGGGGAGTTCGGAGACGATGGGTCCGCTGTACCTCCTCATGGCAGCAACTCGGCCAGGTCCTCCACGACCACGTCGGCACCCGCCTCCCACAGCGGTCCCGGGTCGGAATGGCGGTCCACCCCTATCACCGCCCCGAAGCCGCCGGCGACACCGGCCTCTACGCCCGCCACCGCGTCCTCGAGTACCACGGCGTTGGCCGGATCGACACCCAGGCGGCGGGCCGCCTCCAGGAACGGATCCGGTTCGGGCTTTCCCGCCAATCCGAGCTCGCGGGCCACCACCCCGTCGACTATGACCGGGAAGCGAGCGCGCATTGCGGCGGCCTCCAGCACCGCCAGGGCGTTGGCCGAGGCCGACACCACCGCCAACCGCATACCGGCAAGCGACTCGAGATGGTCGAGGAGCGCCAGCGAACCGGGATAAGCCTCCACCCCCTCTTCCGCTATCACCCGGGTGATGAGTGTGTTCTTCAGATTGCCGATCGCACACACGGTGTCGTAGCCGGGCGGGTCCGAACGGTCGCCGCGGGGAAGATGGATATTGCGCGACTCGAGGAAGGTCGCCACCCCGTCATAGCGGGGGCGGCCGTCGACGTAGCGGCGGTATTCCTCGTCGGCATCGAAGGGCTGGAAGTCAGGTCCGGTCAGGTCCTCGAGGACGGCGTCGAAGGTGCGCTTCCAGGCCGAGGCGTGGACCCGGGCGGTGGGGGTCAGGACCCCGTCGAGGTCGAACAGTACGCCCTCGAAGCGGTCCCAGTCGAAAGTGGCCACGGCTCAGGAGGCCGGAACGGATCGCTCCGACCCGTTGACGGCGGTTCGAGTCTCCTCACCGAGGATCGTATCGACGGGGAACTGGACGCTGCGGCCGGCCACCGAGAACGGCTCGGTCAGCAGCATGTCCACCGTGCCGGGGCCGCGGCACACCACATGTCCGGTATAGGACATGGGTCCATCTTCGGTGGCGACGGTGATGGTGACGATCATCGATCTTCCAAGGGCGCGACGGATGATTGGGTCTCCCCGGCCCTGATTTCGATCAGATTCATCGGCAGCCTCAGCCCATTGCTCGGTCCCGCCTTCATGCTCGCAGGCGAATCCCATCATTGGAAGGACCCCCAACGGGGTCGTCCGACCTATCCGCGCCGGGGCGTGGTCTGGGAGCTTGCGTGCCGGTTTGCTGGCGGGTGCCGGGTGATGAGGGGTGGGTG
>DATHVR010000193.1:0-9903 GCA_035461175.1 Acidimicrobiia bacterium | reverse complement strand
GCCAGCATCGCCCCGACCAGTGCGCCCGCCGGGGCGAGGATCGGTGTTACCGACATCTCCGGGGCGGCGGCGGCGATCGTCGAGCCGAGCAGGGCACCAAAGGCCAGGCTCAGGATTCCCCCCGCGAGCGACTCGATGGGGCTGATGCCGCCACCTCCCGTGCCAGTAGTGCCCGAACCTGCCCTTGCACCTCGGGTCCTTCGAACCGGAGGAAAGGGTCGGCCGGGAGAAGATGACGTTCGATTTCGGTTCCCCTCCGAACGTAGAGGGCGGGCTGGATGCCGTCCGGTCCGGCCTCGACACCGGCCGCGAGCCCTTCCCACTCCGGACTCGAAGGCGGTGAGCGGCTGGAGACCGCCTGTCTCCCATCCCGCCGGTCCGGGTCGGATCACGTCCACCAGGTACCCCTTCTGGGACATCAGGGCGGGCGAGCGGGATATGGCTCCGACCAGCCTCCCCACCGGGTCCACTACCCGTGACGGGGTCCGGTGCCGGCCGAGTCGGGCCGCGATCTCATCCGCCAGCACCACTGAGTTGTAGCGAAAGCCCTGGATCGAACAGTGGGCATGGCCCGCGCCCGGGCCGGGTCGGGGGCGAGGTCGGGAAAAAAGGGGGCGAGGAGAGCGGCGTGCGGGCCGGCCGAAGCCGTGACCCGGTCGACGCCGAGGATGCCCATCCACCTACGGGCGTAGGCGACTCAGAACGTGGCTGCGGCCCCCGGCGGGGGGATAGGGGGCCGCAGGCGTTTCGTGCTGTGGGTCGTTCTCGGCACCTCAGGTGTCAGATACGACCCACAGAAACCTCGTCAGCGTCAGCTCTCGATTTCGCCCTCGGCGTTCTCGAGGTGGGCGCGGACGAACCACTGATACTGCTCGAGTTTGGCGAGCTGGCCGATGAGCATGTCCTCGCTCACGGGGTCGGTGTCGCCGATCGAGTCCTGGGCCTTGCGATGATCCTCGATGACCCCCGAGTAGACGGCTTCGACCTGGTGGAGGTGTGTAACCACCGTGGCCCGGTCGAGCGAGTAGTCGTCCCAGCTGCGGGTCTCGACGACAGACCCGGGGGTGCCCTTGGGGACACCGCCGAGGGTGGCGATTCGCTCGGCGGTCTCATCCACCATGCTGCGGACCGCCTCGACCTGGGGGTCGAGCATCTTGTGGACGGCGATGAATCCTTCGCCCACCACGTTCCAGTGAACGTGCTTGAGCGTGAGGCTGAGATCGATCAGGGACGCCAGGCGGTCCGAGAGGGTTTTGATGACGGACGTGGCGTCCTTCTTGGTCATACCGGGGACGGTGTAGGTGGGCATTGCCTGCTTTCCGAATAGGGACACCACCAGTCCTACCCGGGTCACGTCGGTCGAAACAGAGGTTTGGCATCGACACGGCCGGGTACCAAGGGTTGGAGTCCTTCCCGCCGCCGGGGGCCACGGCGCCCGGCGGGGGAGGGGGAGCGACGGTCAGCTCGCCTCGACCTCGGTCTTGATGCGTTCGAAAATCCCCGACAGGATGCGCGACACCTGCATCTGGGACACGCCGATGACGTCGGCGATCTCGGATTGGCTCATGTCCTCGAAGAATCTCATGTGCAGGACCTGCTGGTCGCGTTCGGATAGTTCGGCCAGGAGGGGCTCAATCATCCACCACCGCTCGGCGTCGACGAGGGCGGCGGAGTCGTCGCTGAGCATGTCCATGATCGTGGCCCCGGAATCCTCGCCGATGGGGGCGTCGAGGGAGGTGGCGCCGAATGCCTGGCCGGCCTCGATGGCCTCCTCCACCTCGTCGTCCGAGAGCCCGGTCACCGCCGCGATCTCGGCCGTGGTGGGTTTGCGGCCCAGTTCCTGGTTGAGCCGGTTGCGCTCCTTGGTCACGAACAGCACCGATTCCTTCAGGCTGCGGGGAACCTTGATCGCCCAGGCGGTGTCGCGCAGATACTTCTTCAACTCCCCGCTGATCGTCTTCCCGGCGAAGGTCGAGAACTTGACGCCACGGGCGGGGTCGAAGCGGTCGATGGCCCCGACCAGTGCCATGAAGGCGACCTGGTCGACGTCGGCCCGCTCGCTGCCGCGTCGGTAGCGGCGGGCGATGGCGCCGGCGAACCCCTCATAGCGGGAGAAGATCTCGTCGCGGGCGGCGCGGTCGCCGGCGACTCGCTCCCACAGATCCTCCTCGTTGAGGTCGTCGAGGCGAACCCGGCGTATGAGGTCGAGTTCAAACCAGGCAGGGGGGCCTGCCTCGTAGCGGTCGGCCAGGCGTTCGAGGAGGGAACTGACCAGGTCGTCGACCAGCAGGCTTTCATGGGATGACACCTCGACCCGGGCCACTCCCGCCGAGGCCCGTATCGACAGGATGATGGGCGAGTCGCCCGCGGAGGCGGCCGTGACCAGCTCCGAGGCGAGGAGGGCGGCGTCGATCTGTTTGATCGCCGGTCCCCGGTCGATCAGGGCCCCCACCACTCGCCGGGCCAGATAGGGCGCGATCTCGGAGGGTGTGAGCTCGATTCTTGTGGTCAGGGCGGGCATCAGCCCGCCGCCCGGGTGGCCGCCTCCAGCGAGGAAAATGTCTCGAACCGGTCGGCCAGTCCGGTGAGATCCAGGATTCTCTCCACCGGTCCCTCCTCGAACACGAGCAGGAGGCGCCCGCCGGCCGCCTCCAGTGCCTCACGGGCGGAAAGGAGCGACCGCAGGCCGGTCGAATCCATGAACCCCACCTCGAGGAGGTCGACGATCACCCTTTGATCGGGTTCGGTAACGAGCGCCTCCTCCAGTTTGGGGGCGGAGGCGAGGTCGATCTCGCCGGAGACCGTGATGATCCGGCTCGAATCAGATGGATTCTCCTGAATGCGGTACTTGGGACCGGTGGTCACTATTCCTCGATGCGGGTAGGGGGAGTGGCATAGAGAATACTCTCATGCCGCCGCCTGGATTTCGAACCAGGCGCAGACACCCTCCCGACCGTGGCGAATGCCCCAGTCCCCGGCGAGGGAATCGACGATTTTGAGGCCCCATCCACCCGGACCAGGAGCGGTGCGGCGGGTGGATGTGACGGCCACACCGGGGTGGGTGACCGTCACCCGGACCCGGTCGTCGGGTCGATCGATCTCCAGGCAGATGGAATCTTCGGGGCCGAGATTTCCGTGCTGGACGGCGTTGGATACGATTTCGCTGGTGGCGAGCAGCACCGCCTCCAGGCGTGGGTGCCGGGGGCCGAGAGTCTCGGCCACGGCGCTCCGGGCCTGGTGCGGGGCCCCCGGAGATACCGGGATCGTCAGTCGTTTCGTATCCATTGCAACACTGCACTACCCATCGGGCCGAGACTCCTAACCCCGTTTATCCGATCGAGGCGGCCGGAGTACGGTGACGGGGATGCAGATCCGAGGTGATCGGATGAGTCAGGAGTCTTCGCCGCGCCGTCTTTACGGAGACGTCGACCCGCGCTGGCGACGCCGGATCAGGGCTCTGGGCCGGACGGCGGCGTGGCTGGTGATCCTCGGTGGCGGCCTGGCGCTGATGGGAAGGATCCTGCGCATACCGATCCTGGCCCAGTGGATCCCCCGGGTCCAGGTCCGCCCGATGCAGCCGGCGTCCGCCATCTTCTTCGCCCTGGGAGGGATCGCAGTTCTGGCGGCTCTCATACGTTCCAGTCTGCTGGCGCGCCGGCTCGGACTGGTGGCCGCCTGGTCGGTCGTCGCCGGGGGAATCTGGGTGATCGTCGCCAACGTAGTCGACGCCACCTTCCCGCTCTGGCTGCTCAACTCACTGGGACCCGAGGACATCATCGGCGGCGAGCAACCGGCCCGACCCGCCGCCAACGTGGGGATGGTGCTGGTGGGACTGGGTACGGGGATTCTGGCTCTCGCCTCGCGCCGGTCCGTCGCCCACATCGTCGGCCAGGCCGTGACGGCGGCGGCGGGGGTGGTCGCCTCCACCGTCGTGGTCGCCTCCATCTACGGCGAGGAGGGACTGAGAGGATTTCCCTTTGGTTCGGGGCGGATGCCCATCAGCGCCGCCCTGCTCACCATCCTCCTGGCCACGGCGGTGCTGGCGGCCCGTCCCTCCCTCGGTCTCATGGCCCCGGTCATCAGCCCCTGGGCGGGCGGCATCGTTCTGCGCCGGCTACTGCCGGTGGCGCTGGCCGGCCCGCCGCTGGCGGTGGCTTATGTGGCGGTGTTCAGCACCCCCTCGACCCAGCCGCGCTGGTTCGCCTACGTCGCCGTTCTGATGAGTGTGCTCCTGCTGGTGGCCCTCTTCGCCACCGCCTCGGCCGTGTCGCGATCCGCCTACAGCAGGCAACTGGCGGAGGATGTGGCAGAGCGGGCGGCCACGGCCGTGAACCGGGACGCGGCCATCGTCGACGGTCTCCTCAGCCGGCTGTCCGGCAGCCAGGACAAGGTGGAGGGCCTCGAAGTTGCGATCCGCTTTCGGCCCGCCGAAGGGTGGCTGGCGGGCGATTCGGTCATCACCACCGCCCTGGACGAGGCTCGCCTGGCCGCCATCCTGATCGACATCGTCGGCCACGGGGCTCGGCCCGCCCTGGCCGCATCCCGGCTGGGGGACGTGATCCAGCATTCGCTGCGGGCGGGCGGGTCTCCGGCCGAAGCCCTGGCCCAGGCCTGCTGGGTGCTGGACGAGCCCCAGATGATGGCAAGTGTGGCCGTGGCCGTGATCGATGGCGTCGAGGGTTCGGTGAGTCTTGCCGGAGGTGGTGGTCCTCCAGTTCTCCACCGCACCTCATCGGGGGTGCATCGCTACCCGCCGACGGGTCCGGTGATGATGCGGGATTCGGGTCCAGCGTGGGAGGAACGAGACCTGGTTCTCTCGCTGGGCGACGTCGTCGTCTTCTACTCCGATGGTCTGGCCGATCCGACCGAACCGGAGATAATCGATATCGCCACCGTCGACGATCTGGCCGCCATCCTGGAGCGCTGTCCCTATCCGGGGGCGGAGCAGGTGGCCGACTGGTGTCTGGACGAGGCGGTGGGATTGGCGGGGGGGATCACCCGCGACGACGCCTCGTTGCTCGTCGTGGCCCGTCGCGGGCCGGTTGAGGCTTGAACCATGGGAGAGGAGGGGGCCGAAGCCCCCTCCTCTTGTTGCGATCAGCCGGTGCCGGTGGTGGGCGGGACGGTGGCGGGAGGCATCAAGGTGGTCTGGGTGATCATCGTGTCCCCATTACCGAGGTCGCCGTCGATGCCGTCGTCCGGATCGTCGCACCCGACCAGGGCCAGGCTGAGAATGCCGGCCAGGCCGGCGGTGATTAGTCGCTTTTTCACGAGTTCCCTCCTTCGTAGGCGACTGGGCCGCTATCTACCCGCCGGGTGAGGTCTCAAACGAAGGTTCTGAGCCCCGTCAGCACCGTCTCGACCATCCGGGCGAAGCTGGTGTCGGTCGGGACCTCGAGGCCGAATCCTCCCGTCAGCTCCAGGGCCACGAAGCCGTGGACGGCCGAGCGCAGGGCGCGGACGGCATGGATCGACTCCTCCGGGTCGTCCGGCGAGCCCAGCACCTCGAGGAGCGGCTGGAGCAAGCGATCGGCGGCCGCCTCCCACTCGACGTCGCCGGGACGCGCCACCTGCGTGAGCGGATATGTCCCGGGATGGGCCATCGCCCAGGCCCGATAAGCGGCGGCGAAGGCGTGCACGGCCTCGCCACCGGTCCGGTTCATCAGGGCTTCCCGGCACGGTTCGGCCAGATCGGCCAGAGCGGCGAGGGCCACGAGCCGCACCAGCGGCTCCAGGCCGTCGACGTGGTTGTAGAGCGAGGGTGGGCGGACTCCCAGATCGCCCGCCAGCCGGGACATCGACAGGGCCTCGATCCCTTCGCGGTCCACGAGAGCGGCGCCAGCCGCCGTCACGGCCTCGGTCGAGAGCCCACCCCGGGCCATCAGCCGAGTCCGTTCAAGAAGGTGAGGAGGCGCTCGGCCACGACCTCCGGATACTCGATGTGGGGGTAATGCCCGGCGCCGGGCACGAGCAGGCTCTCGCCGCCCGTGCGGGCCGCCAGGTCGGCCGCTTCGGCCGCCGGATCGGGAAAGTGGTCGTCGTCACTTCCGAACACGAACAGGGTGGGGAGGGTGATCGCACCGAGGGCCCCCGTCACTCCTTCCCGGTCCGCCACCAGCGTGTCGCGCACCGCCCGCCTCCTTTCGGGATCGGACAGCATCGCCTGGAGTTCGAGGATGTGGGCATCGAGGCCGGGAGGGCGTCGGGACTTGTACCAGTTCCCATACAGACGGCCCCACAGTGCTCCCGCCCACGGCCCCCGCAGGAGGGTGAGAATGGCCAGGCGCTGCACGGCCCCGGCCAGGCCGGGCTCAGCCTCCATATGCGGGCTGATCGCCACCAGTCCCCGGAACGACTCCGGGCGTCGATTGGCCGCCACCACTGCAGCCGCCGGGGAGAACGAGGTCGCCACCACCACAGCCGGGCCCGCCCCAAGCTCGTCGACCAGGTGGATTAGGGCTTCGGCAGTCTGGTTCACTCCGTAGGAAGGGGCGGTCGGTGACCCGCCGTGGCCGGGGAGGTCGGCGTCGACCACGCGCTTTCCGACCGACCGGAGTGCATCCGCCAGCGATGCGTGACCCTGGCGGGTGTCGCCGGCCCCGGGAAGCAATATCAGCGGGGGCCCCGTCCCACCGAGATCGTCGAACGTCAGTGCAGTGGATGTCCTAATAACCATAGGCTACAGACTAATACTGGTAGTCGGGCGAGGGCAACCGAGGATTTTCGCGACAGAATTGCGCCATGGCGCGCAATTCTGTTGCGAAAGGTCCGACTTCCGACTTCCCGCTTCCGATCGCTCGGGGGATGTCGGCCTTCTATCCGGTAAGACGCGGGCGCTAGCGTCGGGGCATGGAGAGCCTCACCCTGGGCTTCGAGAACCGCTGCGCCCGTCTCACCCTGGCTCGGCCCGAGCGTCGCAACGCCCTCACCTCCGGAATGTTGAGCGGGCTGGTGGAGGCGATCGGAGAAATCGCCTCCAGCTCCGTCGACCTGGTGGTGCTGGGAGGGGAGGGCGACGACTTCTCGGTCGGCTTCGACCTCGACGAGATCGCCGCCGGCGATACCCGGGCGGCTCGACTCGGCGCCGAGGCGGTCGAGGCCTTGCGCCGGCTGGAGGCGATCACGATCGCCCGTCTCTCCGGGTGGGTGGTGGGAGGAGGAATGGTGCTGGCCGCCGCCTGCGACCTCCGGGCCGGGGACTCCTCGACCCGCTTCCGGATCCCCGAGGTGGGCATGGGGTTGCCGCTCGGCTGGGGGGCGGTACCGCTGCTGGTCTCTGAACTGGGGCCGTCGCTCACCCGGGATCTGGTCATGACCGGTCGTGACATGGGAGCGAACGAGGCGGCACGGCACGGCTTCCTCCATCGGATCGGTCCCGAGCGGGATGGGGAGGCCGAGGATCTGATCCAGCACCTCCTGCAGGCTCCCGCCGCTGCCCTACGGTCCACCAAGCGCCAGGTGAGCGCGGCCGCCGCGGTGACGATCGATCTCGAGGAAGAGGCCCGGCTCATCCTGGCGGCGGCGGAGGCGGCCGGGTTCGCAGACGACTTCGCCGGCTATCGATCTCGGGTCTCGCAGCCAGGAGGCGGAAGGTAGGGTCGGCACCATGCGGTTGTTCGACATCGAAGGCACCTTCGGCGACGACTATCTCTACTTCTACGCCCCGATGCTCGATGAGGAGAGGACGCGGTCCGATGTCGAGCGGATCATGGAGGTGATGGAACTCGAGCCGGGGGAACGGGTGCTGGATGTCCCTTGTGGCCATGGCCGAATCGCCAACCTCCTGGCTCTCCGGGGGCTCCAGGTGACGGGCATCGACGCCATGAGCGACTTCATCAACCGGGCCCGCCGTGATGCCGAGCAGATGGGGGTCGAGGTGGAATATCACGTGGGGGAGATGGAGCAGCTGGTGGTGGACGGCCCCTTCGATGCCGTCGTGTGCTGGTTCACCTCGTTCGGCTACTTCGACGATGCCGGCAACCGGGCGGTGCTGCGTGAGTTCGCCCGGGTGTTGCGTCCGGGCGGGAGGCTCGGAATCGAGATGATGCATCACGACGGGTTCGTCCGCCGCTTCACCCCGGCTCCGTTCTCGTCCTCGGTGTTCCGCGGCGAGAACGTGATGATCGACACCTCCCGTTTCGACCCCGCCAGCGGTCGGGCCATCACCGAGCGAGTGGTGTACAGGGACGGCGACGTGCGGCATTCCGTGCACAGTGTCCGCCTGCCCACCATTCCCGAGCTGGACGCCTGGCTGGCGGATGCCGGGTTCGGCGCCCGCCGTTTCTTCGGTGCCGGTGGGGAGTCACCCACCATCGACGACCTCCGGATGGCGGTGGTGGCGACCCGGTGAGCGGCGGGAGGCCAGAGCCGATGGGCCGGTGCGATCAGTCGTCGACGGCGAGAAGACGCTTCCGGCCGTGTTCCCAGGGACGGTCCGGGTCGGCCAGCAGGATTTGGTCGACGGCGATGTGGCCGGTCTCGAAGGCCACCGCCGAGCCGGCCATGTACAGCTGCCAGATCCGGTAGGTCCGTTCCCCGACCAGAGCCCGCGCTCCCTCCGCGTTGACCTCGAGGTTGGCGACCCAGTGCCGCAGGGTGCGGGAGTAGTTGGGGCGGAGGGCTTCGACGTCTCGTAGCTCGAGGCCGGCGTCCTCAGCGGCGGCGATGGCGTCTTCCACCTTGTGCAGCTGTCCGTCGGGACGTAGGTACGGACGAACGACGTGCCACGGGCCGGTTGACGGGCTCGGGTGACGATGCCGTGGTTGAGGATCTGACCGTTGGGAGCCAGCAGGGAGCGCAGGTGTCGGAAATATTTGCCGAGCTTGCGCAGACCGACGTGTTCCACCATTCCCACCGAGGCGATGGCATCGAATTCGCCGGACAATCGCCGGTAGTCGTCGTGGATGATGTTGACCCGTTCGGTGACGCCGTGCTCGGCGGCGAGCTTGCGGGCCCAATCGGCTTGCTCACCGCTCAGCGTGACTCCGGTCGCGTCCACGCCGTAGTGGCGGGCGGCATGGACCACCAAAGCGCCCCATCCACAGCCAACGTCGAGGAAGCGCATGCCTTCTTCCAGTCCGAGTTTGCGGCAGATGAGATCGAGCTTGCGTTCCTGGGCGACCTCGAGAGATTCGGAGGGGTCGAGGAAGTAGGCACACGAATAGACATCCGCGGATCCAGGAACAAGGAGAAGAACTCGTTGCCGGTGTCGTAGTGATGGGTGACCGCCCGGCGGTCACGACGCAGCGAATGGAGGCGCCCCCACAGGCGCGGTCGGCCCCGCTCGTGCCGGCGCAACCCGTCCGGCAGCCGGCGAGCCAGTCCAAGGATGCGTAAACGGTCGACGGCACCCATCGATTCCAGCCCGGCGGCCCAGTTCAGCGTCGCGACCAGGTCTCCCTCCAGATCGACGTCGTCGTAGATGTAGGCCTCGGCGGCGGTGAGATCGGTGGGAGGGATAAGAAGCGCCCGGAACGCGCCCGGATGACGCAGCACCAGTGTCGCGGGCGAGGAGTCGGGTCCCCATTCCTCGCCCGTCCAGGTCCGCACTCTCGGCGGGACCCCTTCGGCGGCCGACGCCAGCATCGCATAGAGCGGCTTGAGGTCTCAACAGCCTCCATGCACCCGAAGATACCCCAAAATCAAGGGGGGCGACCCCCTGTAACCCCCGCGGTGATATTCAAGGGGGGGACGACCCCCCTGTAACCCCCGCGGTGATATTCAAGGGGGGACGACCCCCCTGTAACCCCCCGCGGCTGCTCGTTGGGTCGTCGGGGTGGTCGGGGCCATCCGTCAGCCTGTCTTTCGCGGGGGGTCGTCTGTCGTCGGAGGCCGGATATTCAAGGGGTGACGGCCCCCCTTGTAACCCCTGCGGTGATATTCAAGGGGGGACGACCCCCCCTG
>DATHVR010000192.1:0-42063 GCA_035461175.1 Acidimicrobiia bacterium | reverse complement strand
CCTGGCGTAACTCTTCCACCCGACCAGCCTGGACGATGTCGGCCGGGTCCCCGCCGTCGGGCATCACCGCCACCCGCATGTCCAGATCGAGCCGGACCGGCGCTTCGAGCTCGGAGGTGCGTCGGGCTGCCTCGGCACCCGCCTCGTCGGCGTCGAACGCCAGCACCACCCGCTCCGAGAAGCGCCGCAGCAGGTCGAAATGCTCGTCGGTGAGCGCGGTGCCACAGGTGGCCACCGCCTCGGGGATCCCCGCCTGGTGCAGGCCGATTACGTCGGTGTAGCCCTCCACCACCACCGACCGGCCGGACTGGGTGATGGCGGCACGGGCGCGATCAAGGCCGTAGAGAAGGCGCGACTTGTTGTAGATCGACGAGTCCGGGGAGTTGACGTACTTGGCCCCGTCGCCGCTCAGGATCCGGCCGCCGAACCCGACCGGATCGCCCCGCAGGTCGTGGATGGGAAACATCACCCGTCCCCGGAAGTAGTCATAGACCCGGCCGCCTCTCCCCCGCCGGGCCAGGCCGGCGTCGATCATCGTCTGCTCGCCGATTCCGCCCGCCCGCAGTTCCTTGACCAGCACCTCCCACTCGTCGGGGGCGAACCCGATCCGGTACTCGTCGACCACGTCGCCGTCGTAGCCGCGGCTACGAAGGTACGCCCGGGCCTGCCCGGCGTCGGGGCCGGTCTTGAGCCGCTCGTGATAGACCTCGATCGCCCGGCGTACCGCCTCGTGGAGGGCGTTGCGCCGCCCCCGCCGCCGACCCGCCTCGGGGTCGGACTCCAGGTGGATACCGGCCCGGCGGGCCAGTTCCTCTACCGCCTCGTTGAAGTCGAGGCCCTGGGTCTCCTCCAGAAACGTGAAGACGTCGCCGCCCTTCTGGCATCCGAAGCAGTGATAGAGGCCCCGTCCCGGGTCGATCGACATCGAGGGCGACTTCTCCTGGTGGAACGGGCAGATCGCCATGTGTGAGCGGCCCGATCGCTTCACCTTCGTGACGGCACCCACCAATTCCACCAGGTTGGTGGCCTGGCGGACCCTGTCGATATCCTCGCGGGAGTAAGCCACGTCCTGGATGATAAGGACCCTGGCCACTGTCCCGCCGGGGCGGATTTCCTCTCCGTCTCCGCTCGGCGAGTGCCACAGTGGGCCCGTGCTGATCCGACGAGAAGCCAGCCATGACATCAGTGCCATCGACGCGGTTCACCGCCGCGCCTTCGCCACCGACGACGGTACCGAGCCCGTCGAAGTGGGGCTAGTACGGGCCCTCCGTCTGGATGAGGCCTGGGTTCCGGCCCTTTCCCTGGTGGCGGAACTGGGAAAGAGCGTGGTGGGCCACGTGGTGGCGACCGAGGGTGAGATGGGTGGGTTCGTCGGCCTGGGGCTCGGCCCGATCGGAGTCCTGCCCGAATGCCAGGGCGTCGGCATCGGCTCGGGGCTGCTCCATGCCGTCCTGGCCGCCGCCGATGCCCTCGATTACCCCCTGGTGGCCCTCGTCGGCCATCTCGACTATTACCCCAGGTTCGGCTTTGTGCCCGCCTCGTCCCTTGGGATCGAGGCACCCGACCCGTCCTGGGGAGCCTATTTCCAGGTCCGAACGCTGACGGCCTACCGGCCCCGGATGCGAGGCCGGTTCGGATTCGCCGCTCCTTTCGACGGGCTGTGATGGCCGGCTAGCCCGCTACCGCCACGAAGTCGAGGGCGATCAGGACCTCTTCGGTGACGTTGGCCACGCTGGCGACGCTGGGGATGCCGATTCCGAAGTCGGTCCGGTCCACCACCACTTCGGCGGTGCCCTCCAGGGTGTTCTCGTCGAGCCAGGTGGCCTCGACATCGAAGGTGGTCGGCTGGGCGACCCCCTTGAGGCTGAGTTCGCCGGTGACGGTGAATGTGACGGTGTCCCCCACCGCCAGCGGCCCGGCCAGGCCATCAACCGAAGCGGGGCGGAAGGTGATCAGTTCGAACTCATCGGATCCGGAGTCGAGCACGACGGCGCTGCGGATGGCACGATCGCGATTCGAGGAATCGGTCTGGAAGGTGCGGGCGTTGATCACGATGTCGGAGAGTTCCGCTCCGGCGGGGTCGGTTGGGTCGAAGCGCACTTGACCAACCACCTCGGGCGTGGTGCCCACGACGTGCTTGGGGCTGCCCCGCAGCTCCTCGTCGAGCTCGAATCGAGCCTGGCTGCCCTCGCCGAGCACAAAGATGCGGGCAGGGCTGGACCCGGACCCGATGGTGGCCGGCGTGGTGGGAACGGCGTCGTCCGAGATCGGGGCAGGGGCGCCGGCCGCGGTGGTATCGGAGGCCAGAGGCGGAGTGGTCAGCTGGGTGCTGGGCTGGCCGGAACCCCCGCTGAACCAGATGAAGGCGAACGCTCCCAGACCGATGGCCGCCACGACCGCGATCCCGATCAGGGCGGCTCTCCTCATGTCCTTCTCGCGCTCAGCCCGCCAGGGCGGAACGCAGCGCCTCCGCAAGACGGTCCACCGACACCCGGTCCTGGCTCATCGTGTCCCGGTAGCGGATGGTGACGGCATTGTCCTCGAGGGAATCGAAGTCGAAGGTGACGCATAGCGGGGTGCCGATCTCGTCCTGGCGGCGATAGCGCCGGCCGATCGACTGGGTCTCGTCGAACTCGACCATGAACTCGTTGCGGAGTGAGTCGGCCAGCTTCTGGGCGGGCTCAACCAGTTCGGGTTTCTTCGAGAGCGGCAGCACCGCCACCTGGTAGGGGGCGAGTCTCGGATCGAGCTTGAGAACCACCCGGGTCTCGCCCTCGACCTCCTCCTCGTGGTAGGCGTCGATCAGGAAGGCGAAGGTGGTGCGGGTGGCGCCGGCCGCCGGCTCGATCACATACGGGTAGAACCGTTCGTCGGCCTCCTGGTCGTAGTAGCGGAGATCGATCCCGGATTGTTCCGAGTGCTGGCGCAGGTCGAAGTCGGTCCGGTTGGCGACCCCCTCCAGCTCGTCCCAGTCCCACGGAAAGGCGTATTCGATGTCGATCGTCCCCGCCGAGTAGTGGGACAGCTCGTCGGACCCGTGGGGCCGGATGCGCAGGTTCTCTTCCCGTATGCCCAGGTCGGTGTACCAGTTGAAGCGCTGCTCCTGCCAGTAGGCGAACCAGCGGTCGGCCTCCTCGGGCCGGCAGAAGAACTCCATCTCCATCTGTTCGAACTCGCGGGTACGGAAGACGAACTGTCCGGGCGTGATCTCGTTCCGGAACGACTTACCCAACTGGGCGATCCCGAAGGGGAGCTTGAGGCGGTTGGTGCGGCGGACGTTCTCGTAGTTGATGAAGATGCCCTGGGCCGTCTCCGGCCGCAGATAGACCATGTTGTCGTCCGACTCCACCGGCCCCGTGTGGGTCTTGAACATGAGGTTGAAATGGCGAGGCTCGGTGAATGTGCCGCGCTTGCCACAGGTGGGGCACTGGTCGGAGTCGGCCAGCTTGTCCTGGCGGTGACGGGCGTTGCAGTTGCGGCACTCCACCAGCGGATCGGTGAAGACGGCCTCGTGGCCGGAGGCCTTCCACACCGTGCGGTGCTGGATGATGGCCGAGTCGATCCCGACCACGTCGCCGCGGGTCTGGACCATCGACCGCCACCACTGGTCCTTAACGTTCTTGAGGAGCTGGGCTCCGAGCGGTCCGTAGTCATAGGCGGAGCGGATGCCGCCGTAGATCTCCGACGAGGGGAACACGAACCCGCGCCGTTTGGCCAGATTGGAGATGGTTTCGAGAGAGACACTCATGGGGAACCGAGAAGTCTAGGGGCGAAGCCCGTGCTTCAGGTTCCCGGCAAAGGCGGGCTACGTTCACCACCCATGAACCAGACATCGCCCACCCTCGTCAAGGCCACCCGGATCGTCGCCGGCATCACCGCCGCCCTGGTCATCGTCCAGGGGGCCCAGATCGGCTCGTTCCTGCAGGGCGACGCCGCCGGACTGGCCGCCCACCGCATGACGGGGACCATGATCGTGACGCTGCTGGGCTTGGTCCTGATAGGCCTGGCCATCGTGGTGCGACGTACGATCCGGTACGTGCTCCCCCTGGCGGTGGTGAGTCTGGGAGCGGTCGTGGCTCAGATCGGGACCGGCTTCACCGACCTGACCACCATCCACATCCCGCTGGGCATTGCCATCTTCGGGATGTACGCCGCCACCGCCCTGGCGCCGGCCCGGACTGCCGCAGCGGCCTGATTCAGGGCCCTATCCGATCAACCGTCGACGGCGTCCTCGGCGGCACCGAAACGGCGCTCCCGAGCCTGGTACTCGCGCACCGCGTCGACCAGGTGGTGGCGGTTGAAGTCGGGCCAGAGGATCCCGGGGAACCAGAACTCGGCGTAGGCCGACTGCCACAAGAGGAAGTTGGACAGGCGGTGCTCGCCCGAGGAACGGATGACGAGGTCGACGTCGGGCATGCCGGGGATCCAGAGGTGGGATGCCACCACCGACTCGTCGACATCGGCAGGATCGATCTCGCCATGCATCGCCTCCTCCGCGATGGCGGCCGCGGCCCGAGCGATCTCGCGGCGACTGCCGTAGTTGAAGGCGAAAACCAGGCTGAGCTTCCGATTGGCGGCCGTCTTCCCGGCAGCCTCGGCCATGTGACGGCGGTTGCGGTCCGGGATGCGGGGATCGGCCATATCTCCGGCGAACAGCATCCTCACGCCCTGGCGGTCGAGGTCATCGCGGCGTCGGACCAGCAGGTCCTCGTTGAACCACATCAGGAACTCGACCTCCTCGACGGAACGGGACCAGTTCTCGGTCGAAAAGGTGAAGGCGGTCACCCATTCGATGCCCAGTTCCAGTGCCCCCTCGACGGTGTCGAACAGCGCCTCCTCGCCCGCCATGTGCCCGGCGGTGCGGGGGAGGCCGCGGGCGTTGGCCCAGCGGCCGTTGCCGTCCAGGATCAGGCCGACATGCCGCGGCACCGCTCCGAGATCGACACCTGTGAGGTCAAGGCTCACTCCAGCACCGCCAGCGAGGCGAGTGCCCGGTCGAGGTGATACTCGACGAAACGGCGGGCGACTCCCATCGCATCCCCCGCCAGTGCCGGGTTCGACTCGGGTAGATCGGCGAAGTCGGCCTTCTCGAGCAGGGCCAGATAGGCGGTGAGGCCGTCGCGCAGGCGAACCCCGCCCTCGCCCCGGCACCGTTCGCAGACGACGCCTCCGCCGGCGAACGAGAATCCCACCAGGCCCTCGGCACGTCCACAGGAGGCACAGGCTTCTAGCGCCGGTGCCACCCCTACCACCGTGGCCAACTTGAGCAGGAAGGAGGTGATCAGATCGCTGCCCGTCACCCCCGTCTCCAGAGCCCGCAATCCGCGCTGGAGGAGCAGGAAAAGGCGCAGCGACGATTCCTCCTCCTGGGCGACGGCGTCGGCCGCCTCCACCATGATCCCCGCCGCCACCACTCGTTCGAGGTCGGAGCGGAGGCGGGGAAAGGCTTCGATCGTCGACACCTGGGTGATGGTGTCGAGGTTCTTGCCCTCGTACAGGACCAGGTCGACATGGGTGAACGGCTCCAGCCGTCCCCCGAACCGGCTCGAGGTCTTGCGAACTCCCTTGGCCACCGTCCGCAGCTTGCCGTTGTTGGGGCTGAGGAGGACGACTACCCGGTCGGCGTCACCGAAGGGATAGCCGCGCAGCACGATTCCCTGGTCGTTGCGGATGGCCATGAGGCCTCCAGGGTAGATCCGCAGGGCCCCTCCCCCGCTCCTTGCTACCGACCCCCCAGGCTTTTCGGGATCTAGACGCCCACCTGGCCGTCGACCAATTCGCGGATGATGTCGGCGTGGCCGCAGTGGCGGGCGGTTTCTTCGATCATGTGGACCATGATCCAGCGCAGGCTCATGCGGCCGTCGCGCCAGGGGATGGTGTCATCGAGGTCGGAGTCCTCGGTCAACCGGCGGGAGAGATCGCACTCGTGGCGGTAGAACTCGATCAGGCTGTCGGCGGTGTCGTCGGGATCGAGGCGGAACTCGGCATCGGGGTCCTCGTCGGTCCACGGGAACTCGACGGGGTCGGAGCGCCACACGGCCTGGAACCACCAGCGTTCGACGTAGGCGAGGTGTTTGATCAGGCCGCCGAGACAGGTGCCGGAGTCGACCGGGCTCATCCGCAGGCCCTCGGGGTCCACATCTTCCACCTTGCGGATCATGACCGATCGCACGTGGTCGAGAAAGAGGGGCAGCATGGTGTCTTCGGGGACGTCACGCATGACGTGTTCGGGCCGTTGGTGGGTCATATCTGCCAGTATTGGCCCATGAGCAAGCTCGAAGCAGGCCAGATCGAAGAATTCCTCGCAAGCCACAACGGATGGAGCCGGGAGGGCGAATCCCTGGTGCGGACCTTCGAGTTTGCCGACTTCACCGGGGCGATGGGATTCGTGACCCGGGTGGCGCTAGTGGCCGAGAAGGCGTTGCATCATCCCGACATCGACATCCGTTGGAACCAGGTGACCCTCCGCCTCAGCACCCACTCCGAGGGTGGCCTCACCGACAAGGACACCGACCTGGCCGACACAATCGACGGCTTCGTCGACTGAGAAATCAGCGAGGGATCAGCGAACAGCTAGACCCTCCAGACAGGTCGACACCCATTCCAGGTGCTGCGGTTCGGCCCGGTCGACGTAGAGACTCTCCAGGTTGAGGAGCATCCTGCGCACGATCTGGAGCGAACCGACCGGCTGGAACCAGCTGCGATCGGCCCGCGGCTGGCCGCCGAGGGCGTCGGCGACCAGGGCGGCGGCCTCCTCGAAACCGATCGCCTCGCCGTAGTGGAAGGGGTCGACCAGCTGGCCGCCGGCGTAGACCAGGAAGTGTCCCGGCATGCCCACTCCCTCCATCTCGATCCCCGCCCTGCGGCCTACCTCGATCCACAGGAGCGAGAGCGAGAGCGGGATGCCGCGACGGGTGGCAAGGACGGTGTCGAGGAAGTGGTTGTCGGGGTGGTAGTAGTCATCCACGTTGCCGCCGATTCCCTCCTGGATGGAGATCACCCGCCGTAGGGCGAGATGGGTGGTTCCTTCCACCCGCGCGGCCAGGTCGTCGAGACGGGCCATCACCCGGTCCGGTTCGACCTCCGGATGGGCGAAGCGAGCCAGGAGCAGGTTGGCCTCGGCGAGGCGGTCCGCGTCCACCAGTTCGGTGAGCTGGTTGACCGTTGCAACATCGATCACATGCTCAGACTAGGACGACTCAGCCGTCCTGAAAGCCCAAGCGATCCAACAGGACCGGACGCCGCTGCCAATCCTTCTCCACCGTGACCTGGAGTTGGAGGTTGATCCGGGTGCCGAGCAGGGCCTCGAGCTCGTGGCGGGCCTCGGAACCGGCCAGCTTGAGCAGTGAGCCGCCTTTACCGATCACGATCCCCCGCTGGCTCTTTCGCTCGACGATCACATCGGCCAGGATCGTGAGAAGTCCGTCATCGCGCTCTTCCATGTCCTCGATTCGAACCACCAGCGAATGGGGCAACTCGTCGCGCAGGCGCTCGAGGAACTTCTCCCGGATGATCTCGGAGATCACCACCGCCTCGGGTTGGTCGCTCCACTGCCCCACCGGGAAATAGAGCGGCCCCTCGGGTAGGAGCGGCGCCAGTTCCTCCAGGAGATCGGAAACACCATCCCCCTCCTGGGCCGACATCGGCACATAGGCGTGGAAGTCCCAGGCGGCAGCGGTGGTGAGCTGTTCGATCACCTCGCCCCGGGCGGCGAGGTCCAGCTTGTTCACCGCCACCACCACCGGGGTCTCTGCCTCTGCCAGTCGCTCGGCGATGAGGCGGTCGCCGGGGCCGATCCGCCCGGTGGCGTCCAAAACGAACACGACGGCGTCGGCCTCGGCCAGCGACCCGTACACGAGACGATTGAGGCGGGCACCCAACTCTGTGCGGGGGCGGTGCAGCCCCGGAGTGTCGACCAGCACCATCTGCCACTCCGGATTCTCCGAGCCGGCCGGATGAGTGAGGAACCCGCGGATCGTGGAGCGGGTGGTCTGAGGCCGGGAGGAGATGATGGAGACCTTGTGGCCGACCAGGCGGTTGACCAGGGTCGACTTGCCGACATTGGGCCGCCCGACGACGGCGACGAAACCGGACCTCACGAGGCGTCGCGCCTGGCGCCGGCGGCGGCCGTGAATGCCATGACCTCAGCCACCCGACGCCCTTGCATCCGGACCACCTCGAGCGAGATGCTCTCCACCTCGAAACGCTCTGCCTCCTCGGGAACCCGCTCGGCCAGGCCGAGCACCAGCCCGCCGACCGTGTCCCAGTCGCCTTCGGGCAGTTCGACCTCCAACAGATCGGCCAGGTTCTCCACCGACAGGCGGGCGTCCACCCGCCACACTCCCTCCCCTTCGGGCACAACCCAGATCTCGTCGTCGTCGGTCTCGTCGGCGATCTCGCCGACGAGTTCCTCCAGCAAGTCCTCGATGGTGACCAGGCCGGCGATCTCGCCGAATTCGTCCACCACGATCACCATGTGGGTCTTCGACGCCCGCATCTCGGTGAGGAGATCGGGGATCTGTTTCACCTCGGGAACGAAGGTGGCCGGTCGCATCAGCTCCCGGGCCGTTACCCGGCCCTCTCCCCCGGTCAACCCCGGCAGCAGATCCTTGACCAGGAGCACGCCGATCACCTCGTCGCCTTCCACCACCGGGAAACGTGAATAGCCGTGCTCGATGGCCAGCGCCGCCATCTCGTCGGCGTCGGCCTCGGCGGGGAGCGTGACCATGTCGAGACGCGGCACCATCACCTCGCGCACGATCGTCTCGGAGAACCGGAGCACCGAGCTGATCAGGGCAAGTTCGTCCTCGTCGTGCTCACCTACGTCCTCTTCTCCTCCGTTGCCGTTCTCCTCGACGATTCGTTCGGCGGCGGACCCGCCCACCCAGACCGCCGCCGCCAGCAGCGGTGCCGAGCGGTAAGCGATCGATCGGGGCCGGCTCCGCCCGAGCATCCGGGGCAGGATGTCGCCGAGCAACACCACCCCCACCAGGACCGCCAGGGCTCCCAGCAGCGTCCACCGGTCGTGGGCCGGAATCACTAGTGCCACCGCCGCCACCACCAGCAGGGCCGTCCCCACCATGCCGACGGCGGGAACCAGTCGGGGGCGGTCGTCGATGAGGGTGGCAACCGCCCGTGCGCCCGTCTCGCCCTCGGCGGCGTCGTGATGGGCATCGGCGCGGGGAATCTGAGACACCGCCGACGCCGCCGCCCGCAGCCACGCGGCCAGCGCTAGCGCCAATCCACCCAGTATCAACAGCGCCAGGTTCATCGAGGCGCCCTCCCCACCTCGGTCAGGATGGCCGAAGTGCGCTCGTCCATCCGCGCGGCGTCGGCGTCGGCCTCGTGGTCGTAACCCAGCAGGTGGAGCAGGCCGTGGACCACCATCAGGGCCATCTCGTCTTCGAAGCTGCGGTCGAGATCCCGGGCCTGGCGCCGGATGCAGGCGGGATCGACGATCACATCTCCCAGCATCGGGGGCGGCCCGCCCGGGATCGAACCCGGGGGACGGCCCGGAGCCAGTTCCTCGATCGGAAGGGAGATGACGTCGGTGGGTCCGGACCGGTCGAGGAACTTGCGGTTGTAGCCCTCCATCTCCTCATCGCCCACCAGGATGACCGACACCTCGGTGTCGGGCGGGCACGACTCACGTTCCAGCACGAGGGCGGCCAGATCACGGAGGAAGGCGGCGTCCACCGGCTCGGTCTGCTCGTCGGCGACGAACACGTTCACGGTGTTCGGCCCGCCGGCGGGTGGGAGAAGCCGACTCTGGTGTCGGCCCGGGGTCTTCGACTGGAAGGGTCGTCCATGGGGTGAGTGTCAGCTACCGGGGAAGTTCGGATAGGCGATGCGCTGATGGTAGTGCCCTACCAGTGAACCGAGGAAGGCCTTTCTCAGTTGGGTGAGCTGCGCCATGGTCAGGGGCGACTCCGACAGCTGGCCGTCGTTGACCTTCTCGTCGATCACCCGGTGCACCAGCTTCTCGATGGCGTCGGGGGTCGGCTCCTCGTGCTGGAACACGGCCCGGGCCGACGCTTCCAGGGCGTCGGCCAGCATCACGATGGCCGTCTCCACGGTCCGGGGCTTGTGACCCACGTGGCGGAACAGGCTCGGCTCGACCCCCGGGTCCTCCTCCCGGGCCTTCTCGTAGAAGTAGCGCATGATCCCGTCGCCGTGGTGGCTGACGATGCCTTCGGCCACCTCGGAGGGGATGTCGAACTTCTTGGCCAGTCGCACACCGTCGGTCACGTGACGGCGGATCACCTCGGCGCTTTCCTCGGGAGACATCTCGTCGTGGGGGTTGGCGATCCCGAACTGGTTCTCGATGAACATGGTCGGGTTCTCCGTCTTGCCGAGGTCGTGATAGTACGCCATGGCGCGAGCGAGGAGAGGGTCGGCCCCGATGGCACGGGCGGCGGCGTCGGCCAGGGTCCCCACCATCAGCGAGTGGTTGAAGCTCCCGAAGGCCTTCTCCTGGAGCAACTGGAGCGCCTGGTGGTTGCGATCGGTGAGATCGAGCAGGGCGAGGGTGGTGGTGATATCGAAGGCCGACTCGAAGAATTGAAGCAGAGCCAGGCCGAACAGGGCCGCCCCCAGCGAGGTCCCGAACGCCCACGCCACCGCGATTCCCACGGAGAGCAAGGTGCTGTCGTCGGGCCCGGTGTGGAAGAACCATGAGGTGGAGGCGGCGATAACTCCGGCGGCGGCGGCCGAGTAGACGGCGGCGTTTCGGAAGGCGCGGCGGGTCGAGACTGCCGACACGAACGGGATCGGAGCCATGGTGGCGAGAAGGGCGTAGACCGTGATGCCGGGATCGCGGGTTCCGACCGCGGTGAGGATTGCCATGGCCAGCGACATCAGAACTCCGATACGGGAGTCGAACAGGACGGCGGTCATGAGGCCGAATGCCACCGCCGGCATCACATACCAACTGGCCGGCTCGGCCAGAAGAACGGTCCCGCGCACGGCGGCGGCCGCCAGCACGATCAGGATCCCGAGCAGGGCCACCATGCGGGGACGAGCCCAGAATTCGGGCCGGAAGCGATTCAGATAGAGGGCCAGCACCGCCGACAGGATCGTCAGCACCGCCAGCAGTCCTCCCTCCCGCTGAGCGCGGTCAAGGACCCCACCGGTTTGGCGGATGGCGTCGACCTCGAGCCGGGTCAGTACCTCGCCCTGGCTGGCAATGACCTGGCCGGCGGAGTACTGGACCTCGAAGTCGGTGGCCTCGACGGAGTCCGCCGCCGCCGCCGCCGCCGCCTCGGTGGCGGCGTCGTCGATGGTCCAGTTCGCCCGCAGCAGGTTGGCGACGACGTTTCCGGCTGCCTGGCCGGCTTGAACGTCACGCTCGCCGGTGTCGGTGTAGAAGACCAGTGGAGGCTGCTCGGAGGCACGCACCTGGGCCTCGTCGAGAAGCAGACCCTGGCCGGCATTGGTGTCGTAGACCCGCTGACCGAAGAGGTTCTGGGCCAGTCCGACCGCCGCCTGCTGAACGACGGCGAGATGGGAAGGCCCTCCGGTCGCGGTCCGCACCACGTCCTCGCGGGCGATGGCGGCCAGCACGGCGATGTCCTCGTCGGGAACGAGGGTGTTGGGGCCGATCACCGACACCACGCCATCGACCGGAAGCATGTCGGGGTCGAAGCCGACCGCCTCGACCTCACACACGTCGCCGATGGAACACTCCACCGTTTGGCTGATGGCTCCGGCCGAGACGGCCATGTCGGGAAGGTCGGGGTCTCCCTCGTCCAGGGTCACCGTCACCTCCCCCTCGGTGACGGAGGCGGTGAAGATGCCGTCCGACTGGGACTCGGTGCGGGCCACCCGCAGCGAGGAGGACAGGTTGATCGACACGGCGGGAAGAGGCGCGTCGGCCACATCGCCGGGACCGGCATCCTCGGGAAGTTCGGGATCGAAGCTGCCGTCGCCGTCGGCGTCCACGTACAGGAACCCCTGCACCAGCACCTCCCCGGGCGGGATCGTGGTGGGAGGGACAGTTGTGTCGGTTGACTCCCCGGCCTCACCTTCCGAGGACACGGTGGTGTCGGTGGTCTCGATGGTGGTGGTCGTGGTGTCCTCGGGTGCCGTGGTGGACGTGTCCTCGGGCACCGATGAGGTGGTGGTCGTGGATGCAGGTTCGACCGGCTCCAGTTCGCGGTTCACGGCCGCCGTGATGTCGGCGAAGAACCCCTCTATGTCGGCCAGCACCTCCTGTTCGATCTCGGTGCGGGCCACCGTGACCGGCTCAACGGAGTTGCGGGCCGCCTCCTGGGCTCGCTCGAAAGCATCCTGCTCGACCACCGGGGCGGGGTCCACCACCTCGTAGTCGCGCAGTGCTACCTGTCCGGGCTGGAGGTCGTCGGGGCTCTCCTGGTCCATCCCCACCGTGAGGACGCCCCAAGCGGCCACGGTGGTGGCGACGAAGACGGCCATGCGCACGAGCGTGGGCCGGCGCATCACTCCTCCCGGCGCCGGCGATCGAAACGCTCGTAGGCCTCGACGATCGACGCCACGATCCGGTGGCGGACCACGTCCCGGCTCGACAACTCCACGAAGGCGACCCCGTCGATGTCGGAGAGGATTTGTCGCACCACCGTCACTCCCGACCGTTGCTGGGAGGGGAGGTCGGTCTGGGTGGCGTCGCCGGTGACGACCATCTTCGAGTTGAAACCCAACCGGGTCAGGAACATCTTCATCTGCTCGGGTGTGGTGTTCTGGGCTTCATCTAAGATCACGAATGCGTCGTTGAGCGTCCTTCCTCGCATATAAGCGAGCGGAGCGATCTCGATGGTTCCCCGCTCGGTCAGCCGGGCGGTCTCGTCCGGGCCGAGCATGTCCCACAAGGCGTCGTAGAGCGGTCGCAGATACGGATCGACCTTGGCCGCCAGGTCTCCCGGGAGAAAGCCCAGCCTCTCTCCCGCCTCGACCGCGGGGCGGGTGAGCACGATACGCCGCACCGCTCCCGAGACCAGGCTCTCGACCGCCGCCGCCATGGCCAGGTAGGTCTTGCCGGTCCCGGCCGGTCCGATCCCGAACGTGACGGTGTTCTCGCGAATGGCGGCGATGTAGGACTGCTGTCCCTGGGTCTTGGGTCGGACCATTCGCCCCCGTCCCACGGCCAAACCGTCGGTGAGGATCCCCGAGGGGCTGGGAACCTGCTCGCGCACCATACGCACCACCTGGGAGATCCGCCCGGGATCGAGCCGTTCCCCCTCCTGGACGAGGATCAGGAGCTCATCCAGTGCGGTGCCGGCATCCTCTACCTCGGCCTCGGGTCCGGCCAGGGAGACCTCGTTGCCGCGCGCGACGATCCGGACGTCGGGAAACGCCGCTTCGAGTTGCTTGAGATGGGTGTCGCCTTCGCCCAGCAGGTCCAGCATGAGGTGGTTGCTGGCGACGCGGACACGCGCTTCGGTGGTGTCGGGGGTCACGAAACAGCCATTCGGCAGGGGAGACCCTCAGTCTAGGGTTGCGGGGACCCGTCTGGGAAGCACCGCCGACGGCTCAGCGGACCTCTTCGGCCCCCACTGCCTCCAGCATCGAGGTGAGAATCGCCATGTCGGAGCGGCGCACGGCCATACCCGAGGGGTCGCTCCGGCGCATCAACTGGATCGAGGACAGGAACCTGTCCGCCACCGCCGAGCCTTCCTGGGCGATCTTCTCGAGATCGATGGTCGTCGAGGTGGCTTCCATGTCCAGGTCGGCGTCGGAGGGGATCAGTTGGGCGACGGGGATTTCATAGAGCGCCGCCAGCCGCACCAGGCGCTGGACCGACAAGGAGCGCTCACCCCGTTCATAGGCGCCCAGGACCGAGGCCTTGAACTCCTCAGCGCTCAGACTTTCGACATCGGTGAGCGACAGCTTGCGGTGGCGACGCGCCGCCCTCAGCCGCCCGCCGAGGGCGAGGTTGAAACCTTCTTCCACGTGTAATGCCTCCCTGAGCACAGGATGCTAGCGGGAGCGATCCGGACCATGCAGCGCATACCAGGAAACGGTTGCCGCCAGGGCGGCGGTCTCGACCCGCAGGATCGTGGAACCGAGGGCGAGACGGGGCGCCCCCGGCGGAATCTCGGCCTCGTCCAGACCTCCTTCGGGACCGACGAGGAGGATCGGCGACTCGGGCCGGGGCCCGGCGAGGGAGAAGGGGTCCGGCCCGGGATGGACCACCACCAGACGTCCGGGATCCAGATCGTCGAGGTGGGACCGGGTGATGGCCATCAGCCGGGTTCCCCGACTCTGCTCGAGGGCGGACACCGCCCACGCTCTGGCCTTCTCCTCCGGCGGGGGGCGGCCCTCGGTCCGGCGGGTACGGACCCAGATCAGGCGGCGGACGCCGAGCTCGACCAGCTTCTCGACCACGAATCGAGCCCGCTGTCGGGAGTCGGGTGGGGCCACCGCCACCTCGACGGCGGGACCGAGCGAGCCGCTCGACTCATCATCTCGTTCGACCACTCCCCGGCCCAGGATCCCCCGGCCGGCCGTGCCCTCGCCGTCGGTGTAGGAGACCTCGGCGCCCGGGCTCATGCGCAGGACCCGGGTCAGGTGGTGTTCGTGGTCGTCTCCCAGCGCCAGTTCCGGACCCTGCCACGGGCCGGGGAGGTAGAGATGAGGAACATGGCCCATCAGCGGCGGGCGCGCCGCCAGCGGCTGGGCTGGGTGGGTCGCTCGCCGCGGAGTTCGGCATAGTGCCGCAGGAGATCGCTCTCCTCTTCGCTCAGATCCACGGGAACCACCACGTCGGCCACCACGATCATGTCTCCCCGCCCGCGACGACCCAGACGGCCCATGCCTTCGCCCCGCACCCGGGTCATCCATCCGGGCTGGGTTCCGGCGGGAATCTCCACCGCCTCCTCACCGCCGCCGATGAGCGGCACGGAGACCTCGGTGCCCAGCGCCGCCTCGGACAGGCCCACCGTGACGTGGTGGATCAGGTCGTCGCCGTCGCGGCGGAAACGCTCGTCCTCGGCCACCACCACCTCGACGAACAGGTCGCCGGCGGATGCTCCCGGACCCGCCACCTCGCCGCGGCCGGTGAGGCGGAGACGGGTGCCGGTGCTGACGCCGGGGGGTATCTCGACGGTGACGTGCTGCTCGGCGTTGGCCACCCCCCGGCCTTCACACTCGGGGCAGGGATCTTCGACCACCGACCCGACTCCCTGGCAGTCGGGGCATGCGCCCACCGTCATCATGGTGCCGAGGAACGACCGCCGGGCGACGCGCACCTGACCGGCTCCGCCGCAGGTGGCACAGCCGACCCGGCTGGAGCCGGGGGCGGTCCCGTCGCCGTTGCAGGCCGGGCAGGCCCGGTCGGCCCGGAACCCGACCTCGGTCTCGGTCCCGAAAGCCGCCTCCGTCAGCGACACCTCGACCCGGGCCAGGATGTCGCGCCCCCGCGACCGGGTTCTGGCCCCGCCCCCGAAGGAGAAGGGATCCGAGAAAGGCCCGTCACCGAACACCGAACGCAAGATGTCGTCGATCCCGCCGAAGCCGCCCCCGAACAGGTCACCCAGGTCGATGGTGTCGCCCCGGTCATAGCGGCGGCGCCGGTCGGGGTCGGACAGGACCTCGTAGGCCTCCGCCGCCTGCTTGAACCGCTCCTCGGCATGGGGATCGCCGGGGTTGGCGTCGGGATGCGACCGGCGCGCCACCGATCGGAAGGCTCGTTTGATTTCTTCCGCCGAGGCGTCGCGTTCGACGCCCAGCACGGCGTAATAGTCGATTGCCACGGGCCGAAGGTTACGGGGCGAGCACGACGAGGCGGAACCGAATCATGACTGGATCCTCTCCTCGAGTTCCCGGGTCACCTCTTCGACCGCCGAGATGACCCGGCGGTAGTTCATGCGCATGGGACCGATCACACCCACCCGGCCGGCGGTGGTTCCCGACTCGTACGTCTTCGACACGACCGCCATGTCGACGTCTGCCATCGGGAGTTCCGAGCCGATGAGGATCGAAGTCCCCGGGGCGCGGGCGAGGATGTTGAGGATCATCGCCTCCCGCTCGACCACCTCGAGCACCTGGCGAACCTCGCTCAGGTCCTCCCACACCGCCGCCATCTGACGGGTCCCGCCCACGAACACGTCTGAGTCGGCTCCCGCCGCCCGCCCGATCATGGCGATGACGGCCTCGGCGGCAGCCACGATCCCGGCACTCTCGCTCTGGCGGCGCTCGTCTTCGACCGCCAGCGGTGCCCCCACTCCCGATCCCACCGCCACCGACGCCACCAGGCTCTCCACCGCGGCCAGTTCCTCGGCGGTCACGGGCTCGGGGAGCCGGATACGCTCCTGGAGCAGGCGGCCGTTCTCGGTCACCACCACCGAGAGAACGATGTCGGCGGTGAGATGGACCAGATGGACGTCGCGGATTCGCTCTCCGATCACGCCCGGAGCCACCACCACCGCCGGAAGCTGGGTGACGTCGGCGAGCAGCCGGCTGGTGGCCTTGAGGAGCTTGGTCAGCTCGAGGTGGACCGAGTCAAAGAATCCGGCGATCTTGGCCTGGGTGGCGGTACGCATCTGGCTCGGGCCTAGGTGGTCGACGTAGTAGCGATAGGCGGTGGCGGTGGGCACGCGACCGGCCGAGGTGTGGGGCTGGACGACGAAGCCCTCCCGCTCCAGGGCGACGAGTTCGTTGCGGATCGTGGCGGTGGACACGCCCAGCTCGGTCAATTCGTCGATGGTGCGGGAGCTCACCGGCTCACCCGAGCGGATGTATTCCTCCACGAGGGTCCGGAGGATCTCGTTGCGACGTTCCTCCAACATGGTCGCAGGGTAGTGCCCCCGGCGTCTCCGACCGTTCTCAGACGCCCGGATCGGGCGGCGCCAGATCCAGCACCGCCCGCTCCACCTCGTCGGTCAGGAGCGGATCTACCACCCGCACCCGGCCCGCGGCGACCTCGATCAGGCCCAGGTCCAGCAATCGGCGACCCGCCTCCGACCCCAACAGGGCCTCGGTACCCGGCCCGGGCGGAACCCCGGCCACCCGGCGCAGCCCCACGAAGAGACGGTCGATCTCCCGCTCCCACCCCCGGAGCGGGTCCGCACCGGCCCGGGGCGAGTCGTGTCCTTCGATCCGGTCCAGGTAGGCGTCGAGGCGGCGGACGTTGCGAAACCGGTGGCCGTGGCGGAACCCATGGGCGCCGTTGCCGAACGCTTCGTACTCTCCCTGGGCCCACACGGCCAGGTTGTAGAGGCAGGCATGGCCCGGGCGGGCCCAGTTCGACACCTCGTAGCGGACCAACCCGGCCTCGGTGAGGAGACGGTCGGCGAGTTCGTACTCGTCGGCCTGATGGTCGGGGTCGGGAGCGGGAGCGCCGGCGGCCACCGACCGGCCCAGCGGGGTGCCTCGCTCGACGGTGAGGGCGTAACACGAGACGTGGTCGGGGTCGAGACCGACCGCCCGCTCGACACTCTGCCGCCACGTCGCCAGGGTCTCGCCGGGGGTGCCAAAGATCAGGTCCAGGCTGATCGAGGCGAAGCCCTCGCGGCGGGCCGTCGCCACCGCCGCCTCGATCCGCTCGGAGGTGTGCCGCCTTCCCAGGGAGGACAGGACCGAGGCGTCGAAAGACTGGGCGCCGAAGGAGACCCGGTTGTAGCCGGCGCCGGCCAAGGCGGCAGCCAGATCGGGGGTCCAGTCCTCGGGGTTGGCCTCCAGGGTCACCTCGGCCTCGTCCACCCGGCCGTAGCGCCCGTCCAGCGCATCCAGCACCCGCACCAGGCGGGCGGACCCGAAGCGGCTCGGCGTCCCCCCGCCCACGAACACGGCGTCGAGGGGTCGCCACGGCTCCGCCCGGTCGATTTCGGCCGTGAGGGCGGCCAGGTAGCGATCGGCGAGGTCGTCGCGGCCCTCGACCACGGCGAAGTCGCAGTAGGGACAGATCCGGGCGCAGAACGGGACGTGGACGTAGGCGGTGGCCAGGCCCGCCACCCGATCGGCCACCGAGGGCGAGGCGGGCGACTCGTCAGTTCTCGACGCGCAGGGCCTCAACGAAGGCCTCCTGGGGCACTTCCACCGACCCCACCATCTTCATCCGCTTCTTGCCCTCCTTCTGGCGGGCGAGAAGCTTCTTCTTGCGGCTGACGTCGCCGCCGTAGCACTTGGCGAGCACGTCCTTACGCTTGGCCTTGACCGTCTCCCGGGCGATGATCCGCCCGCCGATGGCGGCCTGGATCGGCACGTCGAACATCTGCCGCGGGATCAGTTCCCGTAGTCGCTCCACCATCTTCTTGCCGTACTCGTGGGCCTTCTCGCGGTGGACGATCGACGAGAAGGCGTCCACCGGCTGGCCGTTGAGGAGCACGTCGACCTTGACCAGGTCGGCGGCCCGGTAGCCGGATGGCTCGTAGTCGAGCGAGGCATAGCCCTTGGTGCGGGACTTGAGCTGATCGAAGAAGTCGAACACCACCTCGGCCAGCGGCACCTGGTAGTCGAGTTCGACCCGCTCGGTTCCCACGTAGCTCATCGTCCCCATCTCGCCGCGGCGGGTCTGGAGCAGGTCGAGGACGGTGCCGACGTGGTCGGCCGGGGTGAGGATCGTGACCCGGACGTAGGGCTCGAAGATCTCGGCGACGGTGGCCGGGTCGGGGAGGTCCTGGGGCGAACGCACCTCCCCCTCCTCCCCATCGGTGGTCGTCACCCGGTAGGCGACCGAGGGGGCAGTGGCCACCAGATCGAGGTCGTACTCCCGCTCCAGACGCTCCCGCACGATCTCCATGTGCAAGAGGCCGAGGAACCCGCACCGGAACCCGAATCCGAGCGCCTTGGAGGTCTCCGGCTCCCACACCAGCGAACCGTCGTTGAGCGAGAGCTTGTCGAGCGCCTCGCGTAGGTTCTCGAAGTCGTCGCCGTCGGTGGGGAAGATGCCCGAGAACACCATCGGCTTGGGCTCGGCATAGCCGGGCAGGGGGCGCTCGGCTCCCCCGCGGGCGCTGGTGACCGTGTCCCCCACCTTGATCCGGCCGATCTCCTTTTCCCCTGTGATCAGGTATCCGACCTCGCCGGTTGCGAGCCCCGCCGCCGGGACGACCTTGGGCGTGAGATAGCCGATCTCGTCGGCGCCGCGCACATCGCCGGTAGCCATGAAGCGCACGTCCTCGCCGGCGTCGAGGCGCCCGTCGACCACCCGGACGTAACAGATCACGCCCCGGTAGGCGTCGTAGTAGGAGTCGAAGACCAGTGCTCGCAGCGGGGCATCGGGGTCACCGGCGGGCGGGGGCACCTCGGCCACCAGGCGCTCGAGCAGTTCGTCGATGCCCTTGCCGGTCTTGGCCGAGACCAGAACCACCGACTCCGGCTCTACCCCGATCACACTGGCGATCTCCTCGGCCACCCGGTCGGGATCGGCGGCGGGGAGGTCGATCTTGTTGAGGGCGGGTATCACCTCCAGCCCGGCGTCGACCGCCAGGTAGGCGTTGGCGAGGGTCTGGGCCTGGACTCCCTGGGCAGCATCGACCAGGAGCAGGGCCCCCTCGCAGGCGGCCAGCGACCGGGAGACCTCATAGGAGAAGTCGACGTGGCCGGGGGTGTCGATCAGGTTGAGGACGTACTCGTGGCCGTCGGCGGCCTTGTAGGCGAGTCGCACCGTCTGCGCTTTGATCGTGATCCCGCGCTCTCGTTCGAGATCCATGGAGTCGAGCACCTGCTCGCGCATTTCGCGCGCCGTCACCGCCCCGGTTCGTTCGAGGAGGCGATCGGCCAGCGTCGACTTACCGTGGTCGATGTGGGCGATGATCGAGAAGTTGCGTATGCGCGCCTGAGGTGACAAGGGACTCGCCATGGGGTGGGGAGGGAGATCGACATTGTACCGGACCGCCGGTCGATGCTATCTTTAGGGTTCTCCACCGGTTCCCGCCCATCGGTCGCGCCGGTTCGGTTTCTAGGTAGACACGAGGATCTCTTTCGATGGCCAACATCAAGTCACAGATAAAGCGAAACCGCCAGAACGACGTTCGGCGGCTCCGCAACAAGGCGGTTCGCAGCGATCTGCGCACCGCCATCAAGAAGGTCGAGACGGCCGCCGCCGCCGGCGAGCCCACCGACGAGCTGTTCCGCACCGCTCAGAAGAAGCTCGACAAGGCGGTCTCCAAGGGCGTGGTCAAGGCGAAAACCGCCGCCCGCCAGAAGTCACGCCTCGCCGCCCGCATCTGACCATTCTGGTTGAGGCGTAACCCTCAACCGAGCGTCACGGCTGATCGGTAGACGGAGGGTCCGGCCCGGCCAGGCGAACGGCCACCGGGTCGACCTCGCTCAGGCGTTCCAGCACTTCACGGAACCGGGGAGCCTCGGCCAGGACACTCGCCATCAGGTCACGGGACTCGCTCTCGCGCCCCAGGCGCATGAGGGCGATGCTCCTCCAGAAGTCGAGCTCGGCGCCGTGCCGGAGCCGGCCCGCCAGCGACAGATGGTGGAGGGCCAGGGCCTCCTCCCCCGACGCCGCCGCCGCCTGCCCCCGGTTCAGCTCCCGGTAGGAGCGATCCACCGCCACCAGGCGCCGCAATTCGCCCACCGGATCGGGATGATCGGGCACCGACAGGTCGACTCCGGCCTCGATCCCGCTGGCCAGCTCGGGCCCGCCCGGTACCACCCGGATGGCGGCCGACTGCGTGCCGCGCAGGTCGCCTCCCTGTTCCTGGGCCGCCTCCAGCGCCGCCACCATCCGCTCCGGCAGCGTTCCGTGAGCGTCCTCGAACACCCGGGCCATGGCGGGGACGACCTCCTGGCTGGCGAGCAGGTTGCCGAGCACCGCCCAACCCTCTCCGACGATGTGCGCGGCGTGGCGGATACATCGATCTCCGGTGTGCACCGCTACCCGACCGGAGGCGTCGAGTAGGGCCACCTGACGACGTTGGGCATGGGGATCGCCCGCCAGCAGCTCGTCGAGGGCCCGGCGCGGCGGGTTTCCGGACGCCATCTCCTCCAGGCCCCGCCATCCGTAGGAAGAATCGGTCAGGGCCTGGGTTACGACCGACCCCACCCGAAACCTGACCCAGGCGGCCGTGCGTCCGACGTTGAACCAGTGCGACTGGACCGCCACCCCGTAGGCACCCGACTCGGCGTCGTGGGCGATGATCGAGTAGGTCATCTGGTCTCAGTCGTGGACGCGGACACCGGCGGCATCGTATAGATGACATGCGACCAGGTGGTCCCCGGCCCCCTCCAGGATCGGTTCTTGGACCGGGCAGGGCTCGAAGGCGTGACGGCAGCGGGTCCGGAAGTTGCAGCCGGAAGGCGGATCGAGCGGGGAGGGGACGTCGCCTTCCAGGAGGATCCGGGTTCGGTTCCGTTCCACCTTGGGGTCGGGTACCGGCACCGCCGACAACAGCGCCTGGGTATAGGGATGTTTGGGAGCGGCATACAGCTCGTCGCGGTCGGCCGTCTCCACCACCCTCCCCAGGTACATCACGGCGATCCGGTCGGAGAAGTGCTGGACGGCGGCGAGGTCGTGGGCGATGAACAGATAGGTCAGCCCCAGCTCGGACTGCAGGTCCTCCAGCAGGTTCATCACCTGGGCCTGGATCGATACGTCGAGAGCGGCGATCGGTTCGTCGCACACGATGAAGTCGGGCTGGGTGGCGAGGGCACGGGCGATCCCCACCCGCTGGCGCTGGCCGCCGGAGAACTCGTGCGGATAGCGGTTGCGATGGTCGGGATTCAGACCCACCAGTTCCAGCACCTCGCCCACTCGCTTCCGCCGGGCGGTCCGGCCGTCCACGAAGTCGTGGATCATCAGCGGCTCGGCCACGATGTCGGCGATCGACATCCGTGGATCGAGCGACGACATGGGGTCCTGGAAGATCATCGCCATCCGCCGCCGCAGCGAGCGGAGATCGCCTTTGCCGAGGGAGCCCACGTCGATCCCGTCGAAGTCGACCGAGCCTCCGGTGGCCTCGATCAGCCGCAGGATGGCCAGACCGGTGGTGGACTTGCCACAGCCGGACTCGCCGACCAGGCCCAATGTTTCCCCCCGGCGGATCTCGAGGTCGACCCCGTCGACCGCCTTGACGGTCCCCGACTGGCGTCGGAACACACCGTGTCCGTAGACGGGGAAGTGAACCTCCAGGCCGTTGACGTGCACCAACGCCTCAGTCATACAACTCCTCGGGGTCGAAATGACAGGCGACGGCGTGACCGGGCACCGGATGACGCAGCTCGGGCCGGTCCGCCACGCACCGCTCGACGGCGTGGGGGCAGCGAGGCGAGAACGGGCAGCCGGATGGCAGAGTGAGCGGATCGGGCGGCAGACCCGGGATGGCGCTGAGACGTTCCGGACGATTTGCGCCCGGGACCGGCAGGCTGGCGAGGAGGCCGCGGGTGTAGGGGTGCCGGCGCTCCTCGAACAGCTCGTCGACTCCCGCCTCTTCCATGATCCGCCCCGAGTAGAGGACGATCACTCGATCGGCGATCCCGGCCACCACGCCCAGGTCGTGGGTTATCCAGATCAGGGACATCCCCAGTCGAGCCTGGAGATCGTTGATCTCATCGATGATCTTGGCCTGGGTGGTGACATCGAGGGCGGTGGTGGCCTCGTCGGCGATGAGGATGTCCGGCTCGCAGGAGATGCCCATGGCGATCACCACCCGCTGCCTCATGCCACCCGAGAACTGATGCGGATAGTCGTCGAGGCGGGAAGCGGGCGAGGGGATCCCGACCGCATCCAGGAGCTCGACGGCACGGTCACGTGCCGCCTGACCTTTCAGCCCCAGGTGGAGCTCGATGGGCTCGACCAGCTGGCGACCAATGGTGCGCACCGGATTCAGCGACGTCATAGGGTCCTGGAAGATCATGGCGATCTTGTTGCCACGGACCTTGCGGATTTCGGGATCGTCGAGCGTGAGGAGGTTGCGGCTCTCGAAGATGGCTTCCCCTTCCACCCGGGCGGGCGGGGTGGGCAGCAACTGCATCAGTGCCAGCGAGGACACCGACTTGCCCGAACCCGACTCCCCCACGATCGCCAACGTCTCGCCGGGGGCGAGGTCGTAGGAGACACCGTTGACGACTTCGGCCCGTCCGTCCCGGGTCCCGAACGTGACCCTGAGGTCGCGCACGGAGAGGGTGGGCGTGTCCGTCATCCTGCCGCCCCCCGGGACTCGATGATCGAGCGCTGCTGGGGATCGAGGGCATCCCGGAGACCGTCGCCGAAGGCGTTGAAGGCGAACACGGTCACGAAGATGGCCAGGCCGGGGAAGATCGCCATCCACGGTGCCTGCTGGAAGAAGCCTCTCCCTTCGGACAGCATCCGTCCCCAGGCGGGATTGGGGGGCTGGACGCCCAGGCCGAGGAACGAGAGCGCCGCCTCGGCCAGGATCGCGAACGCCAGGCTCAGCGAGGTCTGGACGATGATCGGGGCGATGACGTTGGGGAGGATGTGCGTCCCGAGGATTCGCAAGTCGGTCGCTCCCACCGAGCGGGCGGCGCGCACGAAAACCGCGTCCCGCAGCGACAGCACCGACCCACGGGTGATGCGGGCGAAGATCGGCGTGTAGACGATGCCGATGGCGATCATGGCGTTGACCAGGTCGGGCCCGAGGGCGGCCAGGATGGCGATCGCCAGCACGATGGCGGGAATCGAGAACAGGATGTCCATGATCCGCATCAGGATCGAATCGACCCAACCGCCGTAGTAGCCGGAGAGGAGTCCGATCGGTACGCCCAGGGCGAGGGCGATTCCGACCGCGATGAACCCGACCTGGAGCGAGACCCGGGCGGCGATGATCACCCGGCTGAACACATCCCGCCCCAGTTCATCGGTTCCGAACCAGTGGTCACCGGAGGGCGGGCTGAGCCGGTTGGTCACGTCGATCTCGTTGATCCCATAGGGGGCGATGAGGGTGGCGAGGATCGCCACCGCCACCAGCACCAGCAAGATCATCAGTCCGGTGACCGCCAGGCGGTTGCGCATGACCGTCTCGACGGTGGTGCGCAACCGGGAACGGTGGGCAACGGGGGGATCGCCGGCGTCGGGGCGGGGACGGGGGGCGGTGTCAGTCATAGCGGATCCTGGGGTCCAGCCAGCCGTAGAGGATGTCCACGACCAGGTTGATGAGCAGGAAGACGAAGGCGATGTAGAGCACGGTGCCCTGGAGCACGGTGAAGTCACGATCTCCCACCGCCAGGAAGGCGAGTCGCCCGATTCCCGGCCAGGCGAACACGATCTCGACGACGATCACGCCGCCGAGCATGAACCCGAGCTGGAGGCCGATGACGGTGACGATCGGGATCCAGGCGTTGGGCAGGACGTGGTCCCAGAGGACGCGCCGTCGACTCAGTCCCTTGGCCCGCGCCATCCGGGTGTAGTCCTGGTTGAGCGCCTCGAGCACCGCCGAGCGCACGAAGCGAAAGATGATCGAGGCAGAGACCAGCCCCACCGCCATGGCGGGCATGATCAGATGGGACAGCCACCCGAGCGGATCCTCGAAGATCGACACGTAACCCGAGGGTGGGAGCCAACCCAGGGTGAGGGAGAACAGGAGGATGTACATGATCCCGGCCCAGAAGTCGGGGATCGACACTCCCACCTGGCTGGCCGCGGACGCGGCGTAGTCGAGCCTGGATCCGGACCGGACCGCCGAGATCACGCCGAGCGGAATCCCCACCGCCACCGCCACGAACAGCGAGGCGCCGGCCAGGGTCAGGGTGGCGGGCAGACGTTCGAGGACCAGGCCCGTGACCGGTTGGCCGGAGCGGAAGCTCACCCCCAGGTCACCCTGCACCGCACCTGCCAGCCAGCTGAAGTACTGCTCGAGTATCGGCCGATCGAGCCCCGCTCGCTCCACCAGCGCCGCATAGACGTCGGGGTCGAAACGGGTTCCCAGCGCGATCCGGACCGGGTCTCCGGGGACGATGTGGATGAGAGCGAAGACGATGATGCTCACGCCGAACAGGGCGAGCAGCATCTGTCCCAGCCGCCGGACGATGAACCCGGTCACCGGAGCTGAGCTCCGGTGACCGGGCCGGCCGGACTCACCGGTTCAACCTCGCCTCCACGAAGCGAACCGCGTTGTCACCGCGTACCTGGTAGCCCTCGAGATGAGGAGCCCAGGCCCCTATGTTCTCGGGGTTGTAGAGATAGGTGTATGAGGCGTCGTCGACGATCATCTCCACGGCCTGGTCGTACAGCGCCTTGCGGGCTGCGTCGTCGGTCTCGACCCTGGCATCGTCCAGGAGCTGGTCGACCTCGGGATTGGAGTATCCCTGGAAGTTAAAACTGCCTTCGGTGTGATGCTGGGCGTAGTAGAAGTCGTCGGGATCGATGTTGCCGATCCAGCTCAGCATGAAGGCATCGAAGTCGCCCTGACCCTGTCGGTCCAGCCAGGTTCCGAAGTCGACATCGGAGATCTCGACGGTGACGCCGAGGGCCTCGAGCTGGCTGGCGATCACCTGGGCCTGGGTGACGGTCTCGGGGAACTCCGAACTGACCATGAACTCGATGCTCAGATCGCTCGCTCCGGCCGCCTCCAGCAACTCCTGGGCGCCCTCGATGTCCCCCGATGTGAACGGGGAATAGTCGTGGTACCAGAAGTTGCCCTCGGGGATGGCGGTCTGGTTGGGGGTGGCGGCGCCGAACTGGGCCGCCTCGGCGATCGTCTCCCGGTCGATGGCCATGGAGATCGCCCGGCGCACGTCGGGATTGTCGAACGGCTCGCGGGCCTGGTTGAGGGCGAAGTAGTGATAGTCGCCGCCGGGCACCCGCTCGAGCACGACCGAGTCGTCGCCTTCCAGATCGGCCAGGTTCTGGGGCGGGACCGAGTCGATCCAGTCCACCTCTCCGGTCTGGAGGTTGGTCAGCTTGACGGTGGCGTCCGGGATCTGGATGAATCGGATCTCGTCCAAATGGGGCAGACCTTCCTGCCAGTAGTCCTCGTTCCGTTCCAGCAGGATGCCCTGGTCGGGGCTGGAGGACACGAACTTGAACGGTCCCGTCCCCACCGGGGTGGAGTCGATCGAGCCGTCTTCGACGATCTCCTGGGGAATGATCGCCATTCCCTTGAAGGCGCCGATGTTCACCAACAGGTTGGGAGTGGGCCGGGTGAGGGTGATCTCCACCGTCTGATCGTCCGGTGCGGTGACCGACTCGATCGAAGCGAAACGGAAGGCGTTGTTGGCCGCCGTCTCCGGGTCCATGATCCGCTCATAGGAGTAGACGACATCGTCGGCGACCAGTTCGCGGCCGTTGTGGAAGGTCACTCCCTCGCGCAGCGTGAACGTCCAGGTGAGCTGGTCATCGGAAACGTCCCAGCTGTCGGCGAGGGCGGGCTCCATGGTGAGGTCGTCTCCGGGCTGCACCAGCGTGTCGTAGACGTTCTCCAGGATCTGGAAGCTGGCGTAGGCCGAAGTGAGGTGGGGGTCGAGCCGGTCGGGCTCGGCGCCCTGGGCGGCGATCAGCGTGCCGCCCTCCTCGGGAGCCATTTCGGCGGTAGTGTCGGGCGACTCCTCGCCGTCATCGGGCTCGGTGGGCGGGGAGGTGTCGGCCGGTGCCGTCGTCTCGCTGGGCTCCGTAACGTCGACGCTCTCGCCCTCATCGCAGGCGGTCAGCATCATCGCCAGCACGGCGATCAAGGCGATGGTCTTCAGAATCGATCTCGGTCTCATTGTCGTTTCCTTCCTCGTCAGAAGCTGGGCGGGGTCACAGCCCCCACCACCGTCGCTTCGTGGTCCGTCTCGTTCGCCCACCAGTGGGGGTGGCTCGGGTCGTAGGTGATGGCATCGCCGGGCGCCAGGGTGTGCACCTGGTCGCCCACTCCGACCAAGAGATCCCCCTCGATGACGAGGACGCATTCCTCGCCTTCATGAGCGAATGGGCTCTCCCGGTTCTTGAAGCCGGGCGGGATCGTGGTCTGAAGCATCTCCAGCGACCCGCGGAGATTTGGTGTGATCAACTCGTACACGAGGCCGTCGAACCCGAGCTGGAGGCGGGCCCGTTCGTGGCGTCGGACCACCATCGGTCCGCTCGGAGAACCGGTGCTGGCCTCGACCAGGTCGCCGATCCGCAGGCCCAACGCCTTGGCGATCTTCTGGAGGGTCTTGAAAGAGGGATTGCCCTTGCCCCGCTCGATCTGGGACAGGCTGCCGGCGGCGATCCCGGCGGCCGCCGCCAGTTGCTGGACGGTGAACTTGCCGGCGCGTTCTCGCCGGATCATCTCGCCCAGGCGTACCGCCGCCTCTTCCTCGCTCACTCCGATACTCTCACTGGGACACTCTCACTGAGACACTCTCACTCTGACACTCTCACTCTGACACTCTCACTCTGACACTCTCACTCTGACACGCGGCTCGTTCAATATAGTGAACGAGCGTCATCCGTGACGGATTGAGCTCTGATCCGGGGAGGGGAACCCGCGTGGGGTCAGGCGACCATCAGGAATACCAGCGGCACATGGCCACGGTGAGGCGCTCCAGGGTGACCCGGTGGGTGTCTTCCGGCTCGGTCTTCATCACCCGGTCGGCCCGCAACAGCGCCTCCTGGGCACGCCGCAAGGCCGACTCGGGGGTGCGGCCACGATTGCGCCATAGGCGATCCGTGCGCCGATCCGACGGCTTGGCTCCCAGCCACTCGGCCAGCGTGTCCCGGTCGGGAGCCGCCGCCGCCAGGCTACGCCGGCGCAGGTCGCCGTCGAGGGCACCCACGATCTGGAGCGGGTGGCCGTGGGTGAGGAAGTCGGCCAGGCGCCGCAGGGCCTCGCCGGCGTTGCCCTTCTCGATCGCATCGAGGAACAGGAACAGGGGCTCGTCGGGACGGTTCTTGAACCGGTTCAGGATCAGTTCGGCGGTGATCTTGCCGCGGTGCTCACGTAGCTGATCGAGCGCCCGGCCCATCGAGGCGGTATCGGTGCCGAAGCGCTGGATCATCGCCTGGGCGGCACCCTTCTCGAACTCGAGGGCGCGGGATCGGATCTCCTTGTCGAGCCACTCCCCCGCCTGTCGCTCCCACATCTTGCGAATCGACACCGTCTCCCCACCGTCCTTGACGACGTCGGCCAGCGGCTTGGGCAGCCGCCCGCCGCCGACCAGCACCACCGTGACCGCGGCCGCGTCCCGATGCCGGATCAGGTCGGCCAGGATCTCGGCCTCCGCCGCCTGGACCAGGTGGGCGTCCACCAGCAGCAACGCCTGAGCGCCGCCGAACAGTGACCCGGATTGGAGGATCGGCACCGCCGGCTCTAGTTCGCTTCGCAGGGTGCCCTCGCCCTCCTCACCGGCTCCCCGCCCGGGCACGTCGATCCGGACGACGTCGGCGGCATCCACCCCGGCTCGGGCGAGGAGATCCCGGGCGGTCTCGAGCATGGACTCGCGCTCGCCCGGTCCGGGACTGGCGGGCCCGGCGACCAGATACAGCGACATCGATGCCAACCTACACCGCCGGCGAGACGAACCGGTCAGACGCCGTCGGGAAGCGCGATCCGGGCGGCCCGGGAACTGAGATGGTCCGCCAGCCAGCGGGCGTCATCTACCTCGAGGTCGATCGCCTTGATGCTCCCCATCAGCGCCACGCCGGCGGTGTCGACCTCGAGATTGGCGAGGCCGAGCCGGCGCTGGAAGAAGGTCGAGGAGACTTCGAGGTCCTGCACCTTGGCGATGGGAACCACCGTCAGGCGGCGGGTGAACACTCCCCGCCGTACGAGAAGGTGACGACCGTCGGCCGCCCAGCCCATCGATCGCCACCGGGCGTTGGCGTAGGGAACGGCCATCGCCACCGCCGCCACCGCCAGCACCAGCGTCGGCCACCACCCCCAGTGGAACCAGGCGCTCGCCACCGCCAGGGCCGCCACCGGCACCAGCAGGGAGGCGCCGGCCCGGATCAGATACCGCCGGATCGTGAGACGCGAGGACCGGCGGAGGTGGGGCTCTCCCAGCGCCACATGGCCGATCAACTCGTCGGCGATGCGCCGCCAGGTTCCGATCGGCTCGAACGGGGCGACGGAACCGGCGATGAGGGCGATCTCATTGGAGATCGCCACGTCGCCGCTCACGATCGAAACGGACTCCATCCCCACCAGTCGCCTCAGCAGTGGCCGAGCCACCTGGAGCACCTGGATTCGAGCCAGCGGGGTCTCGGTCTGACGCCTCCCCACCAGGCCGGCCGCGATCCGCAGCCGGTCGTCTTCGATCCACGAGCGGAAGCCGACCAGGGCGAGAGTGCGAGTGACCGGCCATGCGGCCGCCGGGAGCAGGGCGACCGGGGCGGCGAAGAGCCCCACGCCGAAGGTGACGACGACCACGGCCAGGGTCGCCAGCACGGCGACGACCATCGCCGTCTGAGTGATGCCGAAAGCGAGCAGGCGCCCCGGATCGAGCGTTGCCAGCGGCTCAACCGCCGCGCTCGGAGTGTCCTCCCCGGCGGAGCCGACGGTGACCGCCTTGCGGCTCAACACCGCCCGCAGCCCTTCGGCCGCCTCCTCGGAGACGAACGAGAGATTGATGTCTTCGCTGTCGGCCGCCGACACTTCGATCGTGCGCACGCCCACGAACCGTCCGATCATGCCGGTGTTGACCGCCACCGATTGCACCCGCGCCCGGGGCATCGACTGGAACGACTTCACGAAGACGCCCCGCCTCAACTCCAGCGCCTCGTCGGTGAGCCGGTAGGCGGTGAACAGGTAGCGGGTGACGGCGTAGCCGAACACGGCCACCGCCACCACCGCCTCGGTGCGTACCGCCTGATCGGGAACTTCGTAGAAGTCGAGGTCGAGCACGAACGCCGCCACCAGCGCCCAGGCCAGCGAACCGACTTCCTTGAGGATCGTGAGCGGGTGGAGTCGCTGCCATTCCTCCTCGACCGGCCTCATTGAAGTCCGAGCCGCCGCCGGATCGAGGCGGCGTGGCCGGCGTCGAGGTCCTCGATCACGACGCTGCGGGTGCGGGCACCGGCCGTGTGCACCGCCAGGTTGAGGATGCCGAAGCGATTCTGCAGCGGACCGGTGGTGGTGGTCACGTTCTGGATCCGATTTCGCGGCACCAGGTACACCCGCCGCACCAGGACCCCGCGCCGGACCTCGAGCAGGTCTTCATTCAAACCCCACGCCCAGCGCGAGTGATCCAGCCCCACCCACCACCACGACACGGCGCCCAGCACCACCACCGCCACGGGGACGACCCAGACCGGGAAGTCGACACTGAAGCGGCGGGCGAGGAAGGTGGCGACGAGGGCGACGATGAGAAACGCGGACGTGCCCAGCCCCACCCGGGCCCGGCGAGCCGCCAGCGACTCCGGCCCCAGCCGGATCAGTTCGGTGGTCACGGGGTCGCCCTCCGATCCCACAACCGGACCAGGTCGGCGGCGATGGCGACGTCGTGGACACGGATCATGTCGGCGCCGTACTCCAGCGCCAGGGTGATGTAGGCCGTGACCCAGTGAATGTCGCGCTTGCGGGGAATGGGAACGAGCAGAGGTCGTCGCAAGCGGTCGAACACCCGGAGCCGGCGGATGATCTCCATCTGCAGACGGGTGTAGGCGGCGTAGTCCCCCCGGTAGTTGATGGCGATGCCGGGGTCGAGGATGACCCGCTCCCGCATCCCGGGTTCGAGCCGGGCGAGCAAGTCGGCGAAGCCGGCGGCGGTCTGCTCGGCCTTGTCGTCGCCGAGGACGACGTCGTGGACTGCGTGGGGGTGGGGGCCATCGACGTGGACCGCCACCACACCCGCCTCGGGATATCCCTCCAGTACCTCGAGCATCCCGGCGTCGCCGAGCCCGCCGGTGTCGTTGACGATCCCCGCTCCGACGGCCAGGGCGGCGGCCGCCACCTCGGGCTTCCAGGTGTCGACCGACACCAGGAACCCGTCTTCGGCCAGGGTCTCTACCACCGGCACCAGCCGCCCGGCCTCCGTATCGGAGTCGAGGGTGGGACTGTCGTAGTGAGATGACTGGGCCCCGAGGTCGATCAGATCACAACCCCAGCGCCGGTAGCTGCGAGCGAGGGCCAGGGCCTCGTGAGGCGTGGTGGCGATGGTGTGGGGATTCTTGGATTCCGGCGACAGATTGATCACGCCCATGACGTAGGTGGCCTCCCCGAAGGGAAGACGCCGGCCGGCAACCTTCATCTCGCCGTTGAACACCGGCCGGAGTTTCGACTGCCACTCGCACAACGTCAATGTGAGGTGGCGGGTCCGGTGTGTCTGGTTGAGGCCGTGGGCGCGGGGCCCGTTCGTCCTGTTCACGGTGGATCGGCCGTCTGCCCGGTGGTGATGGACGCACCGTGTTCCCGGCTGTAGCCGGCCAGGGAGACGACCAGGTCTCCATCCCGGTCCGTCCGCCGGACCCGGGCTCCCGCCGCGGTCAGCCCCGCGATGACGTCGTCCGCAGGATGTCCGAAATCGTTGGGGCCTACCGAGATCAGCGCCTCCTCGGCCCCCACCCTGGCCAGCCATACGAGGTCGGACGTGGCCCCGCCCTGGTGCGGGACCTTGAGCAGCTCGGCCGAGACCCCGGCCAGGTCGCGCTGGGCGAAGGTCTCGATATCTCCCGTCAGCAGCAGCCGGGGGCCATCGGTGCGTCCGATTCGAAGCACCACCGACTGATCGTTGGGCGAGGCGTAGCGCCGCAGCGGACCCAGCACCTCGATGGTGAGATCATCCCAGCGGATCACCTCGCCCACCGGGGCAGGCGACGCCGGGATCCCGGCGGACTCCACCAGCTCGGCCGCGCGCCGCGAGGCCGGGGTGGAGTGGGGCGATTCCGGCAACCACACCGAGGCGACCTGGCGCCGGCCGAAGACAGCCTCCAGGCCGGTGGCGTGATCGGCATGGACATGGGAGAGGACCACCAGATCGAGTACCTCCACGCCGTAGGCCGAGAGCTTGGCTTCGAGAATGGCGGGGTCGGGCCCACCGTCGACCAGGAGGTGGCGGCCCGATCCCGATCTGATCAGGATCGAGTCGCCCTGCCCCACATCGAAGACCACCGCGGCGGGACCGGTCAGCCTCCCGGAGGCAGTGACCAACAGGGCGACGGTGAGAGCGGCCACGATCGCCACGGCCGGCCGGAGCCGGGGCCGGGCGGCCGGGAGGAGCAGGGCCACGGCGGAGATGAAGCCGGCCGCCCCGATCTGGGGCCAGCCGGAACCGAGCCGGGCCACCCACAGCACGAAGTCCGCCCCCATCGCCGCCAGGGCGACGATGGGCTCCCAGCCCGTGGCCACGCCCACCGCCCCCACCGCCGAAGTGACACCCACCACCGGGACCGCCGCCAGGTTGGTGAGCGGGGCCAGCAGCGGCATCGATCCGAACACGGCCAGGATCACGGGGGCAACCGCCACCTGGGCCCCGAGCGAGGCGCCGAGGATCGTCCCGGCCGGCCCCGGGATCAGCGGCGGCATCCGGCGGGCACCCACCATCACGCCCAGGGTGGCGAGGACCGAGAGGGTGAAGCCGACGTCGGTGGCGAGGTGACCGGCAGTGACCACCACCAGAATCACCGTGGTGGCGAGGGCGGTGACGGGGTCGAGCGACCACCCTCCCACCCGACCAGCCAGCACCAGGCCCGCCATCACGGCGGCGCGGATCACCGAGCCCTCCCAGCGGGTGGCCACCACCAGCACCACGAGCGCCGCCAATCCCACCACCGCTCGCCGACGGGGACCAGCGGCGAGGGGGCCGGCCGCCACCATCACCATCATCAGAAATAGGGCGACGTTGCTGCCGGACACGGCTACCAGGTGGGTGAGGCCGGTGCGGCGCAGCGCCTCCAGATCGGCCGCCCCCACCCCCGAAGTGTCGCCGACCAGGAAACCGGCCAGCAGGGCACGGGCCGGATCCCGGTCGCGGAGCTGTTCTAGGGCCTGCCGCCGGACCCCGTTGCCCACCCGCCACCAAGGCGCCGACCGAGCCGGCATCGCCTCGAAGTGATCGACCTCTACCACCCCCGAGTAGGGACGGCCCCGGGCCCGCCCGGTGCGTAACCGCCGCCACCCCCGCACCCGGCCGGACTCGCCCGCCACCGCCGCGGGTGGGGATTCGAAGGTGAGGAGCATCGGAGCCGCCGGAGGGCGTCCCGGCTCGGGTGGGTCCGCCACGGCCAGGGCCCACCAGCCGTATTCGCCCTGGCGGGGATCGGCCACCAGCCGCACGGTGGCAGTCAACGGTCCGCTAGGGCTCTCGAACTCGAGGATCGCCCGCTCTCGCGCCGCAGACGTCATCCCCGAGAACGTCCCGGCCAGGGCGAGAAGTATTAGGATCCACGCCGAGCGTTGTAAGCGGCCGACGAGGACTACCGCTGCCAGCAGGCCGCCCAGCCCCGACGCCCACCAGAGTCCGCTTTCTCCTGTATAGGACCAACGACCGGCGACGGCGCCCGCCCACGTCAGCCCGGCGGCAAAGAGCACGTACCGCGAGCGAGTGGCGACCAGCGGCACCTAAGGAACCGCCACCAGTTCCCTGATCGAGGCCAGCTTCGACTCGCCGATCCCCGGCACCTCGAGGAGGTCCTCGACCGTCTCGAATGGTCCCCGCTCCTCCCGGTGGGCGACGATACGTTCGGCCAGCACCGGGCCGACACCGGGCAGGGCCTCCAGATCCTGGGCGGTGGCGGAGTTGAGCCGGATAAGACCTCCGGCCGCTCCGGCCCCGGCGTTCGCGTCGGGCCCCGGTCCCGGGCCGGGTCCCGGCACCACCACCTGTTGGCCGTCGACCAGCGTCTCAGCCAGGTTGACCGAGTCGAGGGAGGCCCCGGCCCGGACACCACCGGCGGCGGCGAGGGCGTCACCCAGACGCGACCCGGCTGTCACTTCCACCACCCCTGGGTGCACCACCCACCCGGTGACGTGGACGACCAACCTCTCGGGAGGGGAGGCGACCCCGACAGGTGCGTCGACCGCATGCGGTGCCACAGGGACCGCGGGTACCGCCACCACCCCGCGCCCGAACCAGGCACCCGTGGCCAGGGCCAGGACGGCCACCCCACCCGCCAGCAGCCAACGTCGATCCATGTTGCTCCCATTCCGGGCCCTCTGGCGGCTGCAGTCTCCGTTTCTATCGCGTCGAGCCTTCCATGACCACCCCCTTGGGTTAGGGTGCCGGCATGCGTCACCAGGAACTCCGTGTCCTCCCCGGACAGACGGTCGACCTTGCCGCGTTCCCCGCCCGCTCCGACACCGCCTGGGAAGGCTCCAAGCAGGCGGGCAAGTACCGGGTCAAGGAGATCGCCAAGGAGCTATCCGACCTCCAGAAGCTCTACTACGCCGACGGATCGAATCGACTGCTGGTGGTGCTGCAGGCGATGGACACAGGCGGAAAGGACTCCACCATCCGCGACGTGTTCGGTCGGATGAACCCCCAGGGAGTCCGGGTGACATCCTTCAAACAGCCCACCCACCGCGAACTGGCCCATGACTACCTGTGGCGGGTGCATCCCCACGTGCCCGGCGACGGCGAGATCGCCATCTTCAACCGCAGCCACTACGAGGACGTGCTGGTGGTGCGGGTCGACGAGATCGCTCCCGAAGAGGTCTGGGAGAAGCGCTTCGGGCACATCGTCGAGTTCGAACGCCTCCTGGCCGACGAAGGGACCCGGATCGTCAAGTTCTTCATCCATATCTCCAAGGAGGAGCAGAAGGAACGCCTGGAGGCCCGCCTCGAGGATCCCGACAAGCACTGGAAGTTCAGCCTCGGCGACCTTGAGACCCGGGAGAAGTGGGACCGCTTCCAGACCGCCTATGCCGATGCCCTCTCCCGCACCTCGACTGATTTCGCCCCCTGGTACGTGATCCCCGGCGACCGCAAGTGGTATCGCAAACTCGTCATCGGCGAGATCATGGTCGACATCATGCGCTCGCTGGACCTCAGCTACCCGGAGAACGAAGACGACCTGTCAGGCGTAGTGGTGGAGTGAACGGTCCCCCGCCGGCCGGTAGCGGGTGGTGGGTGAGGAGTCCCGGGCTCCGGGCGAACAAACCGTTTTCGCGACAGAATTGCGCGCCATGGCGCGCAATTCTGTCGCGAAAGCCTTTGGGGGCCTCACCACCCCGGGGCGTCTGGCGCGGCGGAAGCATGTCGGGCAACCGGCGTCTGTTCGGGACACGGCCCGAACGAGGACGGAGGCGCGTGTGGGACGGGGTCAGGGAGGCGAAGCCGGCCCCGAAGTCGCCCGACCATCAACCCGGGCTTCGGCTTCCAGGGAGATGGCGCGGTAGGCCTCGCGGTGGCCCATGCGGCGGAGGCGGCCGCGCAGGTAGTCGGCCAGGTAGTGGCCCAGGAATCCGACCAGGCCCAGGGTCTTCCACTGTCGAGTGTGGACGAGTTCGTGGGCGATGAGACGTCCCAGGCGCTCGGGGTCGGCGTCGACCTGGTCCGGGCGGAGGTAGATCCCCCAGGGCAGTGTCATCGCCGCCGCCCACCTGGGCCATATCCGCCGCAGCCAGGCCGGACGCACCCGGACCACGACTTGTTCGGGAACGACCGGCAGCAGCCTGACCCGCAACTCGGGCCGGTCGAGCGGGCCGAGCAGGTCGCCGGCCCGCATCAGCCCACTACGACGTTGACCAGGCGCGGCGGCCGGGCGATGACCTTGCGCACCGTGCCGTCGCCGATCCACTCCTGGATCCGCTCCGATGCCAGCGCCACCCGCTCCGCCTCCTCGGCCGAGATGTCGGCCGGAACCTCGGCCCGGTCTCGCACCTTGCCGTTGACCTGGATCACCAGGGTCGCCACCTCCCGCTTCACCAGCTCTGGGTCCCACTCGGGCCAGGTCTCGGTGGCGAGCATGGTCGTGTGCCCGGTCGCTTCCCACAGCTCGTGGGCGAGGTGGGGCGCCATGGGTGACAGCAGCAACAACAGCAACTCGGTGGCAGCTTCGAACGTTTCCCGCCGAGCGCCCGCTCTCAGGTAGTCGGACAGGGTGTTCGAAAAGGACATGAGGGCGGGCACGGCGGTGTTGAAGGCGAACCGTTCGATGTCCTCGGTGACCTTGCGGACGGCACGGTGCGCCTCGGCCAGCACCTCCCGATCGGCCGGGGTCTCGTCGCGTTCCTGCAGGCTCTCGGCACCGGAGGTGACGAGACGCCAGACCCGGTCGAGGAACCGGGCGGTGCCGTCGACACCGTTCTGGTCCCAGGCGGCGTCGTCGGTGGGCGGGCCCATGAAGAGGTGGTACAGGCGGAGGGCGTCGGCCCCGTGCGAGGCGAGGAGGTCGAGGGGATCGACCACGTTGCCCTTCGACTTCGACATCTTGGCTCCGCCCAGGGTGATCATCCCCTGGGTGAACAGACGGGCGAAGGGCTCCTCCACCGACGCCAGGCCCATGTCGAACAGAACCTTGGTGATGAAGCGGGCATAGAGGAGGTGGAGCACGGCGTGCTCCACCCCGCCGATGTACTGATCGATCGGCATCCAGTAGGCGGCCGCTTCCGGATCGAAGATCCTGTCCTCGTTCCGCGGATCGGCGAAGCGCAGGAAATACCAGGAACTGTCGACGAAGGTGTCCATGGTGTCGGTTTCCCGTTGGGCGGGACCGCCGCAGGCCGGGCAGGTGGTCTCGACGAACGAGTCGATGGCGGCCAGGGGCGAGCGCCCCTTGGGGGCGTAATCCTGGGTGTCTGGCAGCAGCACCGGCAGCTGATCCTCCGGCACCGGCACCAGCCCGCAATCGGGGCAGGTGACGATCGGGATGGGACATCCCCAGTAACGCTGGCGGCTGATCAGCCAGTCGCGCAGGCGGTATTGGATGGTCCTCTCCCCGATCCCCTTCTCGACCAGCCAGGCGATGATCCTGTTCTTGGCCTCGACCATCTCCAGCCCATCGAGGAAGTCGGAATTGATGGCCGGCCCGTCACCGACGTAGGCCTCCCCCTCGAAGTCGTCGGGCGGCTGCACGGTGCGAATGATGTCGATGCCGTACTTGGTGGCGAAGTCCCAGTCGCGCTGGTCCTGGCCGGGCACGGCCATGATCGCCCCAGTCCCGTATCCCATCAGGACGTAGTCCGCCACCCAGATCGGCACCGGCCGGCCGTTGGCCGGGTTGATCGCGTACCTGCCGGTGAAGACGCCTGTCTTGTCACCTTCCGCCAGTCGCTCGATCTCGCTGGCGCGGGCAGCCTGCTCCTGGTAGCGGCGCATCACCTCCTGGTGCTCGCTGCCCTCTACCAGCCGGTCGACGAGCGGGTGCTCGGGCGACAGCACGGCGAACGTCATCCCGAAGATGGTGTCGGGACGGGTGGTGAAGACCTCGAAGGAGAGGTCGGAATCGGCCACATCCATGGTGAAGGTGGCGCCCTCGGAGCGACCGATCCAATTGCGCTGCATGGTGCGGACGCGGTCCGGCCATTCGTGGAGCTGGTCGATGTCGCCCAGTAGCCGTTCGGCGTAGTCGGTGATGCGGAAGAACCACTGCCTCAGGTTGCGCTTGACCACCTCCGCTCCGCAGCGCTCGCAGTGGCCGTCGACCACCTGCTCGTTGGCCAGCACGGTCTGGTCGTTGGGGCACCAGTTGACCGGCGCCTCGGCCTTGTAGGCCAAGCCGCGGTCGAACAGCTGCAGGAACAGCCACTGGTCCCAGCGGTAGTAGTCGGGGTGGTGGGAAGCCAGCTCCCGCCGCCAGTCATACATCGCCCCCAGTCGCTTTATCTGCTCACTCATCTGGGCGATCTGGGCCTTGGTGTTCTCGCGGGGATGCACCCCACTGGAGATGGCGGCGTTCTCGGCGGGGAGGCCGAAGCTGTCCCAGCCCATCGGCGAGAGCACGTTGAAGCCCTGCATCGTCTTGTAGCGGGTGAGCAGGTCGCCGAAGGTGTAGTTGCGAACGTGGCCCTGGTGCAGCGCCCCCGACGGATAGGGGTACATGCACAGGTTGTAGAACTTGGGCCGGTCGGGGTCGGCCTCGACCTCGAACACGCCGGATTCCGCCCAGCGTTCCTGCCACTTGGCTTCGCTCTTCTGATGCTCGTAGGACATGAGCCTCCGAGGGTACCCCGCGGCAACGAGCCGAGGAACCCGCCGGCCCCGGGGCCAACTTCTGACCCTCGCAGCCGGGCGGTACCGTTTCGGGCCATGACCGCCAACCCGATCGAGACGCTGCGCGAGCGTGGCCTGCTCCAGGACCACACCGACGAGGACGACCTCCGCGAGCACCTGGGCTCGGGCGAGCGGACCTTCTACGTCGGCTTCGACCCCACCGCCGCCTCGCTCCACGTTGGCAACCTGGTGGGGATGATGACGATGGCCTGGCTGCAACGCGCCGGCCACCACGCCATCGCACTGGCCGGAGGCGCCACCGGCCGCATCGGTGACCCCTCGTTCCAGGACGAGGAGAGACAGCTCATGGGCGACGAGGACGTCGCCCACAACCTGGAGGGGATCGTGGCCGACTTCGGGCGCGTCCTCGACATGGACCGGACCACGGTGGTCGACAACTACGAGTGGACCCGGGAGATGACCGTCCTCGACTTCCTCCGCGACATCGGCAAGCACTTCTCGGTCAACCAGCTCATCTCCCGCGAGTCGGTGCGGCGACGCCTCGAGGATCGGGAGCAGGGCATCTCCTACACCGAGTTCAGCTACGCCCTCCTCCAGGCGCTGGACTACGACCACCTCTATGCCCACCATGGCTGCACCCTGCAGGCGGGCGGATCCGACCAGTGGGGAAACATCGTGGCCGGGGTCGACCTGATCCGCCGACGCCACGGTGTCCGGGTACACGCCCTCACCTGGCCGCTGGTGGAAGGCTCCGACGGCAAGAAGTTCTCCAAGTCGGCCGGCAACGCCCCCTGGCTGAATCCGGAGCTGACCTCGCCCTTTGCCTACTACCAGTGGTGGCTCAACACCGACGACCGGGACGTGGAGCGATTCCTGCGCATGTTCACCTTCCTCCCCCTCGACGAGGTGGTGGCGGTGGCCGGCGAGCACGCTACCGACCCGGGACGTCGCGGCGGACAGCGCAGGCTGGCCACGGAGGCCACCCGCATCATCCACGGCGACGAGGGGGTTCGCACCGCCGAACTGGCCACGGGCGTGCTCTTCGGCGGCACCCCCGTGACCGAGCTCACCGACGAGGTACTGGCGATGGCATTCGAGCAGGCCCCGACGGTCGAGTTCTCCCGCGCCGAACTGGAGAACGGCCTCGGCCTTCTCGACCTGATGACTCGCCTCGGTGCCTCCGAGAGCAACGGCGAGGCCCGGCGGCTGATCGAACAGGGTGGAGTCCGCCTCAACGACGAGCCCGTGTCCGACACCACCCGTTCGGTGGGCCCGGCCGACCTCGCCACCGCCACCACCCTGGTCCTGCGCCTGGGCAAGAAGCGCCAGTTCCTGGCCCGCTTCGTCTGAGCCGCTTCTGTGGGTCGGAAATGACGCCGGCGGCGTCATTTCCAGCCCACAAAACGAATCTGGGGCTGCCAGCATGGTGCTCGTGGAGGTGTCCAACCCCGACAAGGTGATGTACCCGGCCGATGGGTATACAAAGGCCGAGGTGGTCGGCTACTACCAGGCGGTGGCGGCGGTGATGCTGCCCCACCTGGAGGGGCGTCCGCTGACCCTGCAGCGATACCCGAACGGGATCCACGGCAACGGGTTCATGCAGAAGAACGCCTCCTCCCACTTTCCAGCATCGATCGAGCGGGTCGAGGTACCCAAGGAGGGTGGCACCACCAACCATCCCCTGATCTCGTCGGCCGACGATCTCGCCTACCTGGCCAACCAGGGGACCATCACCTTCCACATCTGGACCTCCCGCCTCCCCGACCTCGAACGTCCCGACCGCCTCGTGCTCGACCTCGATCCTCCCGACGGAGGCGGACCGCCCCGAGAGCCCGCCCGGGTAGCCCGGTCCGTGCTCGACGAGGTCGGCCTGGACTCGGGGCTGATGACCACCGGTTCGAGCGGCTTCCACGTCGTGGCAGCGATCCGGCCCGAACACGATTTCGAGACGGTGGGCCATCTCGCCCGACTCCTGGCCGGGGTCGTGGCGGCGCAGATGCCCGACTCGGCCACGACCGAGTTCCTCAAGAAGAACCGAAAGGGCCGGGTCTTCATCGACTGGCTCCGCAACCGCTGGGCCCAGTCGGCGGTGAGCCCGTGGGCGCTGCGACCCCTGGACGGCGCCCCGGTGGCGATGCCGATCGACTGGGAGGAGCTGGATGCAGCCGATCCCCGGGGCTGGGATCTCGAGTCGGCACCGACCCGGGCCGAACAGCCGGATCCCTGGCCGGAGCCGGGGAAACTCGACCCCGAAGCGATCGAGGCGCTGGCCGACGAGCACGACGTCGCCTACGACGAGCCGTTCGACCGTTTCGGCCGCTGACACGACTCCCCGTCGGTCTGCATTCCTGCATATGAAGGAGTAGCCTCTCGTCACCGCTCCCCAACCAGGAGCCGGTACCCAAACAGGAGGAAGAATGAAACGACTCAGATGGCTGGCGCTGGTCGCCGTCCTGGCTCTCGTCGCCGCTGCCTGCGGCGACGCCGAGCCGGCCGAGACCACCGCGGCACCAACTGACACCACCGAGGCCTCGACTCCGCCCGAGACCGAGCCGCCCTCGGACACCACCGCCCCCACCGATACCGAACCCGACGGCGAGCTCGCTTCGGTCGCAGCCGAAAGCTGCGACTACGGCGGCAAGATCCAGTCCGTCGAGGCCACCGGGACGCACGAGGTCGTGTACACGCTCTGTTCGCCCGATCCGGCCTTCCTGGCCAAGCTCGCATTCGTGCCGTTCGCGGTACAACCGGCCGAGCATCTGGAAGCCACCGGCGGCGCTCCGCTCGAGAATCCGATCGGTACCGGTCCCTTCATGATCGACGTGTGGGACCGCGGTTCGGAGATCGTCATGAGCCGCAACCCCGACTACTGGGGCGAGGCTCCCGCCTTCGACACCCTGGTGTTCCGTTGGGCCGCCGAAAGCACCTCGAGGATTCTCGAGCTGCAGTCCGGCAGCGCGCATTACATCACCAACCTGGCCGCCAGCGACTATGAGACGATCGAGGGTGACGAGAACCTCCAGCTGCTGGAGGATCCGAACCCGAACGTCTTCTACATCGGCCTCACCACCACCCACGCCCCGTTCGACGATGTACGGGTGCGACAGGCGGTGGCCATGGGTATCGACCGCCAGCGGATCATCGACAACTTCTACCCCGAGGGCTCGATCGTGCCAACCCACTTCACGCCCTGTGTCATCCCCAACGGATGTGAGGGCGAGGAATGGTATGAGTTCGATCCGGAAGGCGCCCAGGCTCTCCTCGAGGAGGCCGGTTTCCCCGATGGCTTCGACACCACCGTCCGCTATCGCGATGTCTTCCGTGTCTATCTGCCCGAGCCGGGCTCGGTGGCGACCGAGATCGCCACTCAGCTCCAGGAGAACCTGGGCATCAACGCCACGGTCGAGGAGATGGAATCCGGTGCCTTCATCGAGGAGTCCTCGGTGGGCGGCCTGGACGGAATCCACCTGCTGGGCTGGGGTGCGGACTATCCGCACGTGACCAACTTCCTGGACACCCACTTCCGTGGCCCCCAGTTCGGTGAACCGATCGCCGAGCTGGTCGACCTGCTGGACCAGGGTGCTGCCATCGTCGACGAAGCGGAGGCGGCACCGGTTTACGAACAGGCCAACAACCTGCTCAAGGAGAACGTCCCGATGGTGCCGATTGCGACCGGAGCAGCGGCCGATGCCGCTCTGGCTTCGCTCGGCAACGCGGCGGTACCGCCCTTCGGCGCTCCCCAGTTCGCCGCGATGGACCCCGGATCGGACACCCTCGTGTTCATCCAGAACGCCGAGCCGATCTCCATGTTCTGCCACGACGAGACCGACGGTGAGTCGCTCTCGGCTTGCGAGCAGGTGCTCGAGGGCCTGTACGCCTACGACCTCGATGGCGAGGTCGTTCCGGCCCTGGCCGAGTCGTGCGAGCCGAACGAGGACGGCACCGTCTGGACCTGTAGCATCCGCCAGGGTGTGACGTTCCACGACGGCTCCGAACTCGATGCCAACGACGTCGTCACCTCCTTCGCGGTGGGTATCGACGCCTCCAACCCGCTCCATGTGGGCAACACCGGTGGCTTCGAGTACTACGCCTACCTCTGGGGTGGCTTGATGAATGACGAGGGCTGATCCCCCGGGATCGTCCTCACACAGAGGGGGTGGCCGCAGAGGC
>DATHVR010000191.1:0-13278 GCA_035461175.1 Acidimicrobiia bacterium | reverse complement strand
GCGCGCCATGGCGCGCAATTCTGTCGCGAAAAGGGATGGGGGCCCCGACCCGGGTGACTTGCTTTCGTCCCTAACCTCGGGGGCTATGCCCCGTCCGCCCTCGGTCGACGCGCTGGTGCGTGAGATCCACGACGGCTCGCTACCGCGGCCGCTGGTGGTCGACACCGTCCGCCGGTTGTTGGCGGACAGAGGCGAGGATGAAGAGGTCGACTTTGTCGCCGAAGCCCGCCACCGCCTCGAGATCCTCCGCCGGTCGGCTCCCCGCCGGGTCGTCAACGCCACCGGGGTGATCCTCCACACCAACCTGGGGCGGGCCCCGTGGAGCGGTGAGTCGCTCGCCGCCGCTCACGAGGTGGCGGCCGGGTACGCCAACATCGAACTGGACCTGGCCACCGGCGAACGGGGTCGCCGCAACGATGCCGCCGAGCGCCTGGCCGTCCTGCTGACCGGCGCCGAGGCCGCCCTCGTCGTCAACAACAACGCCGCCGCCGTGTACCTGACGTTGCTGGCGGTGGCGCCGGGAGGGCGGATACCCGTCTCGAGGGGCGAACTGATCGAGATCGGCGGGTCCTACCGCCTGCCCGAGCTGATGGCGGCTGCCGGGGTGGACCTGGTCGAGGTCGGCACCACCAACCGGACCCGGCTTTCCGATTACGCCGATGCCGAGGATCCGTCCCTGTATCTCAAGGTGCATCCGTCCAACTACCGGGTGGTGGGGTTCAGCGCCGAGACGGGGCTGGCCGACCTGGCCTCCCTCGCCGAGGAGCGGGCCGTGCCGCTCGTGTTCGACCAGGGATCGGGCCTGCTCGACGAGCGGGTCCCGTGGCTGGAGGGCCCTCCGCCCACCTGGTTGGCGGGTGAGCCCGGGGTGGTGCAGGCGCTGGAGGAGGGAGCCGACCTGGTCACGTTCTCGGGCGACAAACTGCTGGGCGGCCCCCAGGCCGGAATCGTGGTGGGCCGTGAAGACCTCATCGAGACCATGCGCCGCCATCCCGCCACCCGGGCCCTGCGCGTCGACGGCTCCACCACCGCCGCCCTCGCCGCCACCTTCGCCGCCTATCTGGCCGGGGCGGCCCACGAGCTGCCGGTGTGGAGAATGGCCAACCTTCCGGCCGACAGCGTCGCGGAGCGGGCCCGCCGGGTGCTGGCAGACTCCGGCGAGGAGGGGCGGGTGGTGGAAGGTGCCTCCACGCTGGGGGCGGGGTCGACACCCGGGGCCGAGATTCCCACCTGGCTCATCGAACTGCCCGACGCCGACGCCGTCCACGCCCGCCTGCTGGCCCACGACCCGCCGGTGCTGGCACGGCGCGCCGCCGGCAAGGCACTGATCGACCTGCGCACGGTCGACCCGGTCGAGGACCCATCGGTGGCGGCGGCACTGCGGGCGGAATGAGCGTCGTCGGCACCGCCGGCCACGTCGACCATGGCAAGTCGACGCTGCTCGTCGCTCTCACCGGCCGCGACCCCGACCGCTGGGAAGAGGAGAAGCGGCGCGGACTCACGATCGATCTCGGGTTCGTATGGGCCACCCTTCCCTCGGGACGCCAGGTGTCCTTCGTCGACGTCCCCGGCCACGAGCGCTACATCAAGAACATGCTGGCGGGGATCGAGGCGATCGACGTCGCCCTGCTGGTGGTGGCGGCCGACGAGGGATGGATGCCCCAATCCGAGGAGCACCTGGCGGTCCTGGATCTGCTCGGAGTGGAGCGGGGGGTGGTGGCGTTGACCAAGGTGGACCGGGTCGACTCCGACCTGGTCGAGCTGGCCACGCTGGAGGTGATGGAGCACCTCGAGGGCACCTCGCTGGCCGGTGCCCCCATCATGCCGGTGTCGGCGCCCGCCGGGCAGGGTGTGGACGAGGTGGCGGCCGCGCTCGATGCCGCCCTGACCGAAACCGAACCGGGCGGCGATCCCCGCCTGTGGGTTGATCGCCGATTCACGGTGGCGGGAGCGGGCACCGTGGTCACCGGCACCCTGCTGGGCGGTCCGCTGGCCGTCGGCGACACGCTGGAGGCGTACCCGGGCGGCGAGATGCTGCGCATCCGCAGCATCGAGAGCCACGAGGAATCCCACGACCGCATCGACCCCCACCGGCGGGTGGCCTTGAACCTGGTCGGCGACAGCGAGGCCATCGAACGCGGCACCATGCTGGGCCGACCCGGTGTCTGGAAAGCCACCGACCGCTTCACGGCCCACATCCGTCCCGCCCGCTACGTCGACGAACTCGGCGAGAAGGGGGCGTATCAGGTCCACGCCGGCAGCGCCGCCGTGCCCGCCCGCCTCCGCCTGGTGGAACAAGGCGCCCTGCTCACCCTCGACCGGCCGCTACCCCTCCGCTACGGCGATCGTTTCATCCTCCGCGAGACCGGCCGGCGAGCAGTGGTGGGAGGCGGGCGGATCCTCGACCCTCGCCCGCCCGCCCGGGGACGGGCGTTGCGGGCGGCGGCGTCATTGCCCTCCGGGCTCACACCAGTGGATGCCGCCGATGCCCTGCTGGAACTGAGAGCGATGGATACTCGCTCGAACCTCCGCGCCGAGACCGGGGCCGAGCCGGAGACGGCGATCTCCCACGGCGACATCCTCCTCACCCGAATCCGGCTGGAGGACCTGACCGAGCGCGCCACGGCGCTCATCGACGAATTCCATTCGACCCACCCCCTGCGCCCCGGGCTCCCCCTCGCCACCCTGGCCAGCCGACTGGGCGTGGAGGCGGAGGTGGCGTCGATGGTGGTGGAGGACGCCCCCGATCTGGGCGGCGACGGAACGGTGGCGTGGCGCGCCGGCTGGGAGGTGGAACTGGGCCCCGGGCAGCAGCGGGCTTGGGAGGAGGCCCGCTCGCTGCTGGCTGCTGCCGGCCTCCAGGCTCCCCGCGCCGCCGAACTGCCCATCGACCGGGAGCTCATTCACGGCCTGGTCCGGGCCGGCGGACTGGTGATGATCTCCGAGGACCTGATCTATCTACCCGAGGAGGCGGAGAAGCTGCGGTCGGCCGTCGCCGCCATGCCCGAGGGATTCACCGTCGCCGACTTCCGCGATCGACTCGGGATCAGCCGCAAGTATGCGGTCCCGATCCTGGAGTGGGCCGACGACCAGGGCCTGACGAGGCGACGGGGAGACACCCGGTCGCCGGTCAGGGACTAGCGGGCGGCGGAGGCGGCGAAGAGTTCCTTGCGATCGCCTTCGGTCATCCCGCCCCAGATTCCGAACGGCTCACGGATCGACAGCGCGTAGGAGGAACAGTCCCCCAGGACCGGGCAGACATTGCAGATCGCCTTGGCGCGAGCTTCGCGTCGCTCGCGATCGTCTTTTCTCTCGAAGGTGGATGGGGGGAAGAACAGATGGGCATGATTGCCCCGGCAAAGTGCTTTCAACTGCCAGTCATCAGGCGTCAACGTTGTCTCCCTTTCTTCGCGAGCGGGAGCTTGAACCTAAACCGATATCCCAAGATTCGCCAGGGAAATCCTGGAAGGCGCCTAGCCCGTTTTTCGCGGGCTCAGGCGTCGGTGGGGAGGGGCTCGACTTCGAGGACCATGCCGTCGATCTCGGCCACCCGGACCGAATCGCCCTGGTGGATCCCCGCCTCCCGATGCGCCGAGGCCCGCCAACGGGCCCCCTCGACCTCCACCTCTCCGTCGGGATCGAGATCGACCAGCGCCACTCCCCGGCTCCCGATCAGATGCTCGCGGCCGATGGTGCGGGTGCTGAAGCGCGATCGGGCCACCGTGGGCATAGCCACCGTGTAGAAGGCGAGGACCGAAAGGACGATCACCGCGGTCACCACCGGGTTCATCTCCAGTTGCGGTGCCCCATCGACGAACCACAGGCCTCCCGCCAGCATCAGCAGCGTGCCCAGGCCGGTGATGGCGGCCACGCTCCCCCGCTGGTACGAGGCGGTGAGGGCAGCCCATCCGGCCAGGGCAAGAACCAGGGCCCACCAGCGCACCGGGAGGGTGGCCAGACCGTAGGAGGCGAGGAAGATCGATATGGCGGCCATGGCGGCGGCGATGCCGGGACCGATGGCATAGAACTCGAAGGCAGCCACGGTGAGGCCGGCGACCAGGAACATGAAGGCGGCCTCGGGCGTCACGGCGAGGCGCAGGAAGCGAGCCCAATAGCCGGGTTTGTGGAAGGTGACCGGAATGGCGGTGGTCTGCTCTTCGCCATCGATCTCGGTGGTGGTGAGGGTGGAGAGGACCCGGTCCGTCCCGCCCACCGGGATCGCCACCCCGTCCAGGTCCTGGATCAACTGGCGAATGGCAGGCGAGGTGTCGTCGATCAGCCCCGGGATGGGCTCATCCACCACCACGATCTCGGACTCGAGGGAGGTGGGAATCTCCCCCATCGGCCCCCAGTCCCCCGCGATGTAGGTGGGTGAGCTGTATCCGACCTCCACCCCCGGAGCCGCGACCCGCAGGGGGGCGGCGGCGAGGAGGTCGAGGGCACCGCCATACACCCGTCCCGGGGCAGGGCCGGCCCAGACCACCAGTGGCAGCGGCGGGTCGGTGGTCAATGCCACCAGCTCCTCGAACCGATCCGAGCTCGCCACCACCCCACGGGAATCGAGCTCGAGGATGACCGCCTCCGAGCCGCGGTCGGCGGACTGGCGGATGGTCTCGATCACGAAGTCGACTGCCCCGTCGTCGAGGGGGCCGGATATGTCGACAACGTCGATCCGTCGCTCGTCGGTCTGGGCTCCGGCCAGGAGCGGGACGAGCAGGACGGCCAGGAGGAGAGCGGAGAGGAGGAGTCGTCTCACGAAGGAGGAATGATAGGGCTGCCGTGGGAGGCTCCGGCCAGGGTCGGACGGGTACGGGCTATCGTGACCCCATGGCGAATGTGTTGGTGGTCAGCGACGACGTCTGGGTCGACAACGACGTGCGGGCTTCGCTTACCGACCCGGGCACGATGATCACCAGTGTCTCCGATCCCCGGTCGGCGGTGGCGGCGGCCGGCGAGCACTCGGCTGATGTCGCCGTGATCGACCTTCAGGTCGGCTCGATGGGGGGGATGGCGGTGGTGCGGGCCCTGCGCTCGGCCGTCGACTCCGAGGACCTGCCACCCCTGCGAATGGTGCTCCTCCTCGACCGCAGCGCCGACGCTTTTCTGGCTCATCGAGCCGGCGCCGATGTGGCAGTCGTGAAGCCGTTCACCGCCCAGGACCTGCGGGCGGCGATCGCCCTTCCTGCCCTCACCTGACGACCACTACACTTCTTTCTTCACGGGACGTGGCGCAGTTTGGTAGCGCGCAGCGTTCGGGACGCTGAGGTCGTGGGTTCAAATCCCGCCGTCCCGACCATCAAGAGGTGCTGGTCAGAGATCTGCTTGTCAGGTCCCTGGCCGGCACCTCGGTCGTTCTGGTCGGGATTAGGCCAGGCTCAATCGGGCCGAGGCGGACTGCTCGAGGCGACGTCGCCCGCGGCGTCGGCTGGGGGACGCGGATCCAACCTGGCGCGGTACGGGCCCAGCACCGCCACCAGGTCAGCGAGGGCATCGGTCGGCTCGATCCCCCGCAGGTCGTTGCCGACCTTCGCCCACACGCCGCCCGGGGTCCGCACGTACAGGTCGATTGCCTGCCCGCCCACATCGGCTCGGTCGGCTCCGGTTCCTGTTTGCGACCTGGAATCGCCGCCATGCGCCTCGGCCGACAGGCGCTTCCATTCGGGAGTACCGGACTCGACGATGTAGGAATCGGCCCAGGCATCGTCGGGAGGAATCACCTCGATGCCCAGGGCCTCGCATCGACGCTCGGCTTCATCCGTCTCGGCAGCGAGGACGGCGTCCATCGGCGACTCATGGAGAAATGCGAGGAGCGTTCCCTCGCAATCGGCATATCGGATGACAGTCATTCTCGGCTCCGGGAATCGGAGGAGCACCATGGCAGGAGCTTTGTTCCAGGCTATCGGGCGCCCGTCCGTCGGCGTGTTCATCCCCCGTCCGGAGCGAATCAGATCGGTGACCTGCCCGGTGCTCGCCGGCCACCGGGGCGTGGGGGGCAGGTGGTGGAGCTAGCCTGGAAGCATGGCCACACCCACCCGGGTCGCTCTCGCGCTAGGCGGTGGCGGTGCCCGTGGTTATGCCCACATCGGAGTCATCGAGATTCTCGAAGAACGCGGGTTCGAGGTGGTGGGTCTAGCCGGCTCCTCGATGGGAGCGGTGATCGGGGGCCTGTACGCAGCAGGAAGACTGGAGTCGTACACCGAATGGGTGCGGAGCCTTACCTCCCGCGACGTGGTCCGCCTGCTCGATCCCGCCTTCCGGGCCGCCGGGGCGATCCGGGCCGAGAAGGTGCTCGACCGGGTGCGGGAGTTGCTGGGGGACACCCTGATCGAGGACCTGCCCATCCCCTTCACCGCCGTCGCCACCGACCTGCTCGCCCAGAAACCGGTCTGGTTCCAGAGCGGTCCGATGGATGTGGCCATCCGGGCATCGATCGCCCTCCCCACCGTGATCACGCCGGTGGTCCTCAACGGCCGGATTCTGGTCGACGGAGGAGTCGTCGACCCCGTGCCGATCACACCGATGACCTCCGTGGATGCCGACCTGACGGTGGCGGTGTCGTTGAGCGGCGCCCCGGTCGGGACCCAGGGGCCACCTGCCACCGAGTCGACCCACGAACGCCCCCGGTCGGAATGGCTGGAACGGGCCTATCGGGCCACCGCTCAGGTGCTCGACACCGACGCAGTCAAGTCGCTCTGGGCCCGCTTCGGCAGCGGCGATGACGAGGAAGGGGAGCCGAACGGCGAGGAAGATCTCTTGCCCGAGTTGGGGATGACCGACGTCATCAACCTGTCGATCGATGCCATGCAGGCGGTCATCACCCGCTACCGGATGGGCGGCTCGCCTCCCGATCTCCTGATCACGATCCCGAAGAACACCTGTGGCACGCTCGACTTCCACCACGCCGAGGGCACCATCGCCGTGGGCAGGACGAAGACCGAAGAGGCGCTCGACACGGCCGGGCTGACGGCCTGACGATCGTTCTTCGCTCGACGGTCCCGCCTCAACTCCGGCACGTTCTCGAGAGAGTTTTGTACCGTGACGGTACAGCCGAACCTCAGGTTCGGATTATGCGCTCGGCGATTTCGATGGTGTTGAGGGCGGCGCCCTTGCGGAGATTGTCGCCCACCACCCACAGGTTGATGCCGCCCGGCGTTCCCAGGGTCTCACGCACCCGGCCGATCAGGACCTGGTCACGGCCGGCCGAGTCGAGGGCGGTGGGGACCAGATCGGTCCACAGTTCGCCACCGGGAGCATCCGCCAGGATCTCCAGCGCCTCGTCCTCCGCCACCGGGCGATCGAAGAACAAGGTGGCAGCGATCCCGTGCCCGGCCACCGCCGGGACACGGACGCAGGTGGGCTCGACCGCCAGTTCGGGGGCATCGAGGATCTTGCGGCTCTCGTTGACGAGCTTCCATTCCTCGTCCGTGTAGCCCTGTTCGGTCTCCTTGCCCGCATACGGGAGGGCGTTGAAGGCGATGGGACGGACGTACACCTCCGAGCCCGGGTCCTTCCACCCACCGGTGCGCAGGGCATCGGGGTCCTCGAGCAGGGAACGGGTCTGGCGCAGCAACTCGTCGATCCCCTGGCTGCCCGACCCCGACACCGCCTGATAGGAAGAGGCCACCATCGAGCGCATCCCCGCCGCCCGATGCAAGGGACCCACGGCCACCATCAGGGCCATCGTCGTACAGTTGGGGTTGGCGATGATGCCGCGATGCGAGGAGAGGTGGGCATCGTTGACCCCGGCCACGACCAGCGGGATGTCGGGATCACGACGGAAGGCGGACGAGTTGTCGACCACCACCGCTCCCGCCGCGGCGAAACGGGGAGCATGGGCGCGGGAGCGGTCGGCGCCGGCCGAGAAGAGGGCCACCTCGACCCCGGCGGGATCCGCCTCGGACAGATCCTCGACCTCGACCTTGCCCCAGCGGGTGTCGACCATGGTCCCGGCAGAGCGGCTCGACGCCATCAGGCGAATCGAGTCGACCGGGAAATCCCGCTCCTCCAGGATCGAGAGCATGGTGCGGCCGACGACACCGGTCGCCCCGACGACGGCAACAGAGGTCATGCCGGCACCTCCTCCAGTTCGAACGCCTCGTGCAGCACCCTGACGGCCTCGTCGAGCTGCTCCTCACGGACCACGCACGAGATGCGAATGGTCGAGGTCGAGATCATCTCGAGGTTGATGCGGGCCTTGGCGAGAGCGGAGAACACGGTGGCGGCCACCCCGGAATGGGTCTTCATGCCTGCTCCGATCAGAGACACCTTGCCGATGTCCTCATCGACATCCACTGTGCCCGCCTCCAGTTCGGCGGCGATCTTTTCGGTGACGGCCCGCGCCTTGTCGGTGACGTCCTTGGGGACGGTGAAGGAGATGTCGGTATGGCCGTCGGAGGAGACGTTCTGGACGATCATGTCCACGTTGACGCCCTCTTCGGCCAGGGGGGCGAAGAGCGAGGCGGCCACGCCGGGGCGGTCGGGGACATGACGGACCGTGATCTTGGCCTCCGAGCGATCGTGGGCGACGCCGGAGATGATGGCCTGTTCCATGGTGTGCTCCTTGACCCAGGTACCGGGGTTGTTGTTGAACGACGAGCGGACGTGGATGGGGACGTTGAAGCGGCGACCGAACTCGACCGAGCGTGACATCAGCACGCCTGCCCCGGAGGCGGCCAGTTCCAGCATCTCTTCGAAGCTGACCTCGTCGAGCTTGCGGGCGTTGGGGACCAGACGCGGGTCAGCGGTGTAGACGCCGTCGACGTCGGTGTAGATCTCACATGCCTCGGCGCCGAGAGCGGCGGCGAGGGCCACGGCGGTGGCGTCACTGCCACCCCGCCCCAGAGTCGTGATCTCCTTGGCCTCGGGATCGACCCCCTGGAAGCCGGCCACGATCACCACCTTGCCCTGGGCCAGCGAGTCGCTGACCCGGGTGCCGCGGATGGCCTGGATCTTGGCGGCGCCGTGGGCGGCGTCGGTGAGGATCCCGGCCTGGGATCCGGTGAAGCTGACCGCCTCCACACCCCGGGCGGCGATTGCCATCGCCATCAGCGCCATCGAGATGCGTTCGCCGGCGGTGAGGAGCATGTCCATCTCCCGGGCAGGGGCATCGGGATTGACAGCCCGGGCGAGCTCGATCAGTTCGTCGGTGGTCTTGCCCATCGCCGACACCACCACGACCACGTCGCGTCCGGCCCGGCGCGTCTCCACGATCCGGTCGGCCACGCGGCTGATGCGCTCGGGGCTGCCGACGGAGGTGCCGCCGTACTTCTGGACGATGACGCTCATGTGGGGGAAACGTTAGGTGACGATCGGGCCAAGGTGGTACCACGGGTGCGACACCGGAAAATGGAGGCCGTTGTTCTCCTCGAACTCGGACCCACCGTGTGCACCGGTACCATCTCGCCTCGATGAGCGACCGCAGACGACGCCAGAAGGAGAACCGGGCCGCCCGCAGAGAGGCGGAAGACAAGGCCGAGGGACGCAAGGAGATCTTCCGGCGCCTCGGCTTTGCGCTCGGCATGGGTGCATTGGTGGTCCTCAGCTTCGTGATCGTGTCGCTGTTCGGCCAGGACAGCGAGAGCCTTCCGGGCAGCTACGAGGGTTACCGCAACCAGACAACCGCCTGCGGCGCCGAAGCTCCACCACCGGAAGCGGTCATGAGCTTCACCGAGCCGGTCGCCCAGGACGACATCACCGCCGACTCGACCGTCACCGCCACCATCACTACCTCATGTGGCGACATCGTGATGGAGCTGGACGCGGCCGGATATCCCGAAACCGTCAACTCTTTCGTCTTTCTCGCTCGCCAGGACTTCTACGACGGGACCGTCTTCCACCGGATCGTCGAGGACTTCGTGGTCCAGGGTGGCGATCCCGACGCGGTCGGCACCGGAGGACCCGGGTACCGCATCCCAGACGAGTACCCGGACGGCGAGTTCGAATTCACCCCGGGGATGGTTGCCATGGCCAATGCCGGCCGCAGCACCACCGGGAGCCAGTTCTTCATCGTGATCGGGGATCAGGCCTCGGTGCTCAACCCGCTTTTCAACGTGCTGGGCGAGGTCACCGAGGGGATGGACGTACTGGACCAGATCGCCGCCGTCCCCACCGCCACCCGGCCCGGATCGAGGGAACAGAGCCTGCCGCTCGAGACGGTCTATATCGAAGACATCCAGATCGACGTCTCTTAGAGACAGGGCCCCGGGACCGGTCCCCCGTAACCTGACCACCATGGCCGTCGACCTCCACACTCACAGCCGGGTCTCGGACGGCTCGGAGACCCCCACCCGGGTGGTGGAACTGGCCGCCGCCGCCGGCCTCGAGGCCGTGGCCCTGACCGACCACGACGTGTTGGAGGGTCTGACCGAGGCCCGGAGCGCCGGCGAGCGATTCGGGATCGAGGTGATCCCGGGAGTGGAGCTGTCCCTCGACTGGTCGGAGATGCTGCCCGATGCCGATGTGCGCGGCGGCATGCACCTGGTGGTGCTGTGGATCGACGACGTCGCCGGACCGCTCCAGGACACACTCGAGGATCTCCGGCTGGGTCGCGACGACCGCAACCACACCATCGTCGAGCGCCTCCTCCAACTGGGGCTGGACGTGACGATGGAGGAGGTGGCGGCACGGGCGGGCACCGGGTCGGTGGGACGTCCCCACATCGCCGGTGTGATGGTCGATCGGGGCTACGTCCCCGACATCGGCTCGGCATTCGAGCAGTACCTCGGCAACGGTGCCCCCGCCTACGTGGGCCGGCGCCGCCTGACCCCGCCGGTGGCCCTCGAGCTCGCCCGGGCCTCGGGCGGGGTTCCGATCCTCGCTCATCCCTACACCCTCGGCTTCGACGACGACGCCTCGCTCGAACGAACCCTGGAGCGGCTACGCGAGATGGGACTGGTGGGAGTCGAGTCGCATCACTCCGGCACCGAGCCCGAGCGGCGCCGGGTCGTGCGGCGGATGGCGGCCCGCCTCGACCTGCTCCCCTCGGGCGGCTCGGACTTCCATGGTTCCTACAAGCCCGGGATCGAGGTGGGGCGGGGGTGCGGGGATCTCGAGGTGCCCTCCGGGTTCCTCGCCGCCCTGCGCGAGCAACGGCGCCGGGTGGCGTGAGCACCCTCGGTCGGGCCGCCCTGGTCGTCTCGGGAGGCATCCTCGCCTCCCGGCTTCTCGGCTTCCTGCGCGACGTGGTCCTGGCGGGCCTGCTCGGCCGGGGGGTCGAGGCCGATCTCTACAACTTCGCCTTCGCCATCCCCGACTACCTGTTCTTCCTGATGGCGGGGGGCTACCTCAGCATCACCCTGGTGCCGATCCTCTCCCGCCATCTGGCCCAGGACGACCTCGCCACCACCAATCGCGCCTTCACGTCGGTGTTCCGTTTCGTGGCCGGGCTGATGACGGTCGCCACGGTGGTCACGATGATCGCCGCCCCCGCATTGACCCGGCTGGTATATCCGGAGGTCGACGAGTCCCTGCTTCCCGACCTGGTGGGCTACGTCCGCATCATCCTGCCCGCCCAGCTCTTCTTCGTCCTCGGGGCGCTGCTGATGGCCTACCAGTACACCCATCGCCGGTTCCTGATCCCCACGCTGGCGCCGATCATCTACAACCTGGGGATCATCGCCGGCGGCCTGGCGGGGGCGGCGGCCGGGCAAGCCGGACCGGGCGGCTTCGTGTGGGGAGCCCTGGTCGGGGCGATAGTGGGCAACTTCGCCCTTCAGTGGTGGGGAGCGCGTCGCGACGGGATGCGGCTCCAGGCCCCCTCCCGGGTGTGGAATGGCACCGTGCGCGAGTACCTGGTGCTGGCGCTGCCACTGATGCTGGGCCAGTCGGCGGTTGCCCTGGACGAGTTCTTCGTGCGCGTGTTCGGCCAGTTCGCCGGTGAGGGCGCCACCGCCGGGCTCGGGTATGCCCGGCGCGTCAACATGGTTCCGGTGGGGGTGATCGCCCAGGCGGCCGGCGTCGCCTCCTATCCCTTCCTGGCCGGCCTGTTCGCCGAGGGACGGATGGAGGAGATGCGGCGCACGGTGGGTACCGCCCTGCGTTCCAGTCTGGTGGTGGCGGGCCTGGGGGCGGCGGGCGTGGTGGGTCTCGCCCTGCCCATCATCCGCCTCGCCTACCAGCGGGGGGAGTTCTCGGCGGGAGACTCGTCCTTCGTGGCGGGACTACTGGTGATCTACGGAATCTCGATCCCGATGTGGGCCGCTCATCAGGTCTACACCCGCGCCTTCTACGCCCAGCGACGGATGTGGCTGCCGGTGGTGGTGGGGACCGTGACGACCATCCTCGCCATCCCCGCCTACATCTGGGCCGCCAACCGGTTCGGGGCCGATGGGATCGCCGCCGTAAGCGTGGGATCGATGCTGGCCTACACCGCCGCCATGGCGGTTTGGTGGCATCGGGGTGAGTCGGATGCCAGGCCGGTCGGGGCGTCGTTGGCGAGGACGATGCTGGCGGCCGTTCCCGCCGCCGCGGTCGCCATCTGGATCACCGACCTGTTGGATCCGGTGGCGCTGGGCCCATGGCTGGCGGCGCTGCTGATCGGCGGGGTGGCGGCGGTGGCGGTGTACGCGGCGGTCCTCGCCTTGTTGCGAGCGCCCGAGCTGTCGATGCTGCGGCGCGGCTAGATCGGGTCGCCGCGGTGATCGGGGGGGAGCAGGGAGGGAACGTCCTCCGGCTGGCGCTGACGAACCGAGGCCATCCAGGCCGACGGACGGTTCCGGGCGCCGCGGCGCTCCGCCATCAGCCGTTCCGACTCGATGACGTGGTGAACGGCGGCCACTACCGCCGCTGCCTCGAAGGGCCCGGCCCCCCCGGTGATCTCGATGCCGTTCTCGCTCATTCCTGGATCTCCACGAGTTCGATCAGCGTACCGGCCAGGTCCCGGGGGTGCACGAAGGCGATCCGGGCCCCCCTCCCCCCGAGGCGGGGTTCGGCGTCGATCAGGCGGGCACCCTGTTCAGCCAGGTGCGCCAGCGCCGCCTCGATGTCGACCACCGCATAGGCGACGTGGTGGAGGCCCTCGCCGTTGGCCTCGAGGAACCTGCCCACCGGGGTATCCGGAGCGAGGGGCTGCAGCAACTGGATGAACGAGCCGCCCACCGGGATCATCGCTTCTTCCACTCCCTGTTGTTCCACCACCTCCCGGTGCAGGGGCTCCACGCCGTAGCGGGTGCGGTACCCCGCAAGGGCAGCGTCGAGGTCATGAACGGCGATGGCAACGTGATCGAGATTGAGCAGCTTCACCCGCCTATTCAAGTCGGAAGTCGGAAGTCGGAAGTCGGA
>DATHVR010000190.1:0-2611 GCA_035461175.1 Acidimicrobiia bacterium | reverse complement strand
CCCCAAAACGGGTTACCAGCAGTGGGCCGAGGCGTTCCAGTGGCGCCAGCCGCCGCCGTGGTAGACCAGCCACGCCGCCACCGCCACATTGGCCTCCGGATCGAAGATGTTGGCTCCCGGCCATCCCGCCTTGGCGGCCCGCTCCGGCCACAGGCTCTCGAGATGCTGGAACAGACCCCGGGCGGTGCTGATGGGATTCGCTGCCCGGGGGTTCCCGTTGGACTCACACCGGATCACCTCCAGGGCCCGCCCCACGTCGTCGGGCCGGAAGTGCTTCGCCACCAGGGGACGCCAGTGTTCCAGGCCGGCGATGGCGCCCACCGTCGAACCGGGGGCGGGGTCATCGCAGGGCGGGCTGAGCCGGCTGAGAGGACGGCAGGCGTCGTGCCCGGGCGGCGTCACCGCCGCCTCCGAGAGGGAGGGACTCAAGGGGTCGAGGGCCCAAAAACCCGCCCCACCACTGCTCCCATTCGCCGGTGCCGCCGGAACCGAGGCGACCCGGGCCGGGGCGTCGACAGGCGGAGAACCCGAAAATCCCACGGCGAAGATCATCGCCACGAGGACGATGCCCGATGCCAGCGAGAGCAGGCGCAACATGATCGTGAATGACTCCTGGTGTGTCCGGTTTGGCCAGCCCAGCCCGGGGGCAGATTACCAGTGTCTTGCTAGCAGGCGCAAGCAAACGAGTTGCAAATGCTTGCGATTGCTAGCATAATGGGAGATGCACGCGCACGCGAGATGCGGAGGTTTCCATGCCCAAACTCACCACCATTCCTTATGCCGCCGTCGGTGCTGCCACCAAGGCGGTCCGGACGATCGGCGATCGGTTCGACGGCGCCCGTCGCGAGTTCAAGACGATGACCGACGAGTTCCTCGCCGAGTCGACCGAAGAGGGCAAGCACGTAGTCGCCCGGATGCCCGGAGCCGCCCGGCTCCTCGGGGCCACCACTACGTCCGATCAGCCCGTGACCGACATTATCGGCGTCGACGCCCGTGCCGGCTCCAAGCTGCGCCGGGCCGGTGTCGCCACCGTCTCCGACATGTGGACCCACGCCGGTGACCGGACGGGACGCTCGGAGCTCTCCGGGGCCACCGGGATCCCGGCCGACCAGCTGGCCGACTGGGCCCACAAGGCCGACCTCATGCGGGTCAAGTCCATCGGCCCCCGTTACGCCGCCCTCCTCGAGGTGGCGGGTGTGACGAGCCTCAAGCAGCTTCGACGCCGCAGCGCCGAGTCGCTCCATGAGGCAATGACCGAGGCCAACCGATCCGCCAAGGTGGTCGAAGCGGTCCCCGGCACCCGTGAGATCGCCGACTGGATCGACAAGGCGAACCTGATCGCCAGCTGACTCACTCCCAGCCTGGCATCGATGAGGGCCCGCACCGAAAGTGCGGGCCCTCATTTCGTCTCCGGGGGCGGTGCGGTAGAAATTTCCGGCTTCGACCGGGTAAACTGGACCGATGCACCCCACCGATGTCGCCGCACTCCGCGAAGCCCGCTACCGGGCAATGGCCGACCCGGTGCGCCGCCGCCTCCTCCGTCTGCTCGAGGATGCCGGCGGTCCGTGCGACGTCGAACGGCTTTCGGCCGCCGTCGACCTCCATCCCAACACGGTGCGAGGCCACCTCGAGATACTCCAGCAGGCCGGCCTGGTCGAAACCCGGCCCCAGCCCCGCCAGACCCCCGGTCGCCCCCGCATGCTCTATTCGCGTTCGGAGGAGTCGAGCGATGCCTCGGCCGGTGGCTATCGCCTCCTGGCCGAGATGTTGACCACGACCGTGAAGAGCGCGGGCGAGAACCCCGCCGACATGGCCCGGGCGGCGGGCCGAAAGTGGGGCGAATACCTGAGCGAGCAACTTCCTCCCGGCCGCGCCCTTCCTCCGGATGAGGCAGTGCGCCGCATCGGCCAGTTGCTGGAGGACATCGGGTTCGAGCCCCGGCCGCACGCGGAGGGCGACACCACCGTGTTCGACCTGGTCGATTGCCCTTTCCGCGACCTGGCCCGCGACCATCCCGACGTCATCTGCTCCCTGCACCTCGGGCTTTTGCAGGGAGCCGCCGAAGCCCTGGGCGACACCGCCATGATCGAGGCCCTGCAACCGTTCGTCGCTCCCTCGCTGTGCCGGGCGGTCGTCCGCCCCCGTTCGTCCTGATCAGGTCCTGACACGACAAAGGGCGGGTCCCCGATCGGGAACCCGCCCTCCGTGCGGTCGCTCTAGGGTTCCACGATGACCTTGGCTCGCATCCAGGGATGGGGTGAGCAGAAGTACTCATACTCACCCGGTTCATCGAAGGTGTGAGACCAGGTCTGTCCGGCGTCCATGAACCCCGAGTCGAACGATCCGTCCACGGCCGTCACCGTGTGCATCATGTTGTCCTGATTCGTCCAGGTGACCGTGGTGCCCGCCTTGACGGTGATGACGTTCACCGAGTAGTCGGCCGGGCTTTCATTGTCGGCGAACTCATCGGGCGAGTCCATGTCCTGGAAGGCGCTGGAACCCGCCATGATCTCGACGGTCTCGCCGCCGGCCGAAGCCGCCGCCACGGTCGTTTCGGTCGCCCCTTCCTCGGGAGGCGTCATGTCGTGGCCCTCGCCACCGACGATCGACT
>DATHVR010000189.1:0-2624 GCA_035461175.1 Acidimicrobiia bacterium | reverse complement strand
CCTCACCGCCATGATCGAGCCGACCCGGTCCGAGGCGGGATGCGAGGAGTACACAGTGGTCAACGCCAACGACGACCCGCTCACCTTCCTCCTATTCGAGGTCTACCGGGACGAGGAGGCGTTCCGGGCCCATGCCGCCAGCCCTCACTTCGAGGAGCATATCCGCAGCGGCGCCTGGGATCTCCTCGACTCGAGAAGCGTCATCTTCGGCACCCCCCTCCAACCCTGATCCCCTACCCGCCGATCCCGAGCAGGGACGCGGCTGCGCCGCCCAGAATGAGATGCCGGTCCTCATCGGAGAGACAGCCCGCCGAGTTGACCACCTCCCTCGGCGTCGGATCTCCGATCGGGAAGGGGTAGTCCGACCCGAGCATGACGTGCGAGGGGCCGGCCTTGGCCACCAGATAGCAGAGGGCGTCGGGTTCGAAGACCACGCTGTCGTAGTAGAGCCGCCCGATCCCGTCACCGGGATCCCCCACCGACGGGTCGAGCTCGAAGTTGCGTTGCAGACGACCGAGGATGAAGGCGACCGCCCCGCCACCGTGGGCGAGCAGGATCTTGGCTCGGGGATGTCGCTGGGGGACACCGGCGCCCAAGAGCCGGGACACGGCGATGGTGGTGTCCACCGGTCGGCCCACCGAGTTGACCATGCCATATTCGGCGGTGCGAGGCTCGTCCGGGGCGTAACCGGGGTGGATAAAGACGGTGGCCTCGCTCTCGTCGAGTGACTGCCAAAAGATCTCCAGCTCCGGTGAATCCAGCTCGACCTCACCGATCCGGGCCGCCACGGTGACTCCGACGAATCCCTGCTCTATCACCTCCGAGATCATTTCCGCCGCCTGTTTCGGGTCCTGCATGGGCAGGGTGGCGAATGCGGCGAAACGGGATGAACCCGAGATCGCCTCGATCAGCGTCTTGTTGACGAGACGGGCCCATTCGACACCCTGATCCGACGGCAGGCCATAGCCGAAGATGTCGGCCCAAGTGCCGAGCACCTGGAGGTCGATGCCCTGCTCGTCCAGCCACTGTTGCCTCATCTCCAGATCGATGAGCCGGGGAGGGAGCACCCGGGTGGGCAGGGACCTCTCGATCTCGAACGAGTACTGCCCATCACCGTGAGTCCGCACCGACACGCCGGGACCGGTACTCTCGACCAGCCGCTCCACCAGGCCCATCGGGACAAAGTGGGCGTGGACATCGACCACGGCACTGCCGTTTGGCAACTCCCCGGTCATGAGCAATGTTCCACTGGCCGGCATCGACATTCCATCCCGTGGACAATAGGCGACGAGGTTGATAGCGTCTTCCTCGTCCCAAGAGGAGGAGTTGCATGCAGCGACTGGACAGGGTGCGATGGTTGGTCCTGGTGGCGGCTCTAGGCATGGTTCTGGCCGCCTGTGGCGACGGCGCCGAGACCACGACCACGGCAGGTGCTGGTGGCGAGGCGACCACCACGGCCGGCGGCGAGGAGCCGACCACCACCGCAGGTGAAACCACGACCACCGGTGAGCCGGCTGGCGAGACCACTGCAATGACGGTGCTCCTGCCGGTGGACTCGCCGAACATGTACGGCTTCCGTGTCGCCGAAGCCAACGGCTACTACGCCGAGGAAGGCCTAGAGGTGACCCACCAGTTCCTCGATGGCGCCGGGAACGTGATGCAGCAGCTGCTGGCGGGCAATGGTGACATCGGCAACGTGGGAACCGCGAATGTGGCCCAGGCGGTCGAACAGGGCCACGAGATCAGGGCCATCGGGAATGTGAACTACGGCTCGGTTTTCTCCCTCACGGTCCCGGAGGACAGCGACATCCAGACTCCGGCCGATCTGGCCGGACGTAGGGTCGGGATATCCGAGCTCTCCGGCGGTGAGGTGCCGGTAGTGCGGGGCATCATCGCCAACGCCGGCCTCGATCCGGACAGCGATGTGGAGCTGGTCCCCATAGGCGAAGGAACCGCCCTCGCGGTCCGCGCACTCGAGGAAGGCCAGGTCGACGCCGTGGGCGGCTCGGTGAACGACATCGTGGCCATCGAGGTGCAGGGATTGGACCTGAGAGCACTCGACCCGGGTGACCTCAGTGGGGTGCCCGCCCTCCCGCTGGTCGCCACCCAGGAGTACATCGACGCCAACCCGGAAGCCGCGGAAGGTTTCCTGCGTGCCGTGGCGAGAGGAGCCGAGTTCGGCCACACCAACCCCGAGGAGACTCTCGACATCCTCAGGGAGGTGACACCCGAATGGTTCACCGACGAGACCGGTGAACGCATCTTCGAGCTGGTCCTCGCCCTGTGGCAGGCGCCGGAAGGTCTGCTCTTCCACGAGCAGACCACGGAGTCGTGGGAGTACTTCTTCGACATCATCGCCGTGGAACTGCCCGAGGGCGCCGATCTCAACGAGATCATCGTCAACGACTTTGTCGAGGCAGCCAACGACTTCTGAGCAGGCATGGGACCGCCGGACACGGCGGTCCCACCGCCTCGGTCGACCGGGAAGTGTGGCCGCGTCCCGGGTAACGGGACACGTGAGGGTTAACCTCTGCGGTTCGATCGACTGAGAGCACGACTTGCGCGGATCAGAACGACTCTTCACCATCGTCGAGAAGCTGAGCCGTAAACCGATGAATCTCACC
>DATHVR010000188.1:0-4914 GCA_035461175.1 Acidimicrobiia bacterium | reverse complement strand
ACGGCCAGTGCCGCCATCAGGGTGGTTGCCAGTCCAAGGGTGAGTAGACGGCGCATGAATGCATCCTCCTCGTGGTCGGGGTCTCACTCCGTTGACTCCCATACGGAGCGAGACCCCGACCCGGATGACTCAGGCGCCGATGTCCCTCCGGTTGAAGGCGGCGACCGCGGCCGCCAGCGCCACCACCGACGCTCCCGCCAGGGCGAGGGTGAGTCCCGCATCGAGCCCGTCGCGAAGCGCGGTTGACCCGTTCGCCCAGTAGAAGGGGGACAGGTTCTGCATCCAGGCGAGAGCATCCACCTGCGGCAGGACGCCGTTGGCGAGGAATGCGAACACCGCCACCCCGGCGGTGGCGCCCACCGTCACGCCCTTGCGGCCGGTGATCGCTCCGACCAGCACCGCCACCGCGCCGAAGAACAGGCCCATCAGGGCCAGGTTCAGGGAAGCGGCGGCGATGTGAGTCCAGGCGATGTCGATCTCGATGGGACCCCGCAGGACGATGATCGCCAGGAAGACGACCACCCCCGCCCCCAGCATGGCCACGGCCAGCGCAGCTGCCTTCTGCAGCACGACGGAGGTCCGACTCACCGGGTGGGTGACGAGCAGCTCCAGACTTCCGTCCTCCTCGCTGCCGGCGATGGCGCGCGAGCCGAGCCCGATCGCCATCACGATGGCGAGCACAGGTCCGAGGATCCCGTAGACGGTGGATCCCAGATAGCCGTGTGGCGACGAGATCTCATCCCATCCGAAGGCCTCGATCAATCCGGGCGGCATGCCCTCGATCAGATCCTGATACTCGGGGATGGCCACCATCGGGTAGAAGCCGCCGTAGACGAGCGAGACGGCGGCGAAGCCGATCGCCCAGCCCAGCAGCGACCGCCGCTGATCCCACAGGGTCTTTGTCCAGGTGTCACGCAACATGATCCTCTGCTCCGGTGTAGTAGTGGAAGAACAGTTCCTCGAGCTGCGGCTCCTCGGACACGAGGTCGAGGACCCGATGCCTGGCCAGGGCCTTCAGCAGTGCGTCGGCCTCGCCGACCAGCCGGCAGCGCAGCACGTTCCCTTCGACGCTCACGTCGTTGACGTTGGCGAGCCCGGTGAACGCGGACGGCTCGACGTCGTCGGCGAAGACGACCCTGACATGCCGAAGGGCACGGGCGCGGAGTTCGTCGACGTCGTCGATCGCGATCAGGCGCCCCTTGCGAATGATCCCGGCCCGGTCGGCCGACTGCTGGACCTCACTCAGCACGTGGGAGGACATGAACACCGTCTGGCCGCGATCCCGGGCCTCCGTCACCATCGTGAGGAACTCCCGACCGACCACCGGGTCGAGTCCGCTGGTCGGCTCGTCCAGGATCAGCAGCTCCGGATCGTGCATGAAGGCCTGGACGAGGCCGACCTTCTGGCGGTTGCCCTTCGAGAGGGCACCGATCCGGTTGTCCAGATCGAGCTCGAGCCTCTCCGCGATCGGCTCGAACGCTCGCGGGCCCACCCCACCCCGAAGGTTGCCCAGGTAGGTGAGGAACTCGCGGGGCGACTGGCGCCCGTCGACGACGAAGTCGCCAGGGAGATATCCCACCCGTTCCCGCAGTTGCAGGCCCTCCGCCTTCGGGTCGAGACCCAGCACCCGCGCCGACCCGGCGGTGGGACGCAGCACGTCCAAGAGCAGCCGGATCATCGTCGTCTTGCCTGCCCCGTTGGGGCCGAGGAACCCGAACACCTCACCGGTGCGGACCTCCAGATCGAGCCCATCCAATGCCACGGTGTCGCCGTAGTGCTTGGTGAGCCCGCGTGTCTCGATGGCATCAACCATCGTGTTCTTCCTTTCTGTTGGCTGCCGCCTCGAGGGCGGCGAGCATTTCTTCTGCCCGGCCCGGCGGGAACATCGCCCCGGAGAAGAGCTCGAGGGTTGCTCGGGCGATCCGTGCCACCCCCTCCTCGCTCATCGGGTCGACGCCCAGCACACGGCCGAGGTGTTCGTGCATCACGAAGGTGCCCATCTGCATCGCCAGCTGGACGGCCGTCCGTGCCAGCGGGTCGGGGCCCGGGTGCATTGCCCCGTGCTCGACCGCCAGCTCCAGCAGTCGAGTGGACTCCGCCACGAGGTCGTCGAACACCCGCGCCGCCTGATCGCTGCCGCTCGCCAGCGCCCAGGCGAGGTATTTGATGAGCGGTCCGGCCATGCGGAGTCCCGACTGCATCGTCGAGGGGTCGGTCAGGGTCTTCGACTCGATGGCCTCGGTCTTGGTCTGGCCAATGCGGGCGATGACGTACTCGTCGCAGGCCTGCCGCAACCCCTCCTTCGACCCGAAGTGATGGATCACCAGAGCCGCCGACACCCCTGCGTCCTCGGCGATGGCACGCACGGTGGTCCCCTCGAACCCGTCGACCGGGAACCGGGCGAGCGCCGCATCCCGGATCCGGGCGGCCGCGGTCGTTTCGTCGATTGAACGCATGTTCAGCATACTAAACGCGCGTTCAGTCTCTTGTCCAGCGATTTCCACCGATTGGCCTCTCCCGCTCCCGTGCGGCTCATCCGGGGGCGGCCCGGGTGGCGACGGCCCCCCTCGGTCTCGCCTGGCGGCTCGACCGTGTCCCCCCAGACGGCCTCCGGCCGAGGGGGGACAGACCCCGTGTTCTCTCTGCCCGGTCAGGGGGAGTCCGGCGGAGCCGAGAGGGGGCGCGGTGGATGCTGGCCCCGGGGGGTGGGACGAGCCCCGGCGTCTTCTTTCTCCCCCCGGTCAGGGGGGAGTCCGGCGGAGCCGGGAGGGGGGCGCGGTGGTCGCGCCAGCGGACGAAGGACGAAGGGGGCCTGTCAGCTGTTGCGGGTGTCGCGCCAGGCGATCCAGTCCGGGAGGAACGACAGGTCGTAGTCGGGGCCGCCGGAGGAGAGCGTGATCTGGGTGATGCCTGCCTCCACGTAGGAGTCGGCCTCGTCGAGCTTGGCCGGGGCCACGCCCGCCGATCGCTCGATCGCCGTCGGGTCGGTCCCCTCCTTCGCGCACCACTCGTCCAGCACTCGGTTCTTGTGGGCGAGCTTGGCCGGGTCGCCGAAGCCGTGCCAGATGTCGGCGTGGCGGGCGGTGTAACGAAGGGTGCGCTTCTCGCCGCCACCTCCGATGAGGATCGGGATGTCACGAACGGGGGGAGGATTCAGCGCGGCGAGCCGATGCTCGATGCGAGGGAGGGCGTCCCGAAGGTCGGACAGGCGGTCACCTGCCGTACCGAACTCGTAGCCGTATTCGTCGTAGTCCCGTCGGAACCAGCCCGCCCCGATCCCGAGGATCAGGCGGCCCCCCGAGATGTGGTCGACCGTTCGTGCCATGTCCGCCAGCAGGTCGGGATTGCGATACGAGTTGCAGGTCACGAGCGCACCGATCTCGACCCGTTCTGTGACCTCGGCGAAGGAGGCGAGCATCGTCCAGCACTCGAAGTGCTTGCCGTCGGCGTCGCCTCGCAGAGGGAAGAAGTGGTCCCAGTTGTAGACGATGTCGGCTCCGAGTTCCTCGGCCCTGACGGCCGCGGAGCGGATGTCCCGATACTCGGCGTGCTGGGGTTGGAGTTGGACGGCGATTCGGATCTTCGGCATGGCGGCCTTCCCTGACGCTCGAGCCGAATGTATCCCGCACCGGGGATACCGGAAACGCCGCCGGTCAGGTGTCGCGCAGCGTATCGGCCATCAGTTCGTCCACGACCGCCTGCAACGCCTCGTCCTCGGTACTCCCCGCCTCCTTCGCAGCCTGGTAGGCCTGTACCTGGCGGCGGGCGGAAGTGCCCTCGGCCGCGATCACCCGAGCGTGCTCGACCTCCTCGATGCAGCCGAGTTCCTCGGCGTCGGGTCGGACCAGTTCGACCATCTCGTCGACCAGGTCGGCGAACGGCACCAGGCGCCCGATACCGAAGTCCATCAGCTCTCCCTGCGCCCCGTAGCGCTGGGCGCGCCACAGGTTCTCGGCGACCAGCATGTTGGCGTAGCGCCGCCACCGCTGATTGGTGGTCCGGAGCCTGTAGAGCATGTGCAGCAGCGACTGATAGAGGGCGGCGATCGTGGCCGCGTCCTGCCACCGGGTGCAGATGTCGGTCACGCGCAGTTCCAGGGTGGGATAGCGGATGGAAGGGCGGACGTCCCACCAGACCTTGGATCCGTCCTCGATGAGACCGCCGTCGACCAGCACCTGGACGTGCCGCTGGTACTCCGCCCAACTGTCGAACGCCTCCGGGAGGCCCGTGCGCGGCATCGTCCGGAAGACGTTCATCCGATAGCTCTTGAGCCCGGTGTTGTGTCCTCCCCAGAACGGTGATGAGGTGGACAGGGCCAGGAGGTGCGGCAGGAAGTAGCTGATCTGGTTCATCAGGTCGATGCGCAGTTCAGGGTCCTCGATGCCTGCGTGGACGTGCATGCCGCAGATGACCATCCGCTGACCGACCATCGCCAGATCCTCGTACAGCACCTTGTAGCGGTCGCCTTCGCTCGGCACCTGCTCCCACCACAAGGCGAAGGGATGGGTGGAGGCGGCGATGATGGCGGCGTCGTGCTGGGCGCAGACCTCCGCCAACGCCTTGCGCAGGTCGCGCAGGTCGTTGGCGGCGTCGGCGACCCGCTGGTGGGGGCGGGTACCCACCTCGATCTGGGCTCGGAGCAGCTCGCGGCTCACCCGCCCCTCGATCCGCTCGTACGCCCCTTCCCACAATTCGGCCGGCGGGTCCGGCAACAGGTTGCGGGTGACGGGATCGACCAGGAGGTACTCCTCCTCGATGCCGATCGTGAGCTGCGGGGCTGGGGTCATCGCCGCGGCGAGGCTACCGGTCCTCAGCCGACGGATGCAGCAGCGGCGCTCCTGGAGCGCTCCGCCAGGTCGCGGACGTGACATCCCGTCAGGTGGTCGTTGACCAGCCCCATCGCCTGCATGAAGG
>DATHVR010000187.1:0-17413 GCA_035461175.1 Acidimicrobiia bacterium | reverse complement strand
CGCGAAATGGGTCTGGGTCTGCGGTGGGGGGTGGGGTCGGGGGTGGACCCGGTCTCGCTTTCCACCGGTGGCGGCGGTGGTTCGCTGACCACGCGCTCTTCGGCCTGGAGACGACGGGCGGAGCGCATGAGGACACGGATCAGGGCGACGATCCCTAACAGCGCCACGGTCAGGGTGGCGGTGAGCTCGGGGGCGGCGGTGTAGGGGTTGCGACACGAGCCGATGCCGTCGGGGCACAGACCGAAGCCGGATCCTCCCTGGACCAAGTTGAGCAGCACCAGCAGCGGCACCACCGCGATCAGCAGAGCGGCGCCGATGAGGAGGAAGACGAGGAATCGGAGCAGGTGTACGGGCTTCACTTCGGCCCCAAACGCTACTGCATCCTGGCCCCAACTCCGGGCAACCGCGGGGGCGTGATACGTTGAGTAGGCCACCGTTCGACCCATGGAGTGACAGATGGCCGAATTCGATGTCGATGCGATGATCTCCCGGTTCGCCGAGCGGGCCCAGGCCGTCAAGGACCGGCCCCTGCCCCCAGTCGCCGGTCCGGAGCGGAAGAAGTTCCTCGACCAGAAGCAACTCGACTTCACCGACTTCTCGCTCGTGTCAAACGCCCGCTGGGCGGTCGAGGAGGGCCACCTGGTCCTGCGGATCCCCCTGGCACCGGAAGAATGAGTTGCCCACTTCGCTGACCCTGGTCACCGGCAAGGGAGGCGTCGGCAAGTCCGCCGTCGCCGCCGCCCTGGCCCTGTCGGCACGACGGCACGGCCAGCGGGTCCTCGCCATCGACATGACCAACGGGGGCGGGCTCGGCGCTCACCTCGGTGAGCCCGACCTGACCTTTGAACCCCGCCCCATCGGCATCGGTCTGGAGGCGTCGGTGATCGACCGGGCCGACGCCCTGATCGAGTATCTCCGGGTGCAAATCGGGCTTCCGGCCCTGGCCACAATGGGCCCGGCCGCCCGCGCCTTCGACGCCCTCGCCTCCACCGCCCCCGCCGTCCGTGAGGTGGTGACCATCGGCAAGGTCCTGTGGGAGGTACGACGGGAGGTGTGGGATCTGGTGGTGGCCGACGCCCCCCCCACCGGCCAAATCGGCAGCTACCTTCGGGCGGCCCGCACCGTCCGGGAACTGGTGTCGACCGGTCGCATCCTCGACCAGGTCGAATGGATGGAGGACATCCTCACCGACCCCGAGCGCACCCATCTTTCCATCGTCACGCTGCTCGAGGAGCTCCCGGCGGTGGAATCGGCCGAGACCCTGGCCTGGGTGCGAGCAGAAGACGTGATCGGCTCGATCTCCGTAATCGCCAACCGGGTCCTGCCGCCGCTCGGCGCCAAGGTTCCCGACGGGACCGGACCGGTGGCGGAGACGGCCGCGCTCCATCACGACCTGTGGCAGGACCAACAAGAGTGGGCCGACTATCTCGAGGTCGACCGCTCCCTCCCCTACCTGTTCGGGACCTACACGCCACCCGAGGTGGGTGAGCGTCTCTCCGACGCCCTGGAGGAGGAGACATGACCCAGGCGCTGGTCGTCACCGGTGCCGGCGGAGTCGGCAAGACCACGATCTCGGCCGCTCTGGCCGTGACCGCCGCCCGACAGGGACTGCGCACACTGGTCCTGACCGTCGATCCCGCCCAGCGCCTCACCACCGCTCTGGGCATCGCCATCAGCAACGAGCCCGAGCCCCACCCCGATGAGCCCAACCTGTGGGTGGCGATGCTCGACGCCACCGCCTCGTGGCAGGAGGTGGTGCGACGCCATGCCGATCCCGAGGTCACGGACCGCCTCATCGACAACGAGTTCTTCATCGCCGCCACCTCCCATTTCCCCGCTTCCCAGTCCTATGCCGCCGCCGAGGAGGCCGCCACCTACCTCGACGCCAAGGCATGGGACCTCGTCGTCGTCGACACACCTCCCGCCGCCGGCGGTATCGACTTTTTCACCGCCCCCGCCCAGATGGCCGACCTGGTGGGCGGGAGGCTGCTCCGCTGGCTCACCGGCGCCCGGCTGCCGGGGCGAAGATTCATCTTCAACCGCACCGCCAAGCCGATGCTGCGCCTCGCCGACCAGGTGCTCGGATCGAACCTGCTGGAGCGGATCGCCGAATTCTTCATGGACCTGCGCACCACCTACGACGGCGTGTCCAAGCGTGCCCGCCAGATCGAGCGCTACATGCGCAAGGCGATCACCGTGGTCGTGACCACCTCCGATCCGGCACCCATGAGAGAGGCGGCCCGGTTCTTCCAGGCTCTGCCCGAGGTGGCCTCGCCTCCGCGAGCGGTGATCTTCAATCGGTCTCTGCCCGAGGAGTGGATCGGGACCGAGCCTCCCTCGGGAACCAAGGTGGCGCTGGCCGCCAACCTCGAGCGGTGGTCGCAGGAAGCACACCGCCAGCGCACCGCCCGCCGCGAGATGGGTGAGCGGTACGACACGCCGATCGCCACGGTGCCCTGGCAACGCCATCCGCCCACCGACCGCGACTCGCTAGGACAGCTGATCGAGTCGGCCCACGGGCTGCCCGACCTGTGGTAGGTCAGGTCAGGCGGGGAACGTCGGGCCCGGGCTGATCGAGGGTCAGAACTCCCGCCGCCTCCTCGGCCGCCACGCCCCGTCCCATCCAGCTCTCGACCACGTCCACTGCCTCCCCGGTGACGCCGTGGCGGCTGTTCTCACCCAGGGCGATGGCGACGGCGTTGGCAAAGTACTCGGCGGGCCAGGTGACCGGGCTGCCGTGCTTCCACCACGGCTTGGAGGCGGCGATTCCTTGCGCCGCCCGCAGATCCCCGCCCACCGCGTCGGCGGCACCGCAGGTGAAGTCCAGGTGATGGGCCAGCTCGTGGAACACGACCAGCCGGGAGAGGTCGTTGGGACGCACGAACAGCGTGGCCGTGTCGGGGGCGTAGGCGGCGCGGGGGGCCATATCCCATTTGGCCTCGATCCGAGGCGGGTTCGCCAGGAGACAGGTCGCCTGGGCCGGGGCACCGGCCACGAACTCTGACCACAGTCCCTCCACCGATTCGGCGGCGGACCCCTCCAGGCCCCGCATCTCCAGGGCGGGCGACCAGGCAGTCACCTGCACCAGGTCCGAGGTGGGTCGGGCCACCGCCGGCAGGGCCATCCCCACCACCAGCAGGGCCACCAGCACGGTGATCGATGTCCGGACTGCTCTCACAGCAGTCCCTATCGGCCACTACGTAGTCAGAACTGAAGCGCGGGGGCATTGCTCGCGACCCACCACCCACCACCCGCTACCGGCCGGCGGGATCACCGTTAGCGCCCGGTGAGCCTCACAGAACGGCTTTTTGGCCCAGGAGTTCCTTGAGTTCGGCGAAGAGGGCCGAGCGGGGCTCCACCCGGTGCTGGTCGGACAGCTTGAGCACCTTGTGGCCCTCGTCGCTCGTCATCTGCAGGAGAACCTGGGCGGGGCCGGGGTGGTTGGAGAGGATCTGTTTGAGACGGGCGACGATGTCCGGGGAGAGTCGGGTGGCCGGAACCGAGAGCCGCACGGTGAGATCGTCCCGGATCTCGAGTTCCCGGAGGTCGCGCACGACGACCTTGATCTCGTCGCCCCGGTGATCGAGATGGCCGCTGACCACCACTACGGCGTCCTCGACGATCAGATGGCCGACCTCCTTGACGGTGCGTGGAAAGCACAGGGCCTCCACCGACCCCTCCAGCGTCTCGAGCTGGAAGAAGATCATCGGATCGCCGGCTTTCGTCCACCGGCGGGTGATGGCTCCCACCAGGCCACCGACCGTGACCGAGGTGCGGTCCTTCATCTCGGTCAGGTCGCCGATCGAGGTGGGGGCGACCGCCGACAGGGTGGTGCGGGCGCCGAGCAGGGGATGGTCGGATATGTAGAGGCCGAGCATCTCCTTCTCGAACCCGAGCTTGACCTTCTGGCGCCACTCGGTGTCGGGGATGTCGACCGTGCCGGTCCCGTCCTCCTGTTCGGCCTCGGCGAACAGCGAGAACTGTCCCATGTCCTCGTTGCGCCGCCGCTCCAGGGTGGCGTCGAGGACCGACTCGAAGACCAGGAACAGGCCCTTGCGCGGGTGCCCGACGCCGTCGAACGCGCCCGCCTTGATCAGTGACTCCACGGTCCGCTTGTTGAGGGCGATGGGGTCGACGCGGTTGACGAAGTCGGCGAAATCGGTGAAGGGGCCGTCGGCTCGGGCCTCGAGGACCTTCTCGACCACTCCCTCGCCGACGTTGCGGATGGCCGAGAGCCCGAAGCGGATCCGGTTCTCGCGGACGGTGAAGTCCATTCCCGACTCGTTGACGTCGGGGACCAGCACCTCGATGCCCATCTGGCGGGACTCGTTGAGGTAGATGGCAGTCCGGTCCTTGTCCTTCTTGGTGGCGGTGAGCAGGGCGGCCAGATACTCGGCGGGATGATGGGCCTTCAGATAGGCGGTCTGGTACGAGACCAGGCCGTAGGCGGCCGAGTGGGACTTGTTGAAGCCGTAGCCAGCGAAGTGGGCGATGAGGTCGAAGAGATCCGACCCCTCCTTCTCGGAGTAACCGGTGTCGATGCACCCGGCCACGAACTTGGCCTTCTCGGCGTCCATCACCGACTTGATCTTCTTGCCCATCGCCTTGCGCAGGTTGTCGGCTTCCGACATCGAGTAGCCCGCCATCTCCTGGGCGACTTGCATCACCTGCTCCTGGTACACCATGATCTGGTAGGTGTCCTCGAGGAGGGGGGCGATGGCCGGATGGAGGGGCTCGACCTCGCTGCGGCCGTTCTTGCGGTCGGCGTAGAGGGTGTGCATGTTGGCCCCCATGGGGCCGGGGCGGTAGAGGGCCACCAGGGCGACGACGTCGTCGAACTGGTCCGGCTGGAGGCTGCGGATCAGGGCCCGCATGGGTCCCGACTCCAGCTGGAAGACCCCGACGGTGTCCCCCCGGCCCAACAACTCGAACGTCTTGGGATCGTCGAGCGGGATGTGATCGATGTCGATGCGGGAACCCGTGGTCTCCTCGATCAGCTCCAGGGTCCGCTCGATGATCGACAGGTTGCGCAACCCGAGGAAGTCCATCTTGAGGAGGCCCAGCGCCTCCACCGCCCCCATCTCGTACTGGGTGACGACCTCGGCGTCCTCACCCTTCTGCTGGATGGGGATGAGGTCGGTGAGTGGCTCGGGTGATATCACGACGGCGGCGGCGTGGATGGAGTCCTGGCGTCGCAGCCCCTCGAGGTCCCGGGCGGCATCCACCACCTCCCGCACCGCCGGATCGCCCTCGTAGAGGTTGCGCAGCTCCTGGGCGTTGGAGTACCAATCTCGTTCGACCGCCTCGGCCTCCTCACCCGGGGCTTCCAGCACCTGGGTGAGGGTGGCTTCGCGGCCGAGGATGGCGGGCGGCATCGCCTTGGCCACCTTGTCTCCCAGCCCGTAGGGATGACCCAGGACCCGGGCGGCGTCGCGGATCGCCTGCTTGCCCTTGATGGTGGAGAAGGTGACGATCTGGGCGACGTGATCGGACCCGTACTTCTCGGCGGCGTAACGGATGACGTCGGCCCGATAACGCTCGTCGAAGTCCATGTCGATATCCGGCATCTGGCGCCGACCGGGGTTGAGGAAGCGCTCGAAGATCAGCTTGTAGCGGATCGGGTCGAGGGCGGTGATGCTCAGGGAGTAGGCGACGATCGAACCCGCCGCCGAGCCCCGCCCGGGGCCGGTGCGGATCCCACGCTCGTGGGCGAAGCGAATCAGATCCCACACGATCAGGAAGTAGGCGGGGAAGCCCATCTCGTCGATGATCTTCAGCTCGTGCTGGATTCGCTCCCGCACCTCCTCGGAGAGGGGATCGCCGTAGCGTTCCTTGGCTCCCTGATAGACCAGTTCCTCCAGATAGGAGACCTCGGTGTGGCCGGTGGGGACGGGGAACTGGGGCAGCAAGATCTTGCCGAACTCGAGGTCCACCGTCGACCGCTCCACGATCCCCAGCGTGTTGTCACAGGCGCCCGGATACTCGTCGGCGGGGAACAGCGCCCGCATCTGGGCGCTGCTCTTGACGTAGTAGTCCTGGCCCCCCGAGAACTTGAACCGGTTCTCCTCGGTCCGGAGGGAGCCGGTCTGGATGCAGAGGAGCACGTCATGGGCGGCGGCATCCTCGGGCCGGGTGTAGTGGGCGTCGTTGGTGGCGAGGAGCGGGGCGTCGAGGCGTCGGGAGATGTCGAGCAGGTCGGCCATGATCCGCTTCTGGCCCTCGATCCCGTGGTCCTGGAGTTCGATGAAGAAGTTGTCCCGCCCGAAGATGTCCTGGAACTTCCCGGCCGCGGCCAGGGCGGCGTCGAAGTCGCGCGGGCGGGCCTTGGCACTCTCCTCCATGCCGAAGTCGGGGCCGAGGAGCTGGGGCACCAGCCCGCCCAGGCACCCGGTGGTGGCGATGATGCCTTCGGAGTGCTCGGCGAGGAGCTCGAAATCCATCCGGGGCTTGTAGTAGTAACCCTCCAGGAAGGCCCGGGACGAGAGCTTCATGAGGTTGCGGTAGCCGACCTCGTTCTCGGCGAACAGGAGCATGTGGTAGATCTGGCGGGCGGCCCCGGTGGGGCGGTCGAAACGGGAGCCATCGGTGAAGTACGCCTCGATCCCCACCACCGGCGTCAGGTCGTGGGCCTTGGTGGCCCGGACGAAGTCGACGACCCCGTACATGACCCCGTGGTCGGTGATGCCTACCCCGGGCTGTCCGTCGGCGGCGGCGATGGCGACCACGTCGTTGATCCGCGCCGCACCGTCGAGCATGGAGTATTCGGTGTGGAGATGGAGATGGGCGAAAGACACGTTTCGGGGTGCTCGAGTTACACGGCTGTGATTAGGGCGATCCTAGCGATCCCGATCCGGTGAGACGAGGCGCGAAATCTGGCCCTGAATCCGGCCTGCAGGACCGGCCCCGGGAGGGGCATAGCGACGGGAGCGACGAAGGAGCGACCCCCTGGTCAGGCTGAACCCGCCCATTCTCGAGAGAGTTTTGTACCGCCCCGGTAGAGCCCAACCTCAGGTTCGGCTTCAGAGCAGCACGATCAGGAGGACGGAGAGCAGCGCCACCGCCAGGCCGGCCAGGGTGCGGTTGCGCTCCGCCTCCCCGCCCTGGAGGCGGAACCAGGCCTCACCAATGATGAAGCCGGTGATGAACCCGCCCAGGTGGGCCTGCCACGAGATGTTGCGAAAGATCAGCGGGAGGGCGGCATTGATGAGCAGGATGACGCCGAGCTGGCTGAGCAACGAGCGCCCCCAGGCGGTGTTGCGCCGTCGCAGGGCGAGATTCAGCCACACCCCGAACAGCCCGAATACCGCCCCCGAGGCACCCACCGCCACGAATCGCTCCGGAGTGAAGAACTGGGCGGCCACGCCCCCCATCCCGGCCGAGGCGACGTAGAGGGCGATGAAGGGTCCCGAGCCGACCGAACGCTCGATCAGGGGCCCGAGGGCGTAGAGAGCCCACATGTTGAACAGGATGTGGGTGAGGTTGGCATGGAGGAGGGCGCTGGTGAAGATCCGCCACCACTCCCCTGCCTCCACCAGCCAGCTGGCGTGAACCAGGTGCTCATCCAACGACCCGCCGAGAATGAACATGAGGGCGGTGATGGCGATGATCGCCTTCGTCACCGGCGGGATCCCGGCGGCGACACCGAGACTGGCCCGGGCGTCGATGGTCTTCTGGCGTCCCACCTCGGACACGCACTGGGGGCACTTCTGGCCCACGGCGGCGTCGATCGAACACGCCGGGCAGATCGGCCGGCCGCAATCCGAACACGCCAGGCGGGTCTCCCGCTCGGGATGCCGGTAACAGACCTGGGTCTCCGGTTCGGTCGGTTGCTCGGTGGTCACCCCGACCACGGTAATGGAGGCCCCGGTTCTGTCGACCCGAAGCCGTAACCGAGAGCCGAATATCCTTTTTCGCGACAGAGCGCGCCCGGGATGGTCGGGTGGGAGGTTTCGCGGGGCGCAATTCTGTCGGGAAAGCGGGGTGGGTCAGGAGAGGGTGGCGAGGACCTGGGCGAGGTCGTCGGGGAGGGGCGACTCGAAGGAGAGCGGCTGGCCCGACACCGGGTGGGTGAAGGCGAGCCGGCAGGCGTGGAGGAACACCCGGGGAGTGGGCACCCGGTCGGGTCCGGGGCGGTACACCCGATCCCCGGCGAGGGGATGGTCGATGGCGGTGAGGTGGACCCGGATCTGGTGGGTGCGTCCCGTCTCCAGGCGGACCCGCAGCAGCGTCATCCGGGATTCGGGGAACCCCTGTTCCACCTCGTAGTGGGTGCGGGCGGGCCGGCCCTCGGCATTCACCCGGCGGCGGGTGGGACGGGCCGGGTCCCGGGAGATGGGCGCGTCGATGGTGCCGGTCGGGACCGGAAACGCCCCGTCCACCAGCGCCAGGTACTCGCGCTCGATGGATCGGCTCGCCACCTGCTGGCGGAGGCCGGAGTAGGCGGCCTCAGTCAGGGCCACCACCATCAGACCCGAAGTGTCCCGGTCGAGGCGATGGACCAGGCCCCACCTTCCCGGGTCCCCCACGCCTTCAACGTCGGGATGCCGGTGCAGTATCCCCGCGGCCAGGGTCCCCTCCCGCCGCCCGGCTCCGGGGTGGACCACCAGACCGGCCGGTTTGTCCACCACCAGCAGGTCGGAATCCTCGTAGGCGATCCCGAACTCGACCGGTTCGGGCTCCATCTCGGAGACGGGGAGGGCAGCGGGGAACGTGACCGACTGACCCTCGTCCAGGCGCAGTCGGGGCGAGGTGACGGACGCTCCGTCGACCGTGACTTCGGCGGTTTCGACGAGTGCCCGGGCGGTCGAGCGGGACATGTCACCCAGGACGGCCACGATCCGATCCACCCGCTCCCCGTTGAGGTCCGGGGGCACCGGCCTCGTCAGCCGGTCCGCCATGATCCGATCAGCAACAGCACGACCGCCACCGAGATGGAGGCGTCGGCGAGGTTGAAAGTGGGGATGAACCACAGGTTGATCCAGTCCACCACCGGACCGTCGAGCAACCCGTCACCGCGGGTGAAACGGTCGATGAGATTCCCGGCCGCCCCCCCGATGATGAGCCCGAAAGCAGCCACCTCCCAACGGTTGCGGGCCGAGCGCAGGAGCCACAGGACGAAACCGATGGCAACGATGGCCGCCACGCCGAAGAAGCTCCCCGCTCCCTGGAACATCGAGAATGCCGCCCCCGTGTTCTCGACAAACCGGAATTGCAGGAAACTGCCGAGGATGTCGACCGGCGCGGCGGTGTAGGTGGCCGCAGCCCATTGTTTGGTGAGCTGATCGGCGATTACCACCGCCGCCGCCGCCGCCAGGGCGACCGCGAACCGACGTCGGGTGGCGCCGGCGAGGGTCTCCGCCTGGCCGGCCGTCTCGGTCATCTCTTCCGGGCGCAGTCCACGCAGAGGGTGGCATAGGGCAGGGCGTCGAGGCGGGCGGTGGGGATGTCGTTGCCGCACGACTCGCACTGCCCGTACTCCCCGCGCTCGATGCGGATGAGGGCGTTCTCGACCTTGTGGAGCAGGTCGATGCTGTTCTGCTGCATCGACAACTCCTTCTCGTACTCGAACTTCATCGAGCCGGCCTCGGCGTTGCCGGGGTCGGGGCTGCGCTCACCCGAGGACTCGGTCTGGCGAGCCTCTTCGAGTTCCACACGCGCCTCCTCGATCAGCTCCTCGAGACGCGCTTTTTCTTCCTCGAGACGCTTGCGATATCTCTCAACCGTCGACTTGGCCAGTTTCCGGGCCATCAAACCTCCATTCGGGCGCCGGAACCATAGCAAACCTTCAGCAACTACCGGCCATTCCCCTCCCCCGCCGGCGCGAATGAACCCGGGCGGAACCGGTGGCTGCCGGTAATACCATCAGGAAGGTGACGCGATCAGATTTCTCCCCGGTCTCCTCCGACGTCGACCTGCCCGCGCTCGAAACTGCGGTCCTCGAGCACTGGGACCGGGTCGATGCCTTCGCCCGCAGCGTGGCGGAGCGGCCCGCCGCCAACGAGTACATCTTCTACGACGGCCCTCCCTACGCCAACGGCAGCCCCCACTACGGGCATCTGTTGGCGGGGACGGTCAAGGATGTGGTTCCCCGCTACTGGACGATGCGCGGCTTCCGGGTCGAACGCCGGTTCGGATGGGATACCCACGGGCTGCCCGTCGAGATGGAGGTCCAAAAACAGCTGGGCCTCAGCACCCCTTCCGAGGTCGTGGCCTACGGGGTGGACCGGTTCAACCAGGCCTGCCGTGCCCTGGTCGAGGACACCGCCGAGGAGTGGAACTACATCGTCCGCCGTCTGGGGCGCTGGGTCGACATGGAGAACGACTACAAGACGATGGACCTCACCTTCATGGAGTCGGTGTGGTGGGTGTTCCGGCGGCTGTGGGACAAGGGGCTGGTCTATCGGGACATGAAGGTGGTTCCCTACTCGTGGGGCGCCGCCACTCCACTCTCCAACTTCGAGGCCAACCAGGACTACCGGGACGTCGAGGACCCCTCCATCACGGTGGCCTTCGAGGTGCTGGAGGGCCAGGGAGCGGCCGAGGCCGGCGACGAGCTGCTGATCTGGACCACCACCCCCTGGACACTTCCCGGCAACCTCGGGGTGGCGGTGGCACCCGACGTCGCCTACGTACGAGTCAGCCGGGACGGACGGCGGTTGTGGCTGGCCGAGGAGCGGGCCCGGGCAGTGCTGGGCGAAGACCTCGAGGTGGACGGACGCGCCTCCGGTGCCGAACTGCTCGGCACGACCTACCGGCCCCCCTTCGAGCATTTCGAAAGCCGGCGCGAGGAGGGTGCCTTCGTCGTCATCCCCTCCGCCGACGTCACCACCGAGGACGGCACCGGACTGGTCCACATGGCTCCCGCCTACGGCGAGGCCGACTACTTCGCCTTCGCCGAAGCCGGACTGCGCGTCCTGGTCGACCCGATCGACGCCGAGGGCAACTTCACCGACGAGGTGCCCGAGGTGGCGGGGATGAACGTCAAGGCGGCCGACGCCGCCCTCGTGGGTCTGCTCCGGGAGCAGGGCCTCCTCATCGACGAGGGAACGATCCGCCACTCCTACCCATTCTGTGACCGCACCGGCACGCCCCTCATCTACAAGGCAATCCCCTCCTGGTTCGTAGAAGTGACCCGGTTCCGGGACCGGATCGTGGACCTGAACGAGGAGATCCGCTGGGTCCCTGCCGCCATCGGGGAGAGGCGCTTCGGCAACTGGTTGGAGGGCGCCCGGGACTGGGCCATCAGCCGCAACCGCTTCTGGGGCTCGTGCATCCCGGTATGGGAGTGCCCCCAGGGCCACCAGGAGTGTATCGGGTCGCTGGACGAACTGGAGGAGCGCTCGGGCCGGCGGCCCGACGACATCCATAAGCACGTCGTCGACGACATCACCTGGCCCTGCTCGGAGTGTGGCGAGACGATGCGGCGGGTGCCCGAGGTCCTCGACGTGTGGTTCGACGCCGGTTCCATGCCCTATGCCCAGCTCCACTACCCGTTCGAGAACGCCGAGCGCTTCGAGGCTGCCTTCCCCGCCCAGTTCATCTCCGAGGGCCTCGACCAGACCCGGGGATGGTTCTACACCCTGCATGTGCTGGCCGCCGCCCTCTTCGATGCTCCCGCCTTCCGCAATTGCGTGGTGTCGGGATGGATCCTGGCCGAGGACGGCCGGCCCATGTCCAAGCGCCTCAAGAATTACCCCGATCCTCGCATCCTCTTCGATACCTACGGCGCCGACGCCGTTCGCGCCTACCTGCTCGACTCCCCCCTGCTGCGGGCCGAGGCGATCCGATTCTCCGAAGCGGGAGTCCGCCAGGTAGTGCGGACCGTGCTCCTCCCGCTCTGGAACACCCATTCGTTCTTCACGACCTACGCCGCCGCCGACGACCTCACCCTGACGGACCTGGCCGCCGCCCCTGCCCCCCAGGACCGGCCCGAGATCGATCGCTGGATCCTGTCGGTCCTGCAGAGCCTGATCGACACCGTCAACCGCCAGATGGAGGACTACCACCTCTACAACGTCATCTCCCCCACCCTCGGGTTCATCGACGACCTGACCAACTGGTACATCCGCCGGTCGCGCCGGCGCTTCTGGGCGGCGCGGGGCGAGAACGACGCCGACAAGCTGGCTGCCTTCGCCACCCTCTACGAGGTGCTCACCACCTTCGTCAAGGTGCTGGCCCCGGTGCTCCCCTTCGTCACCGAGAGGCTCCATCAGGACCTGGTCGTCTCGGCCGGGGCTGAGGGGCCGGACTCGGTCCACCTGACTGCCTTCCCCTTCGCCGACCCGGATCTGATCGACCGGGAGCTGGAGACCGACATCGCCGTGGTGCGTCGGGTCGTCTCGGCCGGCCACGCCCTCCGCAAGCGTCACGAGCTGCGGGTGCGCCAACCGCTCGCCACCCTGACGGTGATGAGCCACGACCCGGTCGTGGCCGGGGCGGTGACCGCCCACTCCGACCTCATCGCTGAAGAGCTGAACGTGCGCCGGGTGGAGACCTCCACCGACGACGCCGACCTGGTCGACCTGTCTGCCAAAGCCGACTTCCGCCGCCTCGGGCCCCGGCTGGGAAGTGACATGAAGGCGTGCGCCGCAGGCATCGCCGCTCTCGGCCGCGACGAGATCTCCCGGCTCCTCTCCGGCGAGAGCGTCCAGGTGGCCGGATTCTCGATCGGCGCCGAGGACGTGATCGTCACCCGCACCCCCCGGGGCGGCACCGTGGTCGAGACCGACGGTGAGCTGGCCGTGGCTCTCGACACCCGCCTCGACGACGACCTGGTGGCGGAGGGACTGGCCCGGGACGTGGTCAGCCGCATCCAGCAGACACGGCGGGGGGCGGGGCTGGACGTGTCCGACCGGATTCGGCTGCGCTGGGCCACCGACGACGAGATGCTGGCGTCCGCCATCGAGCGACATTCCGATTACATCGCCGCCGAGACCCTGGCCGAAGGATTTGAGCGGAGCCAGACCGCGGACGGGGAGGCGGCCGACGTCGAAGGCGCCGGCCTGAGCCTGGCCATCGAAAAGGTGTGAGCCCCGAGGGCCCGGCTCAGACCGAGCCGCGCTCCCAGGGACGCCGCCCGGCTCGACCCCCGGCCTCGTCCGAGAGGTGCTGGCCGGACCGGGCACTGGCCTCGCCGGCCAGTTCGTCGGCGAGCTCCCCGATGTCCTTGCCCTCATCGGGCCCGTCGTGGTCCGCGTCGCCGTCCTCGTATGAGCCCTCGACCTCGGCCCAGGTCTCGTCGTCGACGTCGTCGGCGTAGGGAGCATCCTCGTCGGAGTCCTCATCATCGAGGAGGACGGCCTCGTCTTCGTAGAGATCGTCGGCGGGGGGAGCATCCGATTCCTCGAACTCCTCGACTACCTCGATCTCTTCGACCTCTTCGATTTCCTCGATGGCGGCGGGCATCTCGGAATCCACCTCGGCGTCCTCGGCGACGTCGACGGTCATCTCGATCTGGTCCGTGACGGCGATCCCGCTCGACGCCTCGGCGGCGGCGACGTCCATGGCGTCGAGATCGTTCTCGGCCGAGGCGGCGAGTTCGACCACGCGCCGCTTCAGGTCGGCGACGGTGGCGCGCATGCGGGCGATGTCCTGAGTCAACGACTGGCGCTCGGCGTCGCGCTCGGAGCGGAGCCGGTCGGACTCGCCGTGGGCCTCGTTGCGGATCGCCTCGGCCTCTTCCCGAGCTTCCGACAGCATGGTGTCGGCCTGCTTCTGGGCCGCCACCAGCGCCCGGGAGATGGCAGTCTCGTCCTCACCCCGGGTGGCGATCTCGGCCTCGAGTGCCCGGATCCGATCCTGGGCGTCGCGCACCCGCTGGTCGTAATCCTTCAACGTGGCGACGACTTCGTCGAGGAAGTCGTCCACCTCGTCCATGTTGTAGCCCCGCAGTTCGGGACCGAAGGTCTTCTGTTGGATGTCGATGGGCGTGAGCGGCATGAAACTTCTCCCCTAGGTGCGGGACCGGCAGCTAGTCATCGGTCGAGGATACGCACCCGCGGGAACGTACCCAAGGATCAACAGATCCAGCCCTGAAGCAGGGACAGTCCGATCAGCAGCACGATCGGTGACAGATCGAGGGCACCGCCGCCGATGCGCAGCGGCGGGACCACCCGGCGAATGGGAAGGATCACGGGGTAGATGATCCGATCGAGGAAGACCGTCACCCGACCCAGCGGATGGGAAGAGGGGACCCGAACCCAGCTGAGGATCACCCAGATCAGGACGGCGAACGAGTAGATGCTGAGGGCCGTGCAGAGGATGGTCACGGTCAGTCGATGTCGTCGGCCTGATAGACCCCGAGGCCGGCCAGGCGACGCTTCTCGTCCCGCGACAGCGTCACCCGCGGCGGGAGGACCAGGACGAGGCCGTCTCCCACCTTGCGCATGGTGCCGTCGAGGGCGTAGATGAGGCCGCTGGAGAAGTCCACCACCCGGCGGACGAGATCCGGATCGGAGCGGCGCAGGTCGAGGACCACCGGAACACGATCCCGCACCCGGTCGGCGAGGATCTTGGCGTCGCCGAATTCCTCCACCACCAGCACATCGGACTGGACCTCTACCGGGCGTACCGCCCGCACCGTCTGCTGACTGGCGGCGGGCGATGAGGTGCGGGTGGTGGGCGGCTCCACCCGGCGCCCCTCCACCGCGCTCACGCCCTCGATGCGGGCGTTCTGGCGGGGGCGACGCTCCTCATAGACCGGCTCCGGACGCGGGGCACGGGCCCGCGATTCCTGCGGTTCCGGCTCGTATTCGCTCTGGTCCTCGTCGACCAGCCCGAGATAGACGAGCGCCTTGGAGAGCAATGACGACATTGAAATCCTCGATCAGATGGTGCGGTGACTTCCCTCAAAGATAGCCCGTCCCACGCGGATAACAGTGGCACCTTCCTCCACCGCCACCTCGAAATCGTCGGTCATCCCCATCGACAGCCCGACCGCCGACGGGACCCGGGCGGCCACCCCGGCGCCGATTTGTGCCAGGTCGCGAAAGTAGGGCCGGGCCGCCTCCGGTTCGGCCACGATGGGCAGGATCGCCATCAGCCCCACCAGCGGCAACCCGAGCGCATCGAAGCGAAGCGCCGCTTCCACCGCCGCCTCCGGATCGAGCCCGTACTTCTGCGGCTCGCGGCCGATGTTGACCTGGAGATAGCACGGGGGCGGAGCTCCGGCCCCCTTGAGCCATCCCTTGGCCAGCGAGTCGCGGTCGAGGGAGTGGAGGTAGGTGGCCAGCGGTCGCACCGAGCGGGCCTTGCGTGACTGGAGGTGGCCGACGAAATGCCAGCGGATGTCCTTGGGGAGCAAGTCAGCCTTCTCGACCAGTTCGTCGACCCGGTTCTCACCGAAGTCGCGCTGGCCGGCGGCATACAGACGGGAGACGGCCTCGACCGGGCGGCCCTTGCTGACGACCAGCAACGTCACGTCGTCCGGATCCCTCCCCGCCCGCCGACAGGCGGCGTCGACTCGCTCCCGCACCACCTCGAGGCTCATCGCAGCCATCCCAGCGCTGCCTGACGCGACGAGGTTCCCGTCGCCCGGTGGCTGAACCCGCCTCCGCAGGCAGTGCAGAGGGGGTCGACGCTGACCTCGAGGCCGGCAAGGATCTCGGCGGCGGCGCCGGCCAGGTCGACCGAAATGGTCCCCCAGGTGGTGGTGGAGACGTGGTCGGGGAAGAGTTCGGCCACCTCCTCGCCCACCTCGAAACAGCACGGACCGATGGCCGGTCCGATGGCGGCGGTGCGGGGCGGTGCGTCTACCCGGTCCATCAGCTCGATCGTCGCCTGGAGGACACCGGCGGCCAAACCCCGCCACCCGGCATGTGCCACCCCGACCCCGTCTGAGCCGCCCAGCACCACTCCGAGACAGTCAGCGGTGAACACGACCAGCGGCACTCCGGGCCGGGTGGTCACCAACCCGTCCGCCTCCCCGGCCGGGCCGGGACGTTCCACCTGGAGCGCCCTGCCTCCGTGGACCTGGGTGAGGGTGGCCCAGTCCGGAGAGATCCCCAGGCGTTCGGCCACGGCGCCTCGAGCCGGGACATCACCGCGCATGTCGCCGTCGTCGGGGTCGGTGAAGGCGATCCCGACCGCGGCTTCGCTCATCCCTGGACGAACGAGGGAATCTCCAGGTCGTCGTCGTCGCCGGTGGACGGACGCGGGCCCGTGTCGGGGCGGCGGGTGTCGGAACGGTCCCTGCTCAGGGCGGAGCGGCGGCTCTTGCCCTTGTCGAATCCGGCGGCGATCACGGTGACCTTGATCTCCTCGCCGAGGTCGTCGTCGATGAGGGCACCGAAGATGATCTCGGCCTCACTGTCGGCGTGATCCGACACCACCTGGGCGGCGGCGGTGGCTTCGTGGAGGGTCATGGTGGAGGGACCGGCGATCGAGAGCAACACCCCGCGTGCCCCGTCCATCGACGACTCCAGCATCGGGCTCGAGATGGCGCGCTGGGCGGCCTGGGAGGCCCGGTTCTCGCCCGAGGCCCGGCCGATGCCCATCACGGCGCTTCCTGCCTCGGCCATCACGGTCTTGACGTCGGCGAAGTCGACGTTGATCAGCCCGGGGGTGGTGATCAGGTCGGTGATACCGGCCACACCGTTCATCAGCACCTCATCGGCGAGCCGGAAGGTCTCGGTGATGGGAGCGTCGGGGTCGCCGACGTCGAGGAGCCGATCGTTGGGGATGACGATCAGGGTGTCGACCGAGTCACGGAGTGACTGGATGCCCTCCTCGGCGTGCACCGCCCGTCGCCGTCCTTCGAATCCGAACGGCCGGGTGACGACTCCCACCGTCAACGCCCCCAGGTTGCGGGCCACCTCGGCCACGATCGGCGCGCCCCCGGTGCCGGTCCCGCCTCCCTCGCCGGCGGTGATGAAGACCATGTCGGAACCCTTGAGGACCTCTTCTAGCTCGTCGCGGTGAGCTTCGGCTGCGGTCCGGCCCACGTCGGGGTTGGCGCCCGCCCCCAGCCCCCGGGTTATGTCCCGTCCCAGGTCGAGTTTGACGTCGGCATCCGACATGAGCAGCGCCTGGGCGTCGGTGTTGAGGGCGATGAACTCGACCCCCCTCACCCCGGCCTCGACCATGCGGTTGACGGCGTTGACGCCCCCACCGCCCACGCCGACCACCTTGATCACGGCCAGGTAACTCCCGGTGTTTCCGGCTCGAGTATTCATGCCAACCTCCAGATCGAAATTCGAAGTAACCTGAACCTTTACACAAGGTTCAGGTCTACGTAAAGCCCATCGGTTTAAGGTTCTAGTACAAGTTCAGGGTTGTGGAAAGAAGCCCCGCCACCCGACGGCCGGCAGCGAACTATGCCCCCATTCCATTCCGATAGGGGCTTTCCCGAGGCTTTTCGCGACAGAATTGCGCGCTATGGCGCGCAAGTCTGTCGCGAAAATCGTTTTCGGTTGGG
>DATHVR010000186.1:0-6036 GCA_035461175.1 Acidimicrobiia bacterium | reverse complement strand
TCCTCCTGATCGTCGGGCTCATGGTCTGGCAGGAGGCCAAGCGCCGACCGGGTCCACCCGAGCGGGCCTATGTCATCTCCGACGCCGTGCGCTTCATCATCGGGCGGCTGGACGACGAGACGCGCGCCCGACTGGGACGCTCGGGTGTCCAGCGAATCATCGAATGGGAGGTCCACTACCTGCAGGGGCTGGCCCAGAAATCCCGGCGCAACCCCGTCGAGACCGTGGCCGGCGGCTCGGATGCCTCCATCGACTACGTAGTGACCCGGATCGCCGAAGTCAACGGAGTGACCTACGATCGAAGCGACGTTGCAGAAGTGCTCCGGCTCGAAGCCGATTACCTGATGTCAATCGGAGCCGTCGGCGAGGCGGTCGAACCGGAGCAACCCGAAACAGGAGGCGAACAAGCGTGATCGTCCGATGCGGCGCCTGCCGTACCCAATTCGACGTTCCCGGTGAGGGGCGTTTCGCCTGTCCGGTATGTGGGTCCGTGAACATGGTCCGGGGCCGGGCGGGCGGTTCGGCACCGGGCGGAGCTCCCCCTCCGGGTTCGATGCCGCCCACCGGTGGCCCCCCTCCCGGAGCCGGCCAGCCCACTCCAACCGCGCCGCCGCCGCCCCCACCCGATGTCCCGTCTCCCAAAATCGAATGTCCCGAATGCGGCTTTTCGTTCATCGTGGGCGATATCGCCGTCGCGGTGTGCCCCATGTGTGCCGCCGAGGTCCCCACCGGTCACGCCGCCGAGGACGACGAGGCGGAGGAGTGATGGCCCGGTTGTCGCGATTCGAGGACTACCGGTTCATCGGCCTCAGAGACGAGATGCGCGTCTACGACTGCGACGACGAATCCGAGTTCCAGCGGGTCGAGCAACGGATCCGCGCCAGGACGCTGCAGCAGCGCGACTTGATCCAGACGTTCGCCCCCGACACTCTCGCCGAAGCGGCCAACCGGGGTTTTCGACCCGTCTAGCGGTGGCCGATGGCGGGCAGCCAGTCCAGGATCAGGGCAGTGATCCGGGCCGGGGAGTCCTCGGTGAGGAAGTGGATGCCTCGGACCGAAGCCACCGTGGTCTCCGCCCATCGAGCGGCGGTGCCAAGGATCGAGTGAGGGACGAGGTACCCGGGGTTGCCACCGACCACGAGTTTGGGCAGTCGAGACTGGACCGCCCACAGGCGGCTCTCCTCGATTGAAGAGTCGATCGGTCCGGGCATGGATTGAAGGGGCAATTGGCGAATCATCGACAGCATCGCCCGTCTCGGCTCACCCGGCTTGGGATACGGCGCCCGGTAGTGAGCCATCTCCTCCGAGGAAAGCCGCCGGGCGGTGAGGCGGGGAAGGTACCTGTCGACGATCTGGTTCTCGGTCAGCACCATTTGTTCGCCCTCGTGGCTCCTGACCCGGGAGAGGAACTGGCGCAGGTCGTCGTCGAGGACGGTGTCGTTGGATATCCGGAGTACGCCCTCGATCAGCACCACTCCCCGCACCAGATCCGGTCTCCGGCGGGCCAGTTGCACCGCCAGGGCTGCGCCGAACTCGTGTCCCACGATGACCATGGGCTCGGTCACGCCCGTCATCTCCGGTAACAGGTGCAGGTTCTCGAGATGATCGGCGAAGGAGTACGAGCCCGGACCCGAGGGGAGGGTCAGGTCGGACCGTCCCATTCCCATGAGATCGGGAGCCAGGCAGCGATGGTTGGTCGCCAGAAACGGGATGACGTTGCGCCACGTGTAGGAGTAGGTGGCGTTGCCGTGCAGGAACAGGAGCGGAGGCCCGCTGCCCACATCGACGAGGGACATCCGACGTCCGACCAGGCGCACCTCGGTGCGCGGCAGTCGATCGTCGGCATTGATCATCCGATCCCCCGGGCTGTTGACATGGTCACGGTAATAGGGCACTAGACCGGGTAGAGACGGGCCAAATGACCGCTAGCCTGACGGCGGAAGCGGGAGGACCTCCGAATTGGAAAACACTGAACCGACGCTGCTGTCCGCGGCCTGGCGCCATCGCTGGCTGGTGCTGGTGGTCACCGCGCTGGTGGTCGCCCTCGGCCTGATCTATTACTTCGTGCGGCCCCAGGAAGAGGTTTTCGAGGCCGCGGCCACGGCGGTGATCCAGGAGCCCCTGGCGGCAGCCGACGTCGCCGCCACCCAGGCGAACAACACCCAGTACATCGGTTCCCAGCTCCAGATCATGCGCTCCCCGGTGGTGTCGGAGGCCGCTACCCAGATAGTGGAAGATGCCGGGTTCCCAGTGGTCGTGGATGAGGTGATCGAGGCGGTGACGATCGTCGGGAGCGATGACAGCCCGCTGGTGACGATCGTCGCCCAGGCACCCTCGGCAGAGCAGGCGGTGGCGGTCGCCAATGCCGTCGCCGAGGGATACCGCGAGGTCAGCCAGCGTCAGTCGGGCGCCGTCACCGAGGCGCAGCTGGAGCGGATCGATGCCCAGGTGGATGGAATCAACCAACGTTTGGCCGAGATCGAAGAAGAGCTGGCCCAGCTGGTGGCCGAGGACGAAGCGCTCTTCTCGCTGCAGGCGACATCGCGAGAAGCCGTCACCCAGATCGCCGCCCTCCAACAGCAACTACTGGCCGCCGAGGGGGAGGAGGCCGAGGCGATCCGCCAGCGCATCGAGGACTACCGGTTGGCACGAACCCTCTACAGCGAGGTGGCCTCGGCCTCGTCGGGAAACCCCGAACAGCAGGCGCTCCTGGAAGAGCAAGCCGGTCAGGTCGACCGACGAGCGCGCCTCCTGATCCGTCGTGACGAGATCGCCATCGATGCCAGTCTGGCCCCGGACGCCTTCGCCCTGATCCAGCAGGCAACCGAAGCCGCCCGCCTCGGCGGCCTGGGATTTACGCGGTTGCTGGCCGTCACCCTCATCCTGGGTCTCGGCGCCGGGGTGGGCCTGGCCTACTTCCTCTCGGTCTGGCGGCGCACCTTCTCCACACGGCGGGAGCCCGCCGTCGTGCTCGGCGCTCCGCTCCTGGTCGACATCCCCGACTTCGAGCAGGAGGGCCTCGATTCCCAGGTGCCGGCCCGAGACCATCCCCGATCGGCGGCGGCCGAGGCGTACCGATTTGCCTCCTCCACCACCGAGGCAGCCGCCCGGAGCACCGAGGCGCGTTCGATCTTTTTCGCCTCGGCCACGATCGGCCACGGCAAGACCACAACCGCGGTCAACGTTGCGGTGGCAGCCGCCTACAACGGTCGCCGGGTCCTGTTGGTCGACAGCGACTTCGGCAGCCAGGAGGCCGCCTTTCTGCTGGCGGGGGAGGGCCACACCGCTCTGGCCGGGATGACCGACGTCATCGAAGGCACGGCATCCATCGGTCAGGCCACCCACAGTGTCGTGCTGGGGAACGGGATCGAACTCGACCTGCTCCCCCGGGGAACCCGCCCCAGCCTGGCGGCGGCGGTGTTCCAGTCCCAGCCGGCCCGGGAACTGATAACCGGTCTGACCGAGAGCTACGACCTCGTCCTCATCGATGGGCCACCGGTCCTCCAGGTGGCTTATGCGGCCAGCCTGGCCGAGATCGCCGAGGGCCTGGTGGTCATCGTCGAGCACCAGAGCAGCCATGCCGAACTGGTCGACCTGAGGGGGAGGCTGGAGCTGATTCCGACTCCGATCCTGGGTTACATCTACAACCGGTCGCCCCTCCGCCGGGAGATGACCATGACCGAGGGTTCGATGATGGACATACTCGGCGATGCCGGTTTCACGACTGACGCCTCCCGCCACCGGCAGCCTCAGGGTTGAGAGTCCTCCAGGTCCACACCCGCTATCGCCAGCCGGGAGGAGAGGACACGGTCGTCGAGTCCGAGCGTCGGCTGCTCGAAGATGCCGGACACGTGGTCGATACCGTCGAGTTCTACAATCCCGAGGCTGCCCTGGACGCCTCGCGGGCCTTGGTGAAGGCCCCCTGGAATTCGGCCGCAGCTGATCGGGTGGTGGCGGCGGCCCGGAAGTTCGGCGCCGAGGTGGTCCACGTGCACAACACCTGGTTCGCTCTCTCCCCGGCGGTCTTCCCGGCCCTGAAGGAGGCGGGCTTTCCGACCGTCGCCACCATTCACAACTATCGCCTTGCCTGTGTCAACGCCATGTTCTACCGGGATGGGGGCATCTGCACCGACTGCCTCGGGAGGAGTCCGTGGCCCGGCGTGCGGCACGCCTGCTACCGAGGCTCGAGGACGCAATCGGCGGTGGTGGCCACGACGATCGCGGCCCATCGCCGTCGCGGCACGTGGGCGCGCGATGTCGACGTGGTAATCGCCTTGACCGATTTCGCACGCGAGATCCTGGCCCAGACCGGGGTGTCGGCCGCCACCATCGTGGTCAAACCCAACACGCTGCGGGATCCGGGCCCGCGTGATGGTCACCCCTCGGGTAGCGACCTGTTCCTCTTCGTAGGGAGGCTGGCCGAAGAAAAGGGCATCGAGGATTTGCTGGCAGCTTGGTCGATAGCGCAGCCGCCGGGCCGTCTGGTGGTAGTTGGGGACGGTCCACTCCGCGAGAGGGTGGAGCGGACAGCCGGAACCGGAGTCGAGGTGCTGGGTCGGCTCTCACACGAGAAGACCGTCGAGTTGATGGCGACGGCCAGGGTGCTGGTCCATCCCAGCCGCTGGTTCGAGGGTTTGCCGATGGTCCTGATCGAGGCGGCGGCCAACGGCACACCGGCCATCGTCCCCGGGCATGGAGCGCTCCCGGCTGTGGTGGGCGATGGAGGATGGATCTACCAGTCCGGTGACATCGGCGCGCTCGCTTCGGTCCTATCCGCGCTGTCGGACGACGCCGTCGATGCAGCAGGACGCCGGGCTCGGGCGAATTTCGAGGAGAGACACAGCCACGAGGTCGGTCTGGCGGCGCTCGAAACGGCCTACCAGACCGCGCAGAGGGGCCGTCGGGCCTAGATTTGGCCCCTTGAGTAGAACCGGGTGACTGGTAGCGTGGCATGGGCAATCCGAGGGAATGGGAGTAACACACATGAAGCGCGTTCTCGTCACAGGCGCCGGGGGATTCATCGGGCATCACCTGGTCACCTATCTGAAGGAACGTGGGTACTGGGTCCGCGGTGTCGACGTCAAGCTGCCCGAGTACACGGACGTCAACGCCGATGAATTCGAACTGCTCGATCTTCGCCGTTGGGACAACTGCCTCCAGGCGACGCGGGGCGTCGACGACGTCTACGCCCTGGCGGCCGACATGGGCGGGATGGGTTTCATCTCCGCCAACCATGCCACCATCCTGCGCAACAACGCCCTCATCAATCTCCACACCATCGACGCCGCGCGGGTGAACGGGGTCGAACGCTATCTCTACACGTCGTCGGCCTGTGTCTATCCCCAGCATTTGCAGACCAACGCCGAGGTGACGCCGCTCAAGGAAGAGGATGCGATCCCGGCCGACCCCCAGGACGCCTATGGCTGGGAGAAGCTGATTTCCGAGAAGCTGGCCGAGTACTACGCCGAGGACTTCGGCCTCGACACCCGCTCGGTCCGCTTCCACAACATCTACGGCCCTTACGGAACCTACGACGGAGGACGCGAGAAGGCTCCGGCCGCCATCTGTCGCAAGGTTGCCCTGGCAGAGCCCGGAGGCGAGGTCGAGATCTGGGGCGACGGCCTGCAGACCCGGTCCTTCTGTCACATCGACGACTGCGTCGAGGGCATCTTCCGGATCATGGACTCGGGCTACCGCCTGCCCCTCAACCTCGGCACTGATCGTATGGTCTCCATCAATCAGCTCGCCGAGATCGTGATGGGGATCTCGGGCAAGCGCGACCTCACGCTGAAGCACATCGAAGGCCCCCAGGGAGTGCGAGGACGCAACTCTGACAACAGCCGCCTGCGCGAGATCATCGGATGGGAACCCCAGATCGACCTCGAAGAGGGGCTGGAGCCGACCTACCGCTGGATCGAGAAGCAGGTCCAAGCACGGAGCTGAGCATGGAGATCCGCCGGGTCGACGTCCTCGGCGTGGGCGTCTCCGCCATCAACATGCCGATGGCGGTCGACGCCATCCATCGCTGGGTAGAGA
>DATHVR010000185.1:0-43037 GCA_035461175.1 Acidimicrobiia bacterium | reverse complement strand
GTGGGGCACGGTAGCCCGGAGGAAGATCGTTTTGTGGGTCGGAAATGACGCCTGCAGGCGTCATTTCCGACCCACAAAACGATCTTCCTCCGGGCTACCGTGCCCCACTATGGACGAGATCTCCGAGCGCCTCGAACAGTGGATGGACGGCTACGTGATGGCCTGGGACTCCAACGATGCCGAGCACATCGCGGCCCTGTTCCATCCCGAGGCGGTCTACGACCCTCAGACCGCCGACGGTCCCTGGGAGGGGGTGGACGCCATCGTGGCCGCCTGGCAGGAGATCGCCGACACGCCCGGGAACTGGGAATTCGAGTGGCGTCCGATCGTCGAGACCGAGGACACCGCCGTGGTGGTGGGGAAGACTCGATATCTCGACCCGCCCACCAGCTATCGCAACCTGTTCGTCATACGATTCGACGACCAGGACCGCTGCACCGACTTCACCGAATGGTGGATCGACGAGGAACCCGAAGGCTGAGGCCCGGTAACCTCGACCTCACATGAGACGCATCCTCATCGCCAAGCCCGGCCTCGACGGCCATGATCGGGGGGCCAAGGTGATCGCCCGCGCCCTGCGAGATGCCGGCCACGAGGTGATCTACTCCGGTCTCCACCAGACCCCGGCCCAGATCGCGGACACCGCCGTGGACGAGGATGTCGACGCCGTCGGTCTCTCCTCGCTCTCCGGCGCCCACCTGAGCCTGTTCCCCAAGGTGGTCGACGAGCTGGCGGCCCGGGACGCGGCCGACATCGTTGTCTTCGGCGGAGGTGTCATCCCGGCCGAGGACATCGCCGCGCTCCAGGAGGCGGGGATCGCCGCCGTCTTCACGCCCGGCACCCCGCTCGACGACATTGCCGCCTGGGTGGCCGATCACGTTCCGGCCCGGGTGTGATGGACGATCAGGCCCGGCTCGAGTTCGCCAAGGAGGAAGCACGGCTGGGGGCCGACACCGGCGGGATCCCGATCGGGGCCGCCCTGTTCGGGCCCGACGGTGAGTTGTGGGGCCGGGGGCACAACCGCCGTATCCAGGACGGCGACCCCTCCACCCACGGTGAAACCGCCGCCTTCCGCGACGCCGGACGCCGGCGCAGCTACCGGGGCACCACCATGGCTACCACACTCTCGCCCTGCTGGTACTGCTCGGGACTGGTCCGCCAATTCGGCATCTCCCGGGTCGTGATCGGCGAAGCGGAGACGTTCGTCGGCGGGCACGACTGGCTGGCCGAGCACGGGGCGGAGATCGTCATCCTCGACGACCAGGAATGCATCCAGATGATGCGCCGCTTCGAAGCCGAGAACCCCGACGTCTGGGCCGAGGACATCGGCGAGGATTGACTCACACCCCCGGCCGCCGGCCCAGATCTCCCGGCTCTCCTCCCGACATCAGCCACGCCGCCACCACCGCCACGAGGGGGACACCTACGCAGACCACCAGGAGGTGGAGGGCGGGACTGAGTGAAAGCAGTCCGGCGTCCGCCTGGAAGGCGGCCACGCCCAGCAGGGCGGCCAATGTTCCGACGGCGACGCCGAGGCCGGCCAGCCCTCCTGCCGTGGCGGCGGCAAGGGAGCGACGTATGCGGCGGGCGGCGCCGGTGGCGGTGAGCACACGGAGGTCACCGGCGCCTTCGCTGCGGATCAGGCCCACCGTCATGGCGAGGATCCCGAGGGCGACGGCAAACCCGACTGCGGTGGCTCCGTTCCTGAGGGCGACGAGGTTGGCCTGATCGTGGCGGGCTTCGACCGTGACACCGGCATCGGATGCCAGTGCGGCCACCTCGGTCAGGTGCTCATCGCTCACCGGACCCTCTGCATCGATCAGCCACGCCGCCGGAGCGGTGTCCCACCCGCGGGCGGTGATCGCGGCGCGGGTCATCATGGCGCCGGGAAGAGACGAATACCCGGGAGGAAGGATCTGGCGGTGTTGCACCAGCTCGTCCTCGACCGGCTGGTACCACAGCTCGCCCGCCTCCGCCGTGAGGACCTCGGTCCCGGCCCCGACATCGGCCGGCTCGAGACCGTACCTGGCCAGGAGCTCGGGGCTGACGGCGTAGAGCTGGGTCACGATCCGGAACAGCCCGGGTTGGACCTGTTCTCCCAGCACCACCGCCGGCAATCCCTCGAATCCCTCGATCTCGGGGGCCACGACCACCTCGACCGGCGTCACATCTCCACCCCCGATGACCCGGGTGATCTCGTTCACGACCTCTTCCAGCCGGTCGACCTCGCCTGCCGTGCGTTCGGGAATCGGGGCTATGTCGCCACTGGAGGGGATCTCGCCGATCCGCACCATTAGCTGGTTGTCGGCCAGGTTCCCTTCTGCCGCCGACGCATAGAGGGCGGCGCTGGTGACGAGGACGACGGTCACAGCGATACCCAAGGCCAGACTGATCGCCGCCAGGCCCGCCGCCGTACGCGACCGGTAGCGCGACAGGTCTCGAATCGCCAGACGGACGCCCACCGAGGCCCGTCTACCTACCCGGCCCACCACCGCCAGGACCCGAGGGATCAGTAAGACGATTCCCGCCACCACCGCACAGATGCTGGCGGCGAGCAGCCCGAGAACGAGCCAGTTGGTCAGGTTGCGACCGCTGAGATAGAGCCCGAGCATCCCCACCCCGACCAGGAGCGGCCCCCATCGCCCCGATCGGCCGGCAGGTGAAGTCGGGGGAGGGCGTCCGGAGAGCGCGGCTACCACCGGCATCCGCGAGACCCTTCGGGCGGGCCACCAGGCGGCCATCGTTCCCGCCGCGATCGCCAGGATCACCGAGGCGGCGACCAGCGGCCAGGGAACGTTGCTCGCAACGATCCGGTGCCCGACCGACGTCTCGAGCCCTGGACCGAGAGCAAACCAGGCAGCCAGACCTACCCCGGCGCCGATCGAGGCCGCCGTCACCCCGACGATCGTCCCGTTGGCCACCATGGCCAGGTGCAGGTGACGTGAGGTCGCACCCGCAGCCGCCATCAGGCCTATTTGCCGCAGTCGCCGCTGGGCCAGGACGACGAACCCCCCCGTGGCGACGAGGGAGACGAGGATCAACAGCAGGGTGCCGGCCGCGAGCACCCCGATCCCGGCGGCGATGGCCTCGCCCGGATCCCTTCCCCTGGTGGTGAAGGGAGCGCCCGACGGGGCCGCGAAACCCTGGACGGCGTCGTCGGTGGCCTCGACCAGCACGCTGGCGGAGGAGAGCTCCGCCGTGGAGGAGGGATCCACCAGGGCGAACTCGTCGCTCAGGTTGCTGGGGTTCTCGACCACACCGACCACCGTCCGGGAGATCCCTCCCAGATCGACCGAGTCGCCCATCCCCGCCTGGAGGATACGGGCGACGCCGTCCGTGAGGGCGATTTCGTCGGCGGCGGCCGGATATCTACCCGCCACCAGATCGAGCATTGGGGCGGTGAGGGCTGTCTCCCCGTCGATCCACCGCAGGTCGACTTCATCGAAGACCCCCGCGATCGTGGCGCCGCTGTGGCCAACCCGGGCCACGGTTTCGAAGGCCCGCTCCGCCGCCGCGGTGTCGAGCTCGAAATGTCGAAGGTCGGGCTGTTCGAACACGAGGGCATGACTCGCCGTTCCGATTTCGGCGTTGCCGGTGGCCGCCACCAGATTGACGGCGGCGGCGGATCCGGCGATCGAGGCTGCCACTGCCACGGTCAGGAGCGTCACGATCAGAATCTGGCTCCGCCACTCCCTTTTGAACAGCCTCCACGCCCAACGCAGGACCGCCCGTTGAGCCGGCCGGTTCGGCGCCGTCCCGACCGCCGTCATCGCTCCCCTTCCAGCAGTGACTCGGCGCCGGGGAGAGGGAGGGTCTGGTCGACGAGGTGCCCGTCCCGGAGGAACACCACCCGGTCCGCCCACGCCGCCAGCTGTGAGTCATGGGTGACCACGACGCCCGCCACGCCTCCGCGGCACGACTCTCGCAGGAGCCGCATCACGGACTCGCCGTTGGCCGAGTCCAGGGAACCGGAGGGCTCGTCGGCGAGCAGCAGGCGGCGGTTGCCGACCACGGCTCGGGCGATCGCCACCCGTTGCCGCTCACCGCCCGACATGTCATCCGGGAAGTGTGAGGCCCGATCTACCAATCCGAGATCCCGCAGCGACGCCAGCCCCACCTCGTTGGCCCGGGCCGAGCCCAGCCCGTCCAGCTCCAGGGGGAGGGCGACATTTTCGACCGCGGTGAACCCGGGCAACAGGTTGAAGTCCTGGAAGACGTAGCCGATCGACTGGCGCCGGAGCTGGGCCTTGTCGTCGGGTGACATCGAAGCCAGCGGCCGGCCCTCGATGAGCACTCCACCGGCGGAGGGATCTTCCAGGCTTCCGGCGATGGTGAGCAGGGTGCTCTTTCCGGATCCGCTCGGCCCCATCACCGCCACCAGTTCGCCCGCTTCCACGGTCAGGTCCACCCCGCGCAGGGCATGGACCTCGGCCGCCCCGGACCCGTAAGTCTTCGCCACGTCTCGCATCTCGAGTACGGCAGTCATGTCGTCACCTCCTGCTTGGACGGTTCGGTTCCAGCGCTACGAGAAAGAGATGATGAGCCCTTGGTCAGCCGGACCTCGGCCGCATCGAGCCATCTCACCACTCCTTCCAGCCGGAACAACTCGCCGTCGATGATCAGGGCAGCTCCCACGTCATCGGCGTCGAGGTCCATCTTGAGCCGGGTGAAGGTCTGCATGGCCTCCACCATCTGACGCCGGTGGGCCTGGATCACCTGGCGAACGTCGATCCCCGGGACGCTCACCGCCACCATGACCTTTATGATCAGTTCGTCCCGCGGCGGCACGTCCGTGTCCGGTGGCGTTGTCAGCCACTCGATCAGAGCCCGTCGTCCGGGTTCGGTCAGCATGAACGTGTTCTGCGGCCCTTCGCCGGCCCCGGTGTCGGACTCCACCAGACCATCCCGTTCCAGGCGCTGGAGCGTGGTGTACACCTGGCCCACGTTGAGCGGCCACACCTCGCCGGTCCGGGCCTCGAACTCCTGTTGGAGTCTCAGCCCGTAGGCCGGACCCTCGCTCAACATGGCCAGAAGGGCGTGTCGGACGCTCATGCCGACTCGGGTGTCGACTCTTGCGCCAATTCGTGATGGGATAGCATACCCGGTACTATACGGAGTATATCTGCCGGGTGTCTACCCCCAGCGGCGTCACCCGGGATGAAGACCATCCCAACTACCGTCGTCTCCATGACCAGAGAGCCCGGGCTCGTGATTGGCCGGTCGGGAGCCGGCGGCGCCAGCCTTTCCTGCTTCGACTGCGGAGCGCCTCACGACATCGGGCGCCTTCAGACCGTGTGCGTGGAGTGCGGAATGCCCCTCCGGGTGGATGTTGCGCTCGACGCCACCCTCACTCCCGAGGTCGTGATCGACCGCGAACGCAGTTCCATGTGGCGTTACGGTCCGGTGCTGCCGGTCGAGGCCGGATCGGCGATCAGCCTCGGCGAGGGCTGGACCCCGCTGATCGAGGCCGGGCCCCGGCGCTGGATCAAGGACGAAGCTCGCAATCCGACCGGCTCCTTCAAGGCGCGTGGAATGAGCATGGCGGTCTCGGCCGCCGCCCGCCTGGGAGCCGGCCGCTTGGTGGCGCCCTCGGCCGGTAACGCCGCCGGTGCGCTGGCCGCCTACGGAGCTTTGGCGGACATCCCGGTGTTGGTGGCGATGCCGGTCGACACCCCTCGCCCGTTCATCGAGGAGTGCCGACACTACGGGGCCGAGGTGGAACTGGTGTCGGGCACCATCGCCGACGCCGGTCGCTGGCTCGCCGCCCATTCCACGCCCGACGACTTCGACCTCTCGACCCTGAAGGAGCCGTACCGGATCGAGGGAAAGAAGACGATGGCATACGAGATCTGGGAGCAGTTCGGAGGCGAGCTCCCTGACGTCATCTTCTATCCCACCGGGGGTGGGACCGGCCTGGTGGGCATGTGGAAGGCCTTGGACGAAATGGAGGAAATGGGCTGGATCGGTTCCTCTCGCCCCCGGCTGGTGTCGGTGCAGGCCGCCGGCTGCGCTCCGGTGGTGAGGGCGTTCGAGGCCGGGGCGCCGGTTACCGAGCCGTGGGAGGATGCGGTGACTACCGCCTACGGGCTCCGGGTCCCCTCGCCGATCGGAGGATTCCTGTGTCTGCGGGCAGTGCGCGAGACCGGTGGGTCGGCGCTGGCCGTCTCCGAGGAGGAGATCCGGCCCGCCGCCGCCCGACTGGCCGCCGCCTCCGGGGTCGATGTCTGCCCTGAGGGTGGCGCCGCCTGGGCCGCCCTCGAGCGTATGCAGGCGGAGGGGTCGGTGACCGAGTCGGACCGGGTGGTCGTGTTCAACACCGGAACCGGGCTCAAATACCGCTGACGCTCCCTGGCCGGGACCTCCGGCGCGGCCGCTACCGTCACCTCCCATGAAGATTCACGAGTATCAGGCCAAAGAACTCATGGCCGCTCGGGGAATCGCCGTACCCCAGGGCCGGGTCGCCACCTCGGTCGATGAGGCGGTATCGGCGGTCCGGCCGCTGATCGAGGCGTCCGGCAACCCCGTAGTGGTGGTGAAATCCCAGATCCACGCCGGTGGACGCGGCAAGGGCACCTTCAAGGAGCACCCCGAGACCCGCGGCGTCAATGTCGTCACCGCCGGCATCGACGGCGGAATCGAGGCCGCCGAGGAGGCGGTCCGGGCTCTGGCCGAGAAGATGATCGGCTCCACCCTGGTCACCATCCAGACCGGCGACGAGGGCAAACAGGTCAACCGCCTCTACATAGAGCAGGGGATCGACATCGAGCGCGAGCTCTATCTCTCGATCCTGCTCGACCGGGCCCAGGGTCGCAACATCGTGATGGCCTCCACCGAGGGCGGCATGGAAATCGAGAAGGTGGCCGAAGAGACTCCGGACAGGATCCTCCGCCAGACCATCGATCCTGCTATCGGACTGGCCGACTTCCAGGCGGGAGCCCTGGCCCGGGATCTGACCCTCGACGGCGACGCGGCCAAGAACTTCGCCCGGTTCGTCAAGTCCCTCAGCCGGGCGGCCGCCGAACTCGACACCGACCTGATCGAGATAAACCCGCTCGTCGTCACCACCGACGGGGAAGTGATGGCTCTGGACGGCAAGATGGCATTCGACGACAACGCCCTCTTCCGCCACCCCGACGTCGCCGCCATGCGGGACGAATCCGAAGAGGACGAGGCCGAACTGGTGGCCAAGGAGGCGGGGCTCTCCTATATCAATCTCGACGGGACCATCGGCTGTCTCGTCAACGGAGCCGGCCTGGCGATGGCGACGATGGACACCATCAAGCACTTCGGCGGCGAGCCGGCCAACTTCCTCGACGTCGGCGGCGGCGCCAACGCCGAACAGGTCACCACCGCCTTCGAGATCATCACCCGCGATCCGAAGGTGAAGGGGATCTTCGTCAACATCTTCGGCGGGATCATGCGCTGCGACACCATCGCCACCGGGATCGTCGAGGCGGTCCAGAACGTGGGCCTCGAGGTGCCGCTGGTGGTCCGGCTCGAGGGCACCAACGTCGAGGAGGGCAAGGCGATCATCAACGAGTCGGGCCTCGACGTCATCGCCGCCGAGGATATGAAGGACGGCGCCGAGCGCATCGTGGAGTTGGCGCGATGACTCTGGCTTCCGACTTCCGACTTCCGACTTCCGACTGCGAACCGGAGGTTCGCCTATGAGCATTCTCATCGATCGCGACACCAAGGTCATCGTCCAGGGGCTCGGGTCTACCGGCCGCTTCCACACCGACAAGGCAATCGCCTACGGCACTCAGATGGTGGGAGCCGTCCACCCCACCAAAGCCGGGACCACCGAGATCTTCGAGGGTGAGACCGACCATTCCGGTGTCGAGGGACGCCCCGACTCCTATCGGGTCGAGCTGCCCATCTACGCCGGCGTGCCCGAGGCGGTGGCCAAGACCGGCGCCGCCGCCTCGGTGGTCTACGTCCCGCCCCCGTTCGCCGCCGACGCCATCATGGAGGCGGCCAATGCCGGGGTGGAACTGGTGGTGGCGATCACCGAAGGGATCCCGGTGGCGGACATGGTCGTGGCCAAGCGCTACCTGGAAGGCAAGAGCACCCGCCTGGTCGGTCCCAATTGCCCGGGGGTGATCACACCCCGCCAGTGCAAGATCGGGATCATGCCCGGCTACATCCACCAGCCCGGCAAGATTGGGGTGGTGTCGCGCTCCGGCACCCTCACCTATGAGGCGGTGCACCAGCTCACCCAACTCGGACTCGGCCAGACCACGGCCGTGGGTATCGGGGGCGACCCCGTCAACGGGACCAACTTCGTCGACGTGCTGCGTCTGTTCGAGGACGACGCCGATACCGAGGGCGTGATCATGATCGGCGAGATCGGCGGCACCGCCGAGGAGGAGGCGGCCGAGTTCGTGGCCGGGCACATGACCAAGCCGGTGGCCGGTTTCATCGCGGGGACGACCGCGCCTCCCGGCAAGCGGATGGGTCACGCCGGTGCCATCGTCTCGGGCGGTAAGGGAACTGCCGCCGCCAAGATCGCGGCGATGAAGGAAGCCGGGATCGTGGTCGCCCCCACTCCCACCGACATGGGCTCGGCCATGGTCGAGGCTCTGGGCTGAACGACGTCGGTTGCGGTGCCGACCGAGCGGCCGGGCCGTTCAGTCGGTGCTGAACCCGACCGATGGCCACAGACGGGAAAAGCCTTTCGTCACCAGCAGCAGTGAGGCCCAGATCACTTCGAGTAACCCGGCGACAACGAGGGTGAGCCAAGCCGGGGCGTGTCTCCTTACGCGCCCGTCGTGCTGCCGATACCGGCTGGCCCTCGTCGGGAGACTGCCATTGTCGAGGTCTCCCAACCAGCAACGACGAGTCGCCCGCGGCTATTCCATCGGACGGCGGTTCTCGGCAACCCCTCGCCTGCTGCCGGGTGGGGTAGGCTGATGCCGCCCCGTCCCCGGAAGGAGTCCGCTCGCATGGAGTGGCTGATCATCGTGCTCGTCGTCGCCGTCGTCCTGGTGCTGACGATCGTCCTCTACAACCGGCTGGTCCAGCTGCGCAACCGGGTCGACAACGCCTGGGCCCAGGTCGACGTCCAGCTCAAGCGTCGCTACGACCTGATCCCCAACGTGGTCGAGACCGTCAAGGGCTATGCCTCCCACGAACGCGACACTCTCGAGGCGGTAGTGGAGGCGCGTAACGCCGCTCAGGCGGCCGCCGGCCCCGAGGAGCAGGCCCATGCCGAGAACATGCTCACCGACGCCCTGCGACGCCTCTTTGCGCTGGCGGAGTCCTACCCGGAATTGCGGGCGGCGCCCAACTTCGCCGAGCTCCAGACCCAGCTCGCCGAGACGGAGGACCGCATCGCCGTTTCCCGTCAGATCTACAACGATTCCGTCCTCTCCTACAACAACGCCGTCCAGACCGTGCCCACCAACCTGGTGGCGGGGGTGGCCGGCTTCAAGACCCGGCCCTTCTTCGAGGCCGGCGACGAGGCCGACACCCCGCCGGCGGTGGACTTCTGAGCCGTATGCGGCGCCTGGCCGTTGGCGGGCTCCTTGTCGTCCTGTGGATGGTCGCGCTCCCGGCGGTGGCGCGCGAGTATCGCCTGCCCGAGGCCGAGGTCGAGATCCGGGTCGAGTCCGACGGGGCCGTCACGGTCACCGAGCGCCTCACCTACGAGTTCGACGGCGCCTTTAGCGGCGGTTATCGGGAGATCCCACTGCGGTCGGGGGAGACAGTCACCAATGTCTCGGTGTCGGAGGGGGCGGCCGTCTACCAGCCCGGCGCCTGCACCGACCTGGGCTGTTCGGCTCCCGCCGGCACCTTCGGAGTGCGCGACCTGGGCGGTCGGATCCGGGTGGTGTGGCATTACGAGGCCACCGACGAGCGGCGGACCTTCGAGGTCCGGTACCGGATGGAGGGCCTGGCCAAGATCTACGACGACTACGTGGACGTCTATCACCAGGTGTGGGGCCCGGAGTGGACGGTGAGCCTCGACCGTCTGACGGCCTCGATGGCGATCCCCGCCGGAGCCGCCGACGGTGACGTGTTCGTCTGGGGCCACCCCGAGTCCGTCGCCGGCGAGACTTCGCTCGGCGAAGGCGGCGTCGAGCCCCGGTTGGTGGCCACCGATATCCCCTCCGGCCAGTTCGTGGAGTTCCGGGTTGCCTTCCCGCGGTCACTGCTCCTGACCAGTGACGGCGGAACCGTCATCCCCGGCAACGGCCTCACCGTCATCGAGGAGGATGAGGTCCAGATCGCTCGGGCCTCGGCCGAACAGTCGGCCCGCATCCGCAACGCCGTCACCTGGGGAGCCCTGCTGGCGGTGATCCCCGCCGTGGCCGCGGCTCTGGTGGTCTACCTCGGCTACGGCCGGGAGCCGCGGGTCGAGTACGACCGGGAGTACGAGCAGGAGCCACCCGACGATCTGCCGCCGGCGGCGGTGGCTGCCCTGCTCACTCAAGGAAAGGTGGACGAGCGGGCGTTCACCGCCACGCTGTTCGACTTCATTTCCCGGGGCTTCATCGAGGCCCGGCCTATCTCAATAGAACGTCAGACCTTCCTAGGGCTGCGCAGCGAACAGATCAGCGACCTGGAGCTGGCGCTGGGGCCTGATCCGGGACGGCTCACCCAGTACGAGCGACACGCCTACACAATCATCGAGCGGATCCTCGACGGCGGCCCTCAGCCGCTCAACGAGTTCCGCAACCTGATCCGCGAGGACGCCCGCGCCCACGCCTCCTCGTACCAGTCGTTCGCCAAGGCGGTACCCCAGGTGCTGGAGAGCCGCAAGCTGCTCGACCGATCCGGCACCAGACGGGTGGGGTGGATCGCGGCCGGTTTCATCGGCCTCGGCGTGCTCGGGGTCTTCATCGCCGCCCGCCTTTCCGGCGGCTCGATGATGACCGGCATCGCCGCCTTCACCGTGACGATCGCCATGGTCGTCAATGGGGTGGTGTTCCTGGCTCTGGCCGGGCCCCGCCGGGTCAGGGTGCGAAGAACCAAAGAGGGAGCCAGGATCGCGGCCCGGTGGGAGGCTTTCGAGCGCTACCTGCGCGACTTCTCCCGGCTGGAGGAGGCTCCCGCCATCTCGATGGCGCTGTGGGACCGCTTCCTGGTTTACGGCGTCGCCTTCGGGGTCGCCTCCGAAGTGCTGGAGAAGGCACGGCTGTCGGCCCCGGCCGAACTGGCCGAACAGTCGAGCATCTACTGGTACGGCAACCACGGCTACAGCGGAGGCTCGAGCGAGAACGCCTTCGCCGGCCTCGAGTCCGCCCTCCAGGGCGCCTTCAGCCCGCCCTCGAGCTCGGGTGGCGGAGGTGGCTTCTCCGGCGGTGGTGGCGGCGGTGGTGGTGGCGGCGGCGGTGGGGCCTGGTAACGGTGGTGGTGGGGCAGGCAACAGGGGCGTTGGGGCAGGCAACACCGTGGTGGGGGCCTGGTAATTCTCAACCGCGCCTATAAATGAGCCGATGAGGGGACGGATCGATCCCCGGAAAGGCCATCAAGTTGAAATCCAAGAAGCTCTACATCGCGCTCTCGATGGCGCTGGTCCTCGCTGCCTGCGGGGGCGACGCCGCCGAGGATACCACTTCCACCACCGCGGTCGAGGCCACCACATCCTCCACGGCTGCTGACGAGACCACCACCACGAGCGCGCCTGCCACCACGACCACCAGCGGGGACTCGACGACCACGACCGCCGGCGGCGAAGGCGAGGTGAGCGGCGACCTTGCCTCATTGCAGCGGGCGATGGCCCAGACCGCCGAGTCGGCTCCTTCCCGCGTGGAAGGACTGATCCGCATGGAAGGTCTGGCCGATGCCCCGGCCGAAACCGTGGAGATGCCGTTTTCTGTCTCCACCGATCCCACCACCGGCGACAGCGCCATGGTGATGGACTTCGGGGCGATGGCGGCGATGGGGGGCGAGGAGATCCCGCCCGAGATGGCCGAACTGATGGGGTCGATGGAGGTCCGCGAGATCGGTGACACCGTCTACATGAAGTTCCCCTTCTTCACCGCCTTCCTCGGAGCCGAGACCGAGTGGGTCTCGATGCCGGCCGACGACGATTCGGTGGCCGATGACATGTCCCCCGGGGCCGCCCCCTCCGACCCGGGCAGCTTCCTCGACTCCTTCAAGGATGCCGAGGGCCGGGTCGAGGTGCTCGGCACGGCGGAGGTCCGCGGCATTTCCACCACCCAGTATCAGATCATGATCGACGAGGAGTGGATGGCCGAGATGAGCGAGGAGGAGGTCGACGAACTCGAAGAGCAGGGCTTCAAGCCGGACGCCAGCTTCCCGCTCAACCTATGGGTGGCCGACGACGGTCTCGTGCACCGGATGGCGATCACCGCCGATGCCTCCCAGTTGGAGGACGCCGAGGAGTTCGAGTCGATGACCATGACCTTCGACTTCTTCGACTTCGGCCAGCCGGTGACGATCGAGCCACCCCCGGCCGACCAGGTCACCGACATGGAGAACCTGACCGGCGGCTTCACCCCGTAGAGCGAACCTGAGGTTCGGCTGTACCATCACGGTACAGAACTCTCTCGAGAAAGGCCCCGCCGGCACCATGCCGGCGGGGCCTTTCTCCGCGGCAGGCTCAACGTGGTCGACTACGACGCCGCCGTCGCCCGATGAACAGTCCAACACACTGAGAGGTTCATCGGCCCTTCGTCAGCAGTAGGCGGATTCGACAGGACCAGGGCTGCCGCTCCGTTGCCGGGCGCTATGGTTTCTGAGCCTCCGACCACCTGGAGAGGCTGTGACTGACGACTCTCTCGTAGGTGTGCTCGATGAGCTGGTGGACCGACTAGATCGAGACGGCGCCGACGTGGTGCCTCGGTCGAAAACGGGCGGGTGTCTCTGCGAGATGAAGACATCTTCGTGATCGAATTGCTAAAGCAAGAATGACAAGCGGGGACCGAGGATGTGAAGTGCTGAGCCCACGCCACTGTCCCGGAGCCGTATGGGCTGAACTCGAGAGAGTTTTGTACCGCCTGGGTACACAGGAACCTCAGGTTCGGATCTTTCCCCCCGTGATGACGGTGGAGACGAGGGGGGTGGCGGGGCGGTAGGCGAGGTGGGCCACCGAGGGGGCGTCGAGGACGATCAGGTCGGCGCGGTCGCCGGGGGCGAGACGTCCCCGGTCGTCCATCCCCAGCGAAAGCGCGCCGCCGCGGGTGGCGGCCCACACCGCCTGTTCGACGGTGAGGCCCATCTGGGTGACGGCCAATGCCACCACGAACGGCATCGACTCGACATAGGAGGTGCCGGGGTTGCAGTCGGTGGCGATGGCGACCGTGACACCGGCATCCCACAGCATCGGGCCGGGGGCCTGGGGGGAGCGGAGCTGGAAGGAGGCTCCCGGCACTAGCGTGGCCACGGTCCCCGCCGCCGCCAGCGCCTTCGCCTCCGCAGTCGTGATGTGGTCGAGATGGTCGGCAGAGACGGCTCCCAGCTCGGCGGCCAGGGCGGCTCCGCCCGAATGACCCAGTTGCTCGGCGTGGACCCGGGCACCCAGGCCGTGGGAGGCGGCGGCGGTGAGGATGCGCCGGGCCTCCTCCACGCCGAAAGCACCTTCCTCCACGAACACGTCGCAGTAGTCGGCGTGCGGCGCGCAGACGGGCAGCATCTCTTCCACCACCAGTTCGACGTAAGCCGCCGGGTCGGTGCGGTACTCGGAGGGAACGGTGTGAGCGCCGAGGAAGGTGCGGCGCAGGGTGAGGGGGAATCCCGCCGCGGCCTCCTCGGCCACCTCCAGCATCAGTAGTTCGGTGGCGATGTCGAGCCCGTAGCCCGACTTGATCTCGACGGTGGTGGTTCCGGCCGCCAGCATTCGCTCCATGCGCCGGCGGGCTCCTGCCACCAGCCGGCGGCGGTCGGCGGAACGGGTGGCGGCCACGGTGGAGAGGATCCCGCCTCCGGCGGCGGAGATGTCGGCATACGACTCGCCCGCCATTCGGCGGGCGAACTCGTCGGAGCGGTCGCCGGCGAAGACGAGGTGGGTGTGGGCGTCGACGAAGCCCGGCATCACGGCCCGCCCTTCCACATCGATCGTCCGGGCACCTGCCCAGCCGGAGGGGAGGTCGCCGGCCGGTCCCGCCCAGGCCACCGCTTCTCCCTCGGTCACTACCGCCCCCTCCGACAGCGTGCCGGTGACGGGGTCGTTGGTGGCCAGTTCCCCGATGCCGGTGATGACGAGTGGTTCCATCACGCCAGCCCGTCGAGGGCGCCCTCTTCGATCATGCTTGCCACCGTCTCGATGTCGGGGCCGATCGGCCGGTCTTCGGTGAGCGGGGGCACCCGGTTGCGAATCGCCTCGATCGCTTCCCTGGTGCGGGGGGAGGGGCGGAGTGGTGCCCGTCCTGATACGCCCTCGGCGGCGCACACCAGCTCGACCGCCAGTACCCAGGTGGTCTTCTCGATCACCTCGGCCAGCTTGCGGGCCGCCCCCCAACCCATCGAGACGTGGTCCTCCTGGCTGCCCGAGGTGGGAATCGACTCCACCGAGGCGGGATGAGACAGGACCCGGTTCTCAGCCACCAGCGCCGCCGCGGTGTACTGGGCGAGCATGTAGCCGGAGTGGAGCCCGGGCTGAGGGGAGAGAAAGGCGGGGAGACCGTGGGACCGCTCGGGGTCGAGCAGGCGGTCGGTGCGACGTTCGGAGATCGAGCCGAGCTCGGTGACGGCGATCGTCATGAAGTCGGCCACGAAGGCGAGGGGCTGTCCGTGGAAATTGCCGCCCGATACCACCTCGCCGCTTTGGGGGAGGACGATCGGGTTGTCCACCACCGACCCCAGCTCGATCTCGACGACCCGGCGGGCGTGGGCGATGGTGTCGGCGGCGGCGCCGTGGACCTGGGGGGCGCAGCGCAGCGAGTAGGCGTCCTGGACGGCGTGGATGAAGTCGTCGGCGTGGCTGGCTCCGATCTCCGAGCCCTCCAGCAGGGCGGCGATGCGGCGGGCCGACTCGATCTGGCCGGGGTGGGGGCGGAGACGGTGGATCTGAGGACGGAAGGGCCGGGCCGAGCCCATCAGCGCCTCCACCGAGAGGGCCACGGCGAGATCGGCGATCGCAGTCAGCCGTTCCGTCCGGGTAATGGCGAGGCACAGCATCCCGCTCATCCCCTCGGTGCCGTTGAGGAGGCTGAGGCCTTCCTTGGCCTCCAGGCGGAGGGGTTCGATCCCGACCTCGGCCAGCACCTCGCCGGCGGGTCGCGCCGTCCCCTCGAAGCGCACGCTTCCCTCGCCGATCAGGGGCAGGGCGAGGTGGGCGAAGGGAGCTAGATCGCCGGAGGCTCCCACCGAGCCGAAGGCAGGCACGACCGGGAGAATGTCGCGGTCGAGCAGGTCGAGCAGCCGCTCCACCACCACCGGCCGTACTCCCGAGTGGCCCTGGGAGAGGGTGCGGGCCCGCAGCAGCAGCATGGCCCGGACTACCTCGTCCGGAATCGCCTCGCCCACCCCGGCGGCGTGGCTGCGCAACAGGTTCACCTGCAGGGCACGCGCCTGGGAAGGGTCGATGCGAGTCGAGGCCAGAGCCCCGAAACCGGTGGTTATGCCGTAAGCGCGCCGGCCCTCGGTGACGGCCCTATCGACGACCTCGCGAGCAGGCGCCATCGTCCCGGCGATCGCACTCGACGCCCGGGCCGTGGCCCGGCCCGCCGCCACCTCGGCCACCTGCTCGACGCTGAGCGGTCCGCCGTCGACTGTCACTTCCATCTACCGCACCTCCTGAGGGCATTGTGGCACCCGGACACGGATCGGCCCGGCGGCCCGGTACCTTGGGGCGATGGACTGGCCGGTGACGTATGTGCGCAAGGTGCGATATTCGGACACCGACGCCCAGGGGATCGTCTTCAACGGCAACTACGCCACCTACTTCGACGACACCCTCACCGACCTCTTCGACGAGATCGGGTACCCCTGGGGCGAGGTCGAGGTGGTGCTGGGGCGGATGGAGATCGACTACCGCTCGCCCGCCCGGCTGGGCGACACCCTGGTCACCGGAGCCAGGGTGGAGAAGATCGGCAACACCTCGATGACGATCCGCCTCCTCACGTGGGAGGAGGGCTCGGGGCGTCCGGTGGCCGAAGGCAAGCAGATCCAGGTGGTGGTTTCGGGCGAGGACTTCCGTCCCGTTCCCGTCCCGGCCGACCTGGTGGCCGCCATCGAGGCGATGCAGGGAGCGGTGGAGCGATGAGCAGCTGGTTCGTCTTCGACGTCAACGAGACCCTGCTCGACGTGTCCCCGCTCGGTACCCGTCTGGCCAGAGCTCTCCCCTCCGGTTCGGGGGCGGCGGAGTGGTTCGCCCGTCTCCTTCATCGTTCCTTGGTGGCCAACCACCTCGACGATCACCGGGCCTTCGAGCAATTGGGGGCGGAGGTGCTGAGGTCGATGGCTTCCCGTGGCGGGCACGAGATCTCCGGCGAGGAGGCGCATGGACTCATGGAGGGGATGGGCGACTTGCCCGCCCACCCCGACGCCCGTCCCGGTCTGGAGGCACTGGCCGGCAAGGGCGAGCGTCTGGCGGCTCTCACCAACTCTTCTTCGGATCTGGCCCATCGCCAGCTGGAGAATGCCGGCTTGACCGACCTCTTCGAACGGATCATGTCGGTGGACGCCGTGGGCCGTTTCAAGCCCGCACCCGAGGTCTATCGCCACGCCGCCGACGAGTGTGGTTCGGCAATCGAGGAGATGACCCTGGTGGCCGCCCACGACTGGGACGTGGCCGGCGCCCAGGCCGCCGGCATGAGAGGCTGCTATCTCGCCCGCCGTCCCTGGGGCCTGTTCCGCCCCGAACCCGACCGCAGCGTGAACTCCCTGACCGACCTAGTCCCGACCCTGGAGGCCGAATGGACCCGCTGACCCGGAAGCTGCAAGACCCCGACGCCACCATTGCCGTGGTGGGAGCCACCGACAATGCCGAGAAGTACGGCAACGTCATCTACAAGGACCTGAAGCGGAAGGGGTACCGGGTCTATCCCGTCAATCCCGGTCGCGACACCGTCGACGGCGATGCCGCCTACGCCACGGTGGCCGACCTGCCCGTAGCGCCCGACATCATCGACCTCGTCGTCCCGGCGGAGATCGGGGTCAAGGTGGTGCGCCAGGCGCTCGACGTCGGTTACGACCGGATCTGGGTGCAGCCGGGGGCAGAGAGCCCCGAACTACTCCGCCTCCTGCAGGAGTCCGACGCCGAGTACATCGCCGACGCCTGCATCATGGTTCGCTCACGGGTGGCCCGGGCCGACTGAGCCCTACCAGGTGAGCCGTCCCGCCCGGATCTCCCGGGCGATGATGTTGCGCTGGATCTCCGAGGTGCCCTCGTAGATGCGGGGGGCGCGCACGTCCCGGTAGAGATGGGCCAGCCGGTGGGACGATTCGAGGGCGCGGGCGCCGACGATCTGCACGGCTCCGTCCACCACCATCTGGGCGGTCTCGGTGGCGGTGAGCTTGGCCATCGCCGCCAACCCGGTCAGGGCTTCCCGGTCGCCGCGGTCGTAGGCGGCGGCTGCCTCGTAGACGAGCAGGCGGGCGGCGGCGGTGCGTGCCGCCATCTCCGCCAAAGAATGGGAGACGGCCTGGAAGTCGATGATGGGCTTGCCGAAAGCATGCCGCTGCGAGGCATGGTCGGAGGCGATGCGGAGTGCGGCTTCGGCCATCCCCACCGCGAAGGCGCCTACCGAGGGACGGAACAGGTCGAGGGTGGCCATGGCGACGGCGAATCCCCGGTCGGGCTCGCCGAGGAGGTGCTCGGCGGGAACCGCCACCTCCTCGAAGCGGAGATGGCCGATCGGGTGGGGCGACACCATGTCGACTGCCTCGCCCTCCAGCCCGGGGCTGTCGCCGGGGACGACGAAAGCCGACACTCCCCGGGACCCTGCCTCGGGGGTGGTGCGGGCGAACACGACGTATACGTCGGCGTCGGGGGCGTTCGATATCCACGCTTTGGCCCCCGTCAGCCGCCACCCGTCTCCGTCCGGTTCCGCCCGCAGTGACAGGGCGGCGGCGTCCGATCCCGCCTCCGGCTCGGTGAGGGCGAAGGCGGGTACCGCCCGTCCCGTCATCACCTGGGGGATCCATCGCTCCCGCACCTCGGGGCGAGCCGCCTGGTGGATGGGGTAAGAGCCCAGTCCCTGCATGGCGAATGCGGTCTCGGCCTCGCTGCTCGTTCGGGCCAACCCCTGGCGGATCAGGCACAGTTCGGTGGCGGAGAGTCCACTCTCGGGATAGAGGCGGGCGAGCAGGCCGGCCTCCGCCAGACTCCCGACCAGCCGGCGGTCTATCCGGCCCGGGGTTGCGGTCGTCAGGACCGCCCCGGCGGCCTCGGCCGTTTCCAGGAGGTGAGCCTGGGTGTCGGTCAGGGTCATTGATCCCGGAGTCGGTCGAGAATCCGCCGTATCTCCCGCTCGACCTCGTCGAGACCCAGCCCACTCTCGATGGCGGCGTTGATGGCTCGCGTCATCTGCTCGGGAACCCCGGTGTCGCCCACCGATTCGCCGGTGGGGGAGAGGAGCTGGTTGAGGATCCGATCTCGCTCCTTGGCCAGGCGCTGGAACTCCGCCGTCAGTGCGTTGCGGGCGCTCTCGGGTAGCTGGCGGGTGAGGTCGTGGGACAGGGCGCGCAGTTCGTTGCGGCGGTCCTGCAGTTCCACCCTGCGGCTGTAGTTGTCGGTGGGCAACGTAAGGAGTTCCTCGTGGATGGCGGCCAGTTCGGCGCGTACCTCGTCGAGGGAGGGAACGGTGTCCATGCCGCCAAGGTACCACCTCGTTGAGGCCCATACCCGAGTCCCGGAAGGCGCGCATCCGCTAGGTTGCGGCCGATGAATGGACTTTGTGTGGTGACCGGCGGCAGCCGGGGGATCGGCCGGGCGGTGGTGCACCGGATGGTGGAGGAGGGCTACCGGGTGGTGGCGACCGGCCGGGACACGGATGCCCTGGCCGAAACCGCCGCTTCGGCCCCGGGGGAGGTGGAGACGGCGGTCCTCGACGTGACCGATCCCGAGGCGGTGGCCGGCTTCTTCGAGGGACGGGATGTCGACGTGCTGGTCAACAACGCCGGGGTGGCGCCCTCGGCTCCGGTCCACCGGGTCACACTCGAGGATTGGGAGTGGACGTTGCGGGTCAACGCCACCGGCCCGTTCCTGTGCACCCGGGCCGTCCTGGAAGCGATGCGGGCAAGGGACCGGGGGAGGATCATCACGATCGCCTCGGTGGCTTCCCATCTCGGCTCCCGCTACACGGCCGCTTATACCGCCTCCAAGCACGCCGCCCTCGGGTTCATCCGGGCGGTGGCGGCCGAGGTGGCCGGCACCGGAGTGACTGCCAACGCGGTCTGTCCCGCCTACGTCGACACCCCGATGACGGACAACACGGTGAGCCGGATGGGCGACAAGACCGGCATCGATGAAGACAAGGCCCGGGATCTGCTCGCCAAAATGGTTCCATTGGGCCGGTTGCTTCTCCCGGCCGAGGTGGCCCACGCCGTCGCCTTCCTGGCCCACCCTGGCTCGGGTGCCATCAACGGCCAGAGCATCGTTCTCGACGGGGGCGGTCTTCAGAAGTGAGCCCGTTCCGCGCCTCTGCCGGGTTCACCGAGTCGTGGGACCACTTCTCTCTCGACATCACCGACGGGGTGGCTACCGTCACCCTCGATCGTCCCGACCGTCTCAACGCCCTCACCTTTGACGTGTATGCCGACCTGCGCGACCTCCTCGCCGAGTTGCCCCATCGGGACGACCTGTCGGTGCTGGTCATCACCGGCCGGGGCCGGGGCTTCTGCTCGGGCGGCGACGTCGACAACATCATCGGGCGCTTGCTGGAAATGGACTCGCGCTCGCTGCTCGACTTCACCCGCATGACCGGGGCGGTGGTGGAGGGGATCCGCCAGTTGCCGATGCCGGTCATCGCAGCCGTCAACGGGGTGGCGGCGGGAGCGGGCTCGGTTATCGCCCTCGCCTCCGACTTCCGTCTGCTGGCCCGCTCCGCCACCTTCCACTTCCTCTTCACGAAGGTGGGCCTGGCCGGGGCCGACATGGGTTCGGCCTACCTGCTCCCCCGGGTGGTGGGCCTGGCTCGGGCAACGGAACTGCTGATGCTGGGCGATCGGGTGGACGCCGACGAGGCCGCCGCCATCGGCCTCGCCACCCGGGTGGTGGACGACGATGCCCTCCGGGCCGAGACGGCCGCCCTCGCCCGCCGTCTGGCAGATGGCCCCACCTTCGCCTACGCCGCCACCAAGAAGTTGCTCACCGCCGAACAGGACATGGGTCTCTCCGCCTCGATCGAGATGGAAGCCCTGACCCAGGCGCTGCTGATGACGACTGAAGACCATGCCGAGTTCCATCGGGCCTTCACCGAGAAGCGCGACCCGCGCTGGCAGGGGAGATGAGCGTGAACCGGATCATCAATCCCCCGGGTCTGCCCGAGCCGGTCGGCTTCTCCCACGCCGTGGCCGCCGAAGGATCGCGGGTGCTCTACGTGTCCGGCCAGACCGGCCACCGGGCCGACGGCAGCATCGACGACGACCTGTTGGTCCAATTCCGCCAGGCGCTGGCGGCGGTGGCGAGGTGCATGGAGGAGGCCGGGTTCCCGCCGGAATCTCTGGCGCGCATGGTGATCTACACCACCGACGTGGCCGCCTACCGGAACTCGCTGGGGCCGATCGGGTCCGCCTATCGGGAGGTGTTCGGCCGCCACTTCCCGGCCATGGCATTGTTCGGCGTCACCGAGCTGTTCGACCCGGCGGCCCGGATCGAACTGGTGGCCACCGCCGTCACGGACTGACTACGTCGTCGGGTGCATCCCCGGGGCAGGCAAGCCGGTTGGCGAGGAAGGTGACCCCGGTGAACGGCTCGTCGGCGGGGTCGTCCCACGAGTCGCCCCCCGCTATCGCGGTATGCGCCCGGGGCAGCTCGCCGCAGGCACCGATGGCGGCCAGGTAGGTGGAGACGATGCCCAGCAGCGGGGCCGGAGAGAGCGGTTGGGGCAGCTCGCCTACGGCGGCATCGGGCTGCATCATCACCGTGAACTGGGGGGCCGGTTCGTGGTCGGTGTAGAGCCCGTCGTCGGCCAGCACCTCCACCATGGTGGAGTCGCCCAGGGCGGTGACCCGGAACTCGACCTCGGGAGGGGCGGCCGCCTCGTCGATCACCCGACCACAGGAGTCCAACCCAGCGACGGGACCGGCCAGAGCGGCGTCGAAGTCGTCCACGGGAAACACCCAGGTACCGGCCTCGTCGATCTTTGGATCGAGGTCCGCCACCCAGTCGCGCGCCGCCGCCTCGTAGTCGGTGAGGCTCTGCGCGCAGTCCGCGGGCACGGAGCCACCGGAGAATACCCCTGCGCCCATGACCAGGTTGGCTTGCTCGATCAACTCTAGAGTCGGCACCCGGAGATCGAACCAGCGCACCGTGTCGGCGATGCCGACCTGGAATTCGTTGCCCGCATGGTGATTTTGGAGCGCGGAGACCAGATCGGTTCCCGCCAGGTCCTGGTGAGCGGACAGGCGGCCGACCAGCCCTTCCATCTCCTCTCTGATCAGGGCGACATCCAGGTCGAACCGTGTGTAGACGTTGCCGTCGGGGAGTAGCCAGTAGGTGCCCGTGGTCCGGCTGAGACGGCTCTCCTGATTCGGGATGAGCTGGAATCGGCCCGAGGTCTCATTGCCGAGACCGAGGGTGAGCACCGACCGATCGAGCATCTCCCGATCCGAAGCGACCGGGGTGGTCGTGGTGGTTGAGGAGGTGGAGGTGGAGATGCTGGTGGTGGTGGTGGGAGCCGAAGGAACGGTCGACGACTCGACGGCGGCCGTCACCGAAGGGGGCGGTGTCGAGGTGGCCGGAGGAGCGGCGTCACCGCAGGCACTCACCCCAAGGGCGAGCACCAGCACGAGAGCAAGAAGACGACGCACCCCTCCATGCTCCCCCGGGTGGGGTCGATGCACAAGGCCCGTGGACGGCAGAAACCGAGGTATTCGCCGGCTGGCCCTCGCCTCCCGGCCAGGGCTGGTACGTTCACACTCGCAACCGTTCTCGAGGAGGGAAGCCGAATGGCGGACGTGACCAAGATCTTGCTCGACGAGTCGGAGATCCCCCAGGCCTGGTACAACCTGGTCGCAGATCTGCCCGAGCCTCCGCCACCGCCGCTCCACCCCGGCACTCACGAGCCGATCGGTCCCGACGACCTGGCCCCGCTCTTTCCGATGGATCTCATCATGCAAGAGGTCACCCAGGAGCGGTACGTCGACATCCCCGGGGAGGTCATTGACGTCTACAAGCTGTGGCGTCCCACGCCCTTGTATCGAGCCCGCCGCCTCGAAAAGGCCCTCGACACCCCGGCCCGCATCTATTTCAAGTACGAAGGCACCAGCCCGGCCGGGTCGCACAAGCCCAACACTGCCGTCCCCCAGGCCTACTACAACGCCAAGGCGGGCGTCCGCAAGCTGACCACCGAGACCGGAGCCGGCCAGTGGGGTTCGGCCCTTGCCCTCGCCACCACCCTGTTCGGCCTGGAGTGTGAGGTATGGCAGGTGCGGATCAGCTTCGATCAGAAGCCCTACCGCCGCTCGATGATGGAGACATGGGGTGCCACCGTCCATCCCTCTCCCTCCAACCTGACCGAGTCGGGGCGGGCGATCCTGGCCCAGGACCCCGACAGCCCGGGCAGCCTCGGCATCGCCATCTCCGAGGCCGTAGAGGTGGCGGCCCAGAATCCCGACACCAACTATGCGCTCGGGTCGGTGCTCAACCACGTCCTCATGCACCAGACCGTGATCGGGGAAGAGGCGCTGGTGCAGATGAACAAGGCGGGCGAACAGCCCGACGTGATCGTCGGTTGCACCGGCGGCGGTTCCAACTTCGGCGGACTCGCCTTCCCGTTCCTGCGCGAGAAACTGGCCGGGAAGATGGACCCGGTCATCCGCTGCGTCGAGCCCACTGCCTCGCCCTCGCTCACCAAGGGCGTGTACGCCTACGACTTCGGCGACACCGCCGGGATGACCCCGCTGGTGAAGATGCACACCCTGGGCCACGATTTCGTCCCCGAACCGATCCACGCCGGCGGCCTCCGTTACCACGGCATGGCTCCTCTCATCAGCCACGTGTACGAGATGGGGCTGGTTGAGGCCGAGGCGATCGGCCAGATCGAATGCTTCGAGCGGGCGGTCCAGTTCGCCCGCTCCGAGGGGATCATCCCCGCCCCGGAACCGACCCACGCCCTCGCCTCCGCCGCCCGGGAGGCGATCAAGGCGCGGGAATCGGGGGAGGAGAAGGTGATCCTCACCGCGCTGTGCGGCCACGGGCACTTCGACCTTGCCTCCTACGACGCCTTCCTGCGCGGCGACCTGGTCGACTACGACTACCCCGAAGAGAAGGTGGCGGCGGCGCTGGAGCGCCTCCCGGTGGTCACCGGGTAAAGCGGGGCCGGAGCGACTCCGGCAGGTAGCGGAGCCGGGTCAGGACCCAGCGGGCGATCGGGACGTAGCCGAGCACGGCGACGGCGCCCGTGGCGAGCATGGGTACTGTGCCGTAGGACACGCCGACGAAGATTCCGAGCACCAGCGCCGTCAATATGTAGGCGACGAGGGTTGCCAGGAAAAGGTTGTGCGTGCTGGTCAGGTGACGTTGGTGAGCCTGCCACATCTCGGCCGGGCCGGCATCGGGTACCACCTGGATGGAACGCCCCCGGTCTGGCGTGGAGGCGCGAGTCATCTCCCGGTAAAGCTCCAGGTTCTGCCGAAAGGACTGCAACGCCTGTGGAAGTCCGGGAGAGTGGTCCCAGAGCCGGAGCGTCTCGACCAGGGACCCATCCTCGAGCAGACTGCGGATCCGGATCGAGGGCGAGTCCCAGAACCACGACACATCGGCGAACGCCGTACCGTCCGGCGAAGCGAGGATCGGAGTCGGCATCGTTGCCATCTCCAGGAAGCGCTCGGCGTCTTCAGGCCCGTAGCCGGCGGCCAACGACTCGATGCCGTCGACGGGCTCGGCGACCAGCCTAGGGCGATCTCGTGCCGTTGTAGCGCCACAGAGGTCTTGAACCGCTGCCTGGATTCCGTCACCTTCAACCCATGACCGCCAAGAAGCCGCCCGCCTCGATCTGTAAAATGGTCTCACCGAACTGCTCGGCCCGCAGCGAGCGGAGGCTCTGATGAGTTACCTGCCCGAGATCGAAGCCAGCGAGGTCTTGACCAAGTCGGACCTGCTCGCCTTTCGGGACGAGCAACGGGGGCGATTCGATCGTCTCGAGAGCGGATGGACCGGTTCGAGGAGCGGATGGACCGGTTCGAGGATCGGATGGACCGGATGGTCCGGGTCTTGATGGGCGGGCTGTTCATGGTGGTTGCCGCCCTCATCGGAGTCGTCGCACCCATCGTGTGGTGGGTCATCCGCTGAGTTCGGTCCTACCGCTAGGACTCGTTGTGGGCGACGGCCGCCCGAATGAGTGCCTTGAAGGCGTCCTCGTCGAATTCGTCTCCCTCACGCAGGTCGATGGCCCGGCGGGTGCCACCCGAGAGGCCGGAATTGAAGAGACCCGCAGGGTCATCCAGCGAGGCTCCTTTGGCGAAGGTGAGCTTGACCTTTTCCTTGTAAGTCTCGCCGGTGCAGATGATCCCGTCGTGTGACCACACAGGGACTCCCAGCATCGAATTCGAAGGCTTCCGCCACTTGACCTCTTCGATCACCTCGGGGTCGGCCTCCTTGATCAAGCCCCGGATCCGAGACAGCATCTCGCCCTTCCATCCACCGATCTCGTCGATGCGGGCGGTAATTAGTCGCGACGGGCTCTCTTTTTCCACTTGGCTTCCTCTCAGTTGCGAAAAGGTCCTCTTCCGAGGATACGGGGTCAGTCCTCGGCGAAACGCCACATCGCCACTGTCGCCCCCACCACCAGCATCCCGCCCACCACCAGGGCCGGCACCGATTCCCATCCCTCTCCCAGCCAGGCGCCGCGCAGCAGGCGGGCGGCATGGGTGATAGGGAGGAACTCGGCGATGTCCGCCATCGTGTCGGGCAGGATCTCGAGGGGAGGACCGGCTCCGCCCAGCATCATGAAGACGAAAAAGAGGAGGACCCCGAGCCCCTGGGCCGCCCGGGCCGTGGGCATGATCGCTCCGATCGCCGAACCCAGGACGGCGAAGCCGATCGTCACGAATGCGAATGCGCCCAAGGTTGACACCCAGTCCGTCGGGAGCGAGGCCTCGTAGCCCAGCGCGGAGGCAACCGCGAGCACGACCGAACTCAGCGTCGCGATGATCGTCGCCACCACCGTGTGAGCGACGACCAGGACACCGGGCGAAATTGCAGAAGCGCGGAAGCGGCGGATGACCCCGTTCTCGCGATAGCCGGCCAGGTGGACAGGCACCGAGAGAATCCCGACGGTGGCCGCCACCAGGGCCACATAGGAGGGGGTATAGAAGTCGATCGCCCCGATGCCCTCCCACACCGAGGGGTCGGCGGGGGAGGACCCGAAGACGCCGTTGAGCACGTAGAGCATCGCCAGTGGCAGGACCAGTACGAATACGAGAGTGAGCGGTTCCCGCATCAGCAGCTTGAGCTCCACCCAGGCGAGCGTGGCGGCGGCGGACATCACTTCGCCCCGGGCCCGTCGACGAACTGCATGTAGACGTCCTCCAGTGAGGGGAGGTGAACACGCAGATCCGGTGGAGCGATGCCTTGCTCAACCAGAGCGTGGGCGATGTGGGCGAGGATCGGACCCGATCCCAGCACCCGCACCTCTCCGCCCTCTCCGACCTCCACCGACTCGACGCCGTCGATGGACCGGAGCGTGTCCGTGACACCGGCGGCGGTGAACCTCACCTCGGCCTTTGCACCGGACGCCGCGACGAGTTCGGGCACCGTGCCAGTGGCCACCACCGTTCCGGAGCGGAGGAGAGCGAGGCGGTCGCAGAGTCGTTCGGCTTCATCCATGAAGTGAGTGACGAGAATCACGGTGGTGCCGCGCCGGCGGACGGCCTCGATGAGCTCCCAGGTCAGCCGGCGGGCGGCGGGGTCGAGACCGGTGGTCATTTCGTCCAGGATGACCAGCCGGGGATCGCCGATCAGGGCGAGGGCGACGAACAGGCGCTGCTTCTGGCCCCCCGAGAGATCACCGAAGGCGGCATTGCGTCGGTCCTCCAGGCCCCAGTCGACCAGCAACTGCTCCCAGGAGGCATCGACGCCCCGGCTGACAGAGAACAGGCGCAGTGCCTCCCACACCTTGAGGCGGTCCGGCAGTGCCGACTCCTGGAGCTGGCTTCCGACCAGGGTCCGGACCCGGGCCGTTTCGACCGCCGGATCGAGGCCGAAGACGGCCAGATTGCCGGCGTCGGGGTGGCGCAGCCCCTGGATGCACTCGACCGTGGTCGTCTTTCCGGAGCCGTTGGGACCCAGCAACCCGAATATCTCCCCCCGCTCGACCTCGAAGGAAACGTCGGCCACCGCCACCTTGTCGCCGTAGCGCTTGCGCAGGCCTTCGACCCGAACGGCGCTGGCCTCGACCGGAGCAACCGTCATCTATCCACTCGCCGGGCTTCGCTCACATCCGGCATTGCCGAGAGAGCGTGGCGGAGCATCTCGGAGCGTTCGGAAGAGACGATCAGCCGCATGGTGGCGGCGTCGCCGCGATTGTGGATGTCGACCAGGTCGAACTCGGGATCGATCAGTTCGAGGTTCTCGCGTACCGTCAGAAAGGCCGCCGCCGGGCTGATGTCGACCTCGAGCACCGATCCGGTGCGCAGGCGGGCGATGGCGGCGTCGAACCAGCGCAGGGCGATGAAGACGGTGGAGGCGAGAAGCGAGGCCATCAGCGCCCACATCTCGTTGCCGGTCCCGGCCGCCATCCCGATGGCGGCGGCCGCCCACAGGCCGGCCGCCGTGGTCAGTCCCTTGACGAGGGGGCCGGAACGGAAGATGGCGCCGGCACCGAGGAATCCGATCCCGCTGACGATCTGGGCCGCCACCCGGGAGGTGTCGGCCGCATCGAATGCCTCCATGGAGATGATGGTGAACACCGCCGAGCCGAGGCCCACCATCGCATAGGTGCGCAGACCGGCAGCCTTGCGGTTTGCCTCCCGCTCGATTCCGAGTACCGCCGCCAGGGCAGTTCCGGCCCCTACCCGGGCGAGAAATTCGATCACGTCCACGTGTTGCTCCTTCTGGTCACAGAATCGAGTTGACGACGTCCGCCAGCCGGTCGATGTCGTTGTCGTCGTGGTATATGCCCAACCCGAGGCGCCATCTATCCCCCCGGTAGTCGGTTATGGCCCGGCGGTCGTGGGCGCGCTCATACAGGCGGGCGGCGTCGGGTCGGCGGAAGGTCAGGAAGTGGCCTCGCTCGGCCGAGGCGGCCGGAGGCAGGAGTGACTGCGCCGAACCGGGATCGAGGCTTGCCAGCAGCCTCGCCTGGAGGTCGGCGACATGGGCATGGATGTCCTCGACGGTGACCCCGGCGGTATCCAGCCAGTCCAGGACCGCCGTCAGCCGATACACCCCCGACGGGTCGGCGGTGGCTCCGGCGAAGCGCCGGCCCCCTCCGGCGTATGGGACCCCGGCCGGTGCCTCGGTCAGGGCGTCGAAGCCCGCCCACCAGCCGGTGTTGACGGGTCGGGCGGCGGCGGCAGGAGGGACGTGGAGAAAGGCGGCGCCCTCGCCGGCCATGGCATACTTGTAGCCGCCGGCGAGGTAGAAGACACGATCGGCCACGGGTCCCAGGTCGGTGGGAACTGCCATGAACCCGTGGTAGCCATCGATCACCACCGTGGGCGCGTCATCCAGGGCAGCGACCAGATCGGCCAGATCGGGGATGACATAGCCCGAGTTGAAGTGGACGTGGCTGACGAAGACCAGGTCATAGCCCTCCCCGGCGGCCTCCAGCAGGCGATCGGGGAAGCTGGCGAAGGGCTCGGCAGCCACCCGGTCGACGCGGGCGGCGCCCTCCTCCTCCCAGCGAGCGGACTGGCGGGCGAAGGAATGGAACTCCGCATCCGAGGTGAGGACCCGGAACGGAGCGGGCAGGGTCGAGGCGATGCGGAGGACAAACTCGTGGGTGTTGGGGGCGAAAACCAACGAGTCGGGATCGGGAAGGCCCAGGACCGATGCCACCCGGGACCGGGCGGACGGGAACACGGTCCCGAAGATGTGGTCCCACTTGTCGTCCGCCAGCCGGGCGGCGTCGAGCCAGGCTTGCTGATGGGCATCGAAGGTGACGTCGGGCCAGGGATGATGGGAGTGAGCGGCGGCGTGGAGCCGCTCAGGGGCTGCGGTGAGGAACCGGGAGAACCCGTCCTTGAGCGGGTTCACGGCTGGTACCGGAACCTCATCTGGTCGACCAGTTCTGGCGGGAGCTTGGGGCGGGCGGAACGGGGGACGAGGAAGGTGGGCAGCACCAGCAGGTCGGGGAAGGCCCGGTTTCGCTCGGCCAGCTTGAGCAGGTACTTGGCGCCCGCCGAGCCGCCGGTCCCGATCTTGGCTCCGATCATCCTCTGAACCATCAGGGCGTGGCGGTAGCGCCAGGTCGTGAATCCCTCGTCGACGTCGAGCAGATATTCCAGCAGCCGGTGCGGCTCCTGGAGGGCGGGTTCGTCGCGATAGAGCGAGATGAACAACGCCGCCTGGAAGGCGCGGAACGACATCCGCCGGGCGCCGGATTCCACCAGCTTGGCGTAGGCGTCGGGGTCGAGGGCGGCCTCGAACTGATCCATCGTCTTCTGGAATGAGCTCAACTGGGCCTCGCGTTCGTCCTCACCCAGGTTGGGGTTGGTGGCGATCACCTCTTTGTCGGCGGCGAGCATGGAGCGCACCGCCTCGGCATAGACGTTCCAGAACGAGAAGTCCTCCAGGAACGGCGTCCGGCTCAGCCAGGCGTCGACGGCGTCGTGGAGGGTCAGTTCTCGCTCCGACGCCTCGACCTGCGAGCGGTGCTCGGGTTGGAGCCGGTGGGTGTAGGGGGCACCCTCGAACAGGAGCCGGTCTTCGGGGCGCACGCCAAGGAGGTTCTCGATCAGGCGGAACTGGACCGACTGGAACCCGGAGGCGGGGACCAGATGGTTGCGGAAGTCGAGGAAGTCCATCGGCGTCATCGTCTCCAGCACGTCGATCTGGGTGAGGAGGAGTTGCTGGATGACCGTGATCCGGCGCAGCCGCGACACCACCCGCCCGGTGTCGTGCTCGCTGAAGACCGACCCCGACAGGGCGTCCATCACGTCCTCCAGCTCCCACCGGATCTGTTTGAACCACAGCTCGTAGGCCTGGTGGACGATGATGAAGAGCATCTCGTCGTGCATCGCCTCGCCCGCCCTGGCGCTCTCGAGCTCCTGGCTGGCCAGCAGCCGGTCGAGCTGGAGATAGTCGTGGTAGTAGAGGCCCGAATCGCTCATCGCAGGCCCAGCCTAGGAAGAGACTGGTCCCCGCATCCGTTATCGCGCCAGAATTGCGCGCCATCGCGCGCAATTCTGTCGCGAAAACGGGTTAGGTTGGCGGCCATGGCGGTCGATCTGCCCATCCAGCTGAACATCGACGAGCAGTTCCTGGGTGCCCGGGTGGAGAGGGGTGAGGGTGACCGGGAGGCTCTCCGCCTCGACTCTGGGTCGCTGACCTACGGCGAGGTCGACGACCTGGCCCGTAGCTTCGGCGTCGCCCTCCGCGGCCTGGGGCTGGCCCCGGAGCAGCGGGTCCTGCTGGCTCTGCCGGACGGTGCCGACTACGTCGGGGCCCTGTTCGGGATCCTCCGCATCGGGGCGGTGGCGGTGATGGTCAACCCCGAACTGGAAACCGGAGCCATGGCGACGATGATCGACCGCTCCCGCGCCCCGGTGACCATCGTGGGTGCCGCCCGGGCCGAGGCGGTGGCTGAGGCGGCGGCCGCCGCCTCATGGCAGACCCGCCTGGTAGTGGTGGGGGGCGAGCTTCCCGGCCATCTGGCCATCGACGACCTCGACCGCAGCGGCCGGTGCGAGCGGTTCGGGACCCACCGGGACGACCCCGCTATCTGGCTGTTCTCGGGGGGCACCACCGGCGCGCCCAAGGCGGTTCCGCAGACCCACCGCTCGTTCGCCAACACCACCGCCCTCTACACCCGCCACGTCGGCTACCGCCCGGACGACGTCACGCTGGCAGTTCCCAAGCTGTTCTTCGGCTATGCCACCGGCGCCAACCTCTTCTTTCCGTTTTCGGTTGGAGCCACCGCCGCCCTGTTTCCGGATCGACCGACTCCTGAGGTCCTCTTCGACCGGATCGAGCGGCACCGCCCGACGATCCTCATCCACGTCCCCTCGGCCATCAACCAGATGCTGTCTCACCCCCGGACGGAGGGGGCCGACCTGTCCAACCTCCGCTTCGTGACCTCGGCCGGCGAGGCCCTTCCCGAGAGCCTCTACGCCGCCTGGAAGCAGCGTTTCGGGGTGGAGATTCTCGACGGCCTGGGCACGGCCGAGATGTGGCACATCTTCGTCACCAACGCCCCCGGCGACGTCCGCCCCGGCACCCTGGGGCGGGTGGTGCCCGGCTTCGAGATCGCAGTCCGTGACGAGGACGGAGGCGACCTCCCCGACGGCGAGGTGGGGCGGCTGTGGGTGCGGGGCGACTCCCGCGGCCTGGGCTACTGGCAGGACCTCGACGCCACCGCCGAGACCTTCCGCGGCGAGTGGGTGGTGGGCGGCGATCTGGTGTCCCGCGACGCCGACGGGTATGTCACCCACCGGGGTCGGGCCGACGACGCCGTCAAGGTGAAGGGGAAGTGGTTCCGGCCCCAGGAGCTGGAGAGCTGCCTGCTCGAGCATCCGGCGGTCGTGGAGGCGGCGGCGGTGCCGATCGAGGACGAGGCGGGCCTGCTGCGTCCGGTCGCCTTCGTGGTCAAGTCGGGGGAGGTGGATGAGGCCCAACTGCAAGAGTGGGTCCTGGCCCGTCTCGAGGCATACAAGCACCCGCGCCGGGTGATGTTCGTCGAGTCGATGCCCCAGACCCACCTGGGCAAAGTCGATCGGGGCAAGCTGCGGACTCTTCTCTAGAGACGAGGACCTCGCCCGGCTAGCTTGCGGCCATGGTTCGCTCCAATCGTCCGGAGGACCGAAGCCCGCCAGTTCCCGGCGAACTGGTCGAACTGCGGGTTCACGGGGTGGGTGGGGCCTCCCCCGAGGACCTGCTCGATGTCCCCCTCACCGAGCTGGTGGCGGGCGACGAGAGTGCCGGGTTCTTCCGGCCCTGGATCGACCGGATCCCCTCCCGCTTCGCACGCGAGGGCTACTCGTGGGGCGGCCTCACTTCGGCGGCCCGGCTGCGGGCGTTATGGGTGCTTCTCGCCCCCTTCGCCCTCGCCAATCTCGCCGGATGGATGCTGCGGCATGGTGGTGAGGCTGCGCGGGCCGAGCCCCGCCGCCGCTCCGGCCTCGAGTCGGCCGCCGCCGCCGTCATCCGCCTGTACGGTCTCGTTCTCTCCGTCACCGTCGCCGCCTATGTGGCGTCCGGCGCCATCGACCTGATCTCATTCCAATGTGCCAACTCGGGCACCTGTCTGCAGGACCGCTGGTGGCTGGCCCCATGGAACAACGGCCTGGTGAGCGGACACCAGGGCCGGCTGCTGGTGGTGGGTGCCGGAGTGGCGACCGCCGCCCTGCTGGCAGTGGCGTGGATGGCCCGCCAGAGCCAACTCGCCATCCACCGCCGCCGCGACTTCGCCGGTGACGGGGACCCGGCCTTCACGCTCAACTTCCGACACCGGAGCCTGTGGGACGCCCCCCACATCGCCCACCGGCTGGGCCTGATCCATTCTGCCGCCGTCCTCACGGCGGTGGCACTGACGGTGGCGACCCCGAGCACCGGCGGAGGTGGGTGGCCCGCGACGCTGGGTACGGCCTTGCTGGTTCTGGCCGGTCTCGCCACCCTCCGACTCGAAGGGGTCTCCTCCCGCTGGCACATGGCGCTGCTGATCCTGAGCGCCGGGCATCTGGCGCTGGTCATGGGGGCGAGCTGGGGGATGACGACCATCGCTGCCGCCGGGGGTCCCCTTCCTGGAGCCGACCGGCTCGGGGCGGTACTGCTCCCCGCGTTCCCGCTGCTGGCGCTGTTGGCAGGCGGACTGGCGATCCGACTCTGGAGCCACCAGCGCCTGACCGGGCTGCGGGCGGTCCTGGTGGCACCGGCCCTGCTGCTGGTGGCGGCGGGGATGGTGCACGCCTTCGGGTCGGGACTCACCATCCGGCTGGCCGATCTGCTCGGACGGGCCGCCCCGAGCGGGGGCCCCTCGGCCATCGTCTACGGCGAAATGGTGGGCGACGTGGCGGTGCTCACCGTGTTCGCCCTTCTGGTGCTGGCGGCGGCGACGGCGTTGGCGTGGTGGCGGGCGGGTAAGGGACCGGACTGCGACGCGGTGGGCCGTCGCTACGCCGACCGGGGTGGCCTCGACTGCTCCGACCCCGCCGATCAGGAGTGGGCCGCCAGGGTGGGCCGTGCCCAGGCGCTCGCCACCGTCACCGACCGCGTGGCCCTGGTCCTGGCCGCCACCACCTTCGTCGTCATCGTGGCCGCCTTCCTGGCGGTGGCAACGGGAGGGGACGCCTTCGGCCTGCGACTCGGCCGGTGGGGGGACCGCTGGGCGGGTCCGGCCTCATGGGTGCTCGGGTTCCTGCCGGTGGCAGCGGTGATCGCCATCGCCCGCCTCTACCGAAGCCGGGCCGTCCGGCGAACTGTCGGCGTGGTGTGGGACGTGGCCACCTTCTGGCCCCGCTGGTTTCATCCCTGGTCGCCTCCTTCCTATGCCGAGGCGGCGGTTCCCCAGCTCGGTGCCCGGCTCGAGCTGCTCACCGAACGGGGGCAGGTGGTCCTGTCGGGCCATTCCCAGGGCTCGGCGGTGGCGGTGGCGACTCTGGCTTCCGCCGCGCCCCGGGTGGCGTCCCGTGTTGCCCTGCTCACGCACGGCTCTCCGCTTCGCCGCCTCTACGCCCGCTACTTCCCCGAGTACGTTTCGGCCGGGCTGCTGGCCGGGATCGCGTCGACGGCGCCGGGGTGGATCAACCTGTGGCGGGTGACCGACTTCATCGGTGGCTCGCTCGGAGCCGAAGGGGTGGAGGACGTCGAGGTGTTCGACCCGCCCTCCTCGCGGCCACCGGCTCCGGGAGAGCCCCGGCCCCTGCCCCGGCGGCACTCCGGCTACGACCGGACCGACGACTACCGCGCCGCCCTCGACCGACTGGCGCAGCGGCTGGACCGGTAGCGACCCGGCCCCACTAGGTTCCGATCGTGCGACGCAGAATTCGTGTCCTCCAGCTCACCGAGGTCTTCGACGAGATTCGACGTCAGTCCGAGATACCGCTCGAATTCCCCGAAGAAGTGCTGGCGGCGGCCGAGTCCGACCCCCGGGATCCCCACGAGCGCGAGGATCTCCGCTCGGCGCCCTTCGTCACCGTGGACCCTGCCGGTGCGATGGACCTCGACCAGGCGCTCGCCTTCGAGACCCTGGATGGAGGTCGGATCCGGCTCCGCTATGCAATCGCCGACCTCGAACCCTTCGTCATCCCCGATGGTCCCATCGATCAGGAGGTGCGAAGGCGGGGAGTCACGGTGTATTGCCCGGACCGCAGCATCCCGCTTCATCCCCAGGCCCTCTCGGAGGGGTCCGCCAGCCTGCTTCCCGGACAGGACCGGCCGGCGGTGGTGTTCGAAATCGACGTCGACTCCGAGGGAGAGGTCCGGCGCCACGACGTGCGCCGCGCTCTCGTCAGGTCCCATCACCGGTACGAGTACCAGGAACTGCAGGCGGCGTTCGACGCCGGCCGACCCCCCGAGCCCCTGGCCGCCTTCCCCGCCTTCGGGAAGGCGCGCATCGCCCGCGGCATCGAACGGGGAGCGATCACCCTGCGCCTGCCAGAACAGGACCCGGTCTGGGTGGATGGCCGCTGGAGGCTGGTGACCCGCCCCGAGGTGGAGGCGGACCGCTGGAACGCCGAGGTCTCGCTGCTGACGGGCATGGTGGCGGCAGAATTGATGGTCGGGGCCGGAACCGGGATCCTCCGCACCCTGCCCCGGCCCGACACCGACGCCATCGGGCGCTTTCGGGGCGCGGTCAAAGGCCTGGGCATCGCCTGGACCCGGGACGAGAGCGTGGCCGAGCTTCTCGATGGGCTCGATCCCGCCCGACCCGGACAGATGGCGGTGTTCGATGCCGCCACCAACCTCATGCGGGGGTCGTCGTATCTCGGCTTCCGGGACGGCGCCCCCGAGGGCGATATCGGCCACGGCGGTGTCGCCGCCCGATATGCCCATGCCACCGCCCCGTTGCGACGCCTGGGTGATCGCTTCACCCTTGCCGCCTGCGCGGCGATCTCCGCCGGAGCCCCGGTCCCCGCCTGGGTGGAGGCGGGAGTGGAGGAGGTGGCCGTGATCATGGCCGAGACCAGCAGCAGGGCGGGCCAGATCGAGGCCCGCTGCCTGAACGCGGTGGAGGCGTGGGTGATGGGAGAGCGCATCGGCGACCGCTTCGAGGCTGTGGTGGTGGAGCAACGGAACTCCGGAAGCGCGGTGTGGATCGACGATCCGTCAATCATCGCCTATGCCGACGGGATACGGGCCCAGCCGGGCGAGGTGATCACGCTGGAAGTTGACGACGTCGACGTAGTTCGTGGCATCATCCGCTTCACCCAACCCGACTGAAAGTGAATGTGGCTCCTCGATCCTGACGTCACCTATCTCAATCACGGCTCATTCGGCGCCGCTCCCATCCGGGTCCTCGAGGACCAGGCCGATTGGCGGCGCCGGCTGGAATCGAACCCGGTGCGATTCTTCGACGAGGAGTATTACCCGGCGCTGTACGAGGCCCGTCACCGGCTGGTGACGTTCCTGGGCGGCACCGAGGAGCACACCGCCTTCGTCCCCAACGCCACCACCGGGGTCAACGCCGTGCTCGCCTCCCTGCCGCTGGAGCCGGGGGACGAGATCGTCGTCACCAACCACGAGTACAACGCCTGCCGAAACGCCGCCGAAGCCTGGACCGAACGCAGCGGGGCCAAGGTCGTCGAGGTCCCGGTTCCGTATCCGCCCGACTCTCCCAAGGTAGTGGTGGAGCGGATCATGATGGCGGTGAGCTCCCGCACCCGCCTGGTCCTGATCGACCATGTCACCTCGCCCACGGCCCTCATATTCCCGGTGGAGGCGGTGGTGGCGGCGCTCGAGCCCGAAGTGCCGGTTCTGATCGACGGGGCCCACGCCCCCGGCATGCTCGACCTCGACGTGGGGGCGCTCGGCGCCTCCTTCTACGTCGGCAACCTCCACAAGTGGGTCTGTGCGCCCAAGGGAGCCGGATTCATCTCGGTAGCCGAGAGGTGGGCCGATGTCGTTCAGCCCACCGTCATCAGCCACGGATGGAACATGCGCGACCCCCAACAGCCCCGCCTTCACGCCCTGTTCGACTGGACCGGTACCGACGACCCCTCGGCCCGACTGGCGGTACCGGCCGCCATCGACACCATGGGTAACGCCCATCCCGACGGCTGGGAGGGGGTGCGGTCGGCCAACCACACTCTGGCCGTCGAGGGCCGGCGCATCCTGGTCGACGCCCTCGGCCTCGACCCGGGACCGGGCGAGGAGTGGATCGGCTCGATGGCGGCGGTGGTGCTGCCGGGAAAGCCGGAGGAAGGCGTGATCGTGGACGAACTCGCCTCCCGTCTTCGCCACAACCACGCCGTCGAGGTGCCGGTCTTCTCCTGGAACGGCCGCCGCCTGCTGCGCATCTCCGCCCAGCGCTACAACCGCCTCGACGACTACCGCCGCCTGGTAGACGCCCTCGTAATGGAGTTGGACTGAGTCGGAAGTCGGAAGTCGGAAGCCAAACCGACCGACTGCTTCGGGGCGACGGCCTAAGCCGACCTGAGCGGTACCATGGACCCCCTGCCCTCCCCTTCCTCTCTCCGTAACGTGGCGTTGATCGCGCACGTCGACCATGGCAAGACGACTCTCGTCGATGCCATGCTCGGCGCCGCCGGTGTGTTCGCCGCCCACGAGACCCGGGTCGACCGGGTGATGGACTCCAGCGACCAGGAGCGGGAGCGGGGGATCACGATCCTGGCCAAGGCGGCCGCCATCGAGTGGAAGGGTGTGCGAATCAACCTGGTCGACACCCCGGGCCACTCGGACTTCGGGGGCGAGGTGGAACGGGCCCTGGCCATGGTCGACGGCGTCCTGTTGCTGGTCGACGCAGCCGAGGGCCCGATGCCCCAGACCCGCTACGTACTGACCAAGGCACTGGCCCTGGGCCTGCCGGCGGTGGTGGTCATCAACAAGGTGGACCGGGCCGATGCCCGTCCCGAAGCGGTGGCCGATGAGATCTACCAGCTCTTCTTCGATCTCGAGGCAGCCGATCACCACATCGAATTTCCCATTATCTCGTCGATCGCCCGGTTGGGCCGGTCGGTGGTGGGGGTGGCGATGCCCCCCGAGGACTCGGACCTCGCTCCCCTCCTCGATGCCATCGTGACCACCATCCCCGCCCCCAGCGGGGACCCCGATGCCCCCCTCCAGGCGCTGGTGACCAACCTCGACGCCTCCGACTACCTCGGTCGCCTGGCCATCGGTCGGGTCGCCCAGGGCACTCTCCGCCGGGGCACTCAGGTGGCTCTGGCCCGGGCGGATGGCTCGCTGATCACGCGCCGTCTGGTCTCACTGCTCGGCTTCTCCGGTCTGGGTCGCGACGAGGTGGAGGAGCGCGGCGCCGGTGACCTGTTCGTCGTGGCCGGATTCCCCGAGGTCGAGATCGGTGACACCCTGACCACGGTGGATGATCCCCGGCCCCTGCCCCGTCTTCAAGTGGATGAGCCGGTGATGCGGATGACCTTCGGCGTCAATACCTCGCCGATGGCGGGCAAGGCGGGCAACCTGCTCACCTCCCGGCAGATCCGCGCCCGGCTCGATCGGGAGGTGCTCGGCAACGTCTCGATCCGTCTGGCCGAGACTTCCTCCCCCGACGTGATCGAGGTGGCAGGCCGGGGCGAGCTCCAGCTGGCCGTCCTGATCGAATCGATGCGCCGGGAGGGTTTCGAACTACAGGTGAGCCGGCCCGAGGTGGTGACCCGCGACATCGACGGGGTCCGCCACGAGCCGCGTGAGCGGGCGATCGTCGATGTTCCCGACGAGTACGTCGGCACCGTCACCCAGGCGGCCGCTCCCCGACGGGGTCAGGTCGAGGACATGCGCCCCGGGGGCCGGGGCCGCACCATCGTCACCATGTCGGCGCCTGCCCGGGGCCTGCTGGGCTTTCGTTCCGAATTGATGACCGCCACCCGGGGGACCGCCCTCGTCAACCAGCAGCACGAGGGGTGGATGCCGTGGGCGGGCGATATCCCGGGACGGGTCGGCGGGGCGATCGTGTCGGATCGATCCGGGGTCGCCACCGGCTTCGCCCTCGACAACCTGCAAAAGCGCGGGGAGCTGTTCGTGGAACCGGGCGATCCGGTGTATGAGGGGATGGTGATCGGCGAGAACTCACGTCCCGACGAGATGCTGGCCAACCCCGCCAAGGCCAAGCAGTTGACCAACATCCGTGCCGCCGGATCGGACGAAGCCATCAAGCTCAAGCCTGCCCGGCTTCTCTCCCTCGAGGAGGCGATCGAGTGGATCGGCGACGACGAGCTGGTCGAGGTCACGCCCGACGCCATCCGGGTGCGCAAGCGCCACCTGCAGGAGTCCGGGCGGCGTCTCGCCCGCAAGGGCGCTCAGCCGTAGAGGGCCTCGATCTCGGCGGCGTGGCGGTCGGCGATCACTCCGCGCCGGATCTTGAGGGTGGGGGTGAGCTCGCCGCCCTCGATCGAGAAGTCGTCGGCCAGGATGCGGAACCGGCGAATCGACTCGGCCTTCGACACCGCCTTGTTGGCGTTGTCGACCGCCTCCTGAACGGCGGCGACGAGGGCCGGGTGGTCCCGGGCATCCGACAGCGAGAGGTCGATGCCTTCCCGGGCCGCCCACTTGGGATATTCCTCGGCGTCGATGGTGACCAGGGCGGCAATGTACGGGCGGTCGTCACCCACCACCATCACCTGGCTGACCAGGGGATGAGCGCGCAGACGGTCCTCCAGCACCGCCGGCGCCACGTTTTTTCCGCCGGCGGTGACGATCAGTTCCTTCTTGCGACCGGTGATCCGCAGGTACCCGTCCTCGTCGAGGGAGCCGATGTCGCCGGTGCGGAACCAACCGTCGGGTTCGAAGGTTTCGGTGGTGGCGCGCTCGTTGCGCCAGTAGCCCCGGAAGACGTGGTCTCCTGCCAACAGAACCTCGCCGTCATCGGCGATTGCCACCGTGGACCCGGGGATGGGCCGGCCGACGGTTCCGATTCGGGTGGCTCCCGGCGGGTTGACCACCGCCGCGGCCGAGGTCTCGGTGAGGCCGTAGCCCTCCATCACCTGCACCCCGATCCCGTTGAAGAAGTGACCGAGCCGTTCCCCGAGGGCGGCGCCCCCGCTGATGGCGTGCTCGACCCGTCCCCCCAGGGCCGCCCGCAGCTTCCCGTAGACCAGGCGGTCGAAGACGGAATGGGCCAGCCGGGTTCGCAGCCCGACGCGTCCCTGCTCTTTCTGCCGCGAGAAGTCGCCCGCCACCCGGGACGCCAGGTCGAAGATCCGGCCCTTGCCCTCGTCGTAGGCCTTCTGGGCCGCCCCGTTGTAGACCTTCTCGAATACCCGGGGCACCGAGAAGAGCCAGGTGGGTCGGACCATCTGTAGCTCCTCCATCAGGTGGGGGATGCCGCTCGAATAGGCGATCCGGGATCCGTTGGTGATCGACCCCACCTGGACGATGCGGGCGAAGCTGTGGGCGAGGGGCAGGAACATCAGCGTGACCGCCTCCATGCTGATCAGGTCGGCCAGCACCTCGTTCGACTGGCGCACCGTCCACACGAAGTTGCGCACGGTCAGCTCGCACCCCTTGGGCATGCCGGTGGTCCCGGACGTGTAGACGAGGGTGGCGAGGTGGTCATGGTCCATGCTCCGGGCGCGTTCCATCACCCGGTCATCGCCCACTCCGGTGCCGGCGGCCACGATCTCGTCCAGACCGCCCGAGTCGATCACGAACGCACGCGGCGAGGCCGAGGATCCCACCAGTGCCTCGTCGAGGACACCCCGCAGGCCCTCGTCGGCGCACACGACCAGTTCGGCTCCGGAGTCCTCCAGGATCCAGCGCACCTGCTCGGGCGAGGAGGTGTCGTAGATCGTGACGGTGGCGCATCCGGCCGCCCAGATGGCGTAGTCGAGCAAGGTGAACTCGTGGCGGGTGGGGGAGAAGATGCAGATCCGGGTGCCGGGCTCCGCTCCCAGGGCAATGAAGCCGGCGGCGATCCGTCGCACCTGGTGGGCCATCTCGGCGTATGTGACGTGCCGGAAGGTGTTTCGCTCCCGGTAGGACAGAATCGGATGGTCCGGGTGCTGGCGCTCGTGGTCCCAGAGGGCGGTGGTGAGGTTCTCGGTGGGGGCAACGGCGGTCTCGCCGGGTGTGGTGTGGTGGCGGGCGAGAGTGGTCATGGGGCGAGACTAGGAGACCGGCGCCGGCGACGCCCTCTCTGCGGGGGTCTACGATCGCGGCATGGGACGAATCGGCTTCATCGGTATCGGGATCATGGGCTCGGGAATGGCGGCGAACCTGGTCGGCGCCGGGCACGAGGTGACGGTTTGGAACCGCACCCGATCCCGGGCCGAGGCGGTGGAGGGGGCGATTGTGGCCGCCTCGCCGGCCGAGGTCGCCCGGGAGTGCCCGATCGTGATGATCTGCGTCTCCGACACCCCCGACGTGATCGAGGTCGTCGAGGGCGACGAGGGGGTCGCCGCCGGGCTGGGCGAGGGGTCGCTGGTGGTCGATCACTCCACGATCAGCCCCTCCGCCACCCGCGACCTGGCGGCCGCGGTGGGTGAGATGGGTGCCACCTGGCTGGATGCGCCGGTGTCGGGAGGCTCGGAAGGAGCGGCCAAAGGGACGCTGTCGATCATGGTGGGCGGGGCGGCCGATGACCTGGAGCGAGCTCGGCCGTTCATGGACGCATTCGGTTCCACCATCACCCACGTCGGGCCGGTGGGTGCCGGCCAGACCGCCAAGCTGGTCAATCAGATCCTGGTCGTCGTCAACCAACTGGCGGCGTCGGAGGCGCTGCTGCTGGCGGAGGCGGCCGACCTCGACCTGGAGGCGACCCTGGCTGCGGTCGAGGGCGGGGCGGCCGGTTCGTGGATGCTGTCAAACCGGGGCCCCCAGATGATCCGGCGCGACTGGCGGCCCGGTTTCACCATCGACCTCCAGCAGAAGGACCTGCGGCTGGTGCTGGAGGCAGCCGACGAGCTGGGAACTCCGCTCCCGGGCACCGCGCTCGTCTTCCAGCTATACCGCGCCCTCCAGCGGCGCGGCCTCGGCTCGGAGGGCAATCACGCCCTGGTCAAGGCACTGGAGGAGTTGAGCGGCCTCCGGCTGGGTGAGGACGACTAGACCTCGGCGCCTGCCCGGGCGCGCTGGGTGCTGATCAGTATGACCCGATCGCCGGGTTCGATATCGCCCGTGAACGGGTAGATGTCGCCGGTGCGAACCACCGCCAGCGGAAGCACATCCTGGGTGGCCCGGGTGAGGTTGTCGATCCCCTCCGGGGGGACCTCGATTTCCTGGCGAGAGGCGGCCCCGGAGGCGAGTTCGTAGTCCCAGGTCAACAGGTCCAGTTCGCCCGGGAACAGTCGCGAGACCCCGTTGTCGTCGAGTAGCGACTCGAACGATGACGCCTCGGCATCCCGGACCAGTACCGCCACGGCGGGGACTCCGTGGCCGGAGGCGAGTTGGGCGGTGAGGACGTTGACCTCGTTGTTGGGTGTCAGGGCGATGAGGGTGGCGGCCCGCTCCACCCCCGCCGTCAGGAGGGTTTGTTCTTCCAGGGCGGACCCGAAGATTGGCTTCATGCCCAACTGGCGCACAGCCTCCAGGTTGGCCCGGTTGGTGTCGACCAGAGTGACCGGCTCCGTCTTAGACAGGACCTGGCCGAGTTCTCTCGCCACCGGCCCGGCGCCGACGATGATCGCCCCCTCCCGGTCGCCGGCCTTGACCAGTTCGCCCCGTTGCCGGAGCCAGTCCACGCCTTTGGTGAGCATGATCGGAACCAGGGCGGTGGTGATGATGGCCATGAAGACGAGGATCGAGAACACATCCTGGTCGATGATCCCGGCCACCAGGGCGATCTCGGCGACGATGATCTCCACCGCCCCCCGGCCATTCATGCCCGCCCCCACCACCATGCCCTCCCGCCACGGCTGCCGACCGATGAGATAGAAGATGGTGGTCCCGAACACCTTTCCCAGGGTGGCCACCACGATCACCGCCAGCACCAGCCACAGGTCGGTGCGGAACACCGAGAAGCTGACCTGGAAGCCGGCGGTCACGAAGAAGATCGGGGCGAGGGTGCCCACCGACACGGTCGACAGCATCCGCTGCACGTCGCGGCTGAGCCGAATTCCCATCGCCTGTTCCGATAGGAAGAGGCCGGCCACAAATGCCCCCAGGATCGAGTGGAGTCCGGCCAGTTCGGCTGCCCAGCCGAACAGGACCCCGGTGGCCACCACGGTCAGAAAGGCAGTGCCGCGCTCGAGGCGGGCCAGAAAAGTGGCAAAGCGCGGCACCAGGCGCAGGCCGACCAATCCGGCCACCAGGCCGAAGGCGATCGCTTTCAGCCCGGCCACCGCAGCCGTGCTGAAGGTGGCAGAACCGGCGGCGCCCTCGGGGCCCACCACCGCGGCGAACACGACCAGCACCGTCAGGTCGGAGATCAAGGCGGCGGCCATCAGGACGTAAGCCAGCCGCGTGTCGAGGATACGCAGGTCGACCAGGATTCGGGACTTGGTCGCGAGCGAGGTGACCCCCATCGCCAGACCCACGAACAGCGACTCGAGAGGGGTGAACCCGGCGAAGTCCATCAGGGCGTATCCCAGCCCGGCCGGGACGACGAAACCTCCAACCGCAGCCAGCAGGCCCGGCTTGGACGCCTTGCGCAGGTCGCCCAGGTTCAGATGCATCCCGATGTAGAGCATCATCAGCAGGACGCCGAACTCACCCAGGATGGTGAGTGTCTCCGAGCCGGAGACCAGGCCCAGCACAGGGGGGCCGAGGATCATGCCCGCTACCAGCTCGCCCAGGATGGATGGATAGCCGAGGCGAATCGCCAGCCGCCCGCCCACCAGGGCGGCGACAACGACCAGCAAGAGTGCCAGCAGCTCTCCATGCATAGGTTTTCCTCTCGGTAGCGGGCCCTACGGTTCCGAGACCGCCAATACCGTAGTGAGGAGCGTCGAATTGGGAGAGATCAGCGGCCCCGCAGCGAGAAGTGCTGGTAGTCCTTCAGGGACGACCACCTACCTCCCCATTTCCAGCCGATGGCATCGAACGCCCGTGTGACGGCGTCACCCTCGGTGATCATTCCGGGCAGGCGGCGGGTCCGATCCAGGTAGTCACCCGCCAGTTCGGGCAGGACGAGGTCGCCCCGCACGTAGGGGTTGTGGAAGGGGTTGACGTCGATGGCGAGGCCGAGGGCATGTTCCGACCACCGTTGACCTCCGGTGACCGGGCGGCAGGCGAAGCCCGAGGTGGCGTTGCCGTCGCCGGTAGGTGCCGCCTCCAGGTCGGCGGACGACGTGACCCGCATCTCCTCGAGGGGAAAGTCGGCGACATAGATGGCTTCGAAGACCGAAACCAGGTCCGTCGCCACCGATTCGGCCACGATCAGCTCGCCGGTGTGGGCCAGCCCGTCGAATCCCCGGAAGGTGACGGTGACATACGCCAGATCCTCCGGGGATACCGGACACTCCTCGGTCCACGTCGACCGGGCCAGGACGTCCGCCGGCACCGGGCCCACGGAGGAGCGGAAGCGGTCGTCGGGTGGGGAAGGAAGCACGTCGACGGTGGTCAGGCGCCGATCGGAGAGCTCGGGCGGGGTCGACGCCGGCAGGGGATTGCCGTCCCCGTCGAGGGGGAGCGGCCGGGTTCCCAGCCAGGCAGGCGGCGGCCCGACGCCCGGGGGGAGGGTGGCGGTGGTGGTGGTGGTGGGGTTTGTGGTGGTGGTCGACGGGGTCGGAAC
>DATHVR010000184.1:0-4870 GCA_035461175.1 Acidimicrobiia bacterium | reverse complement strand
ACCTCCGACCTCCGACCTCCGACCTCCGACCTCCGACCTCCGACCTCCGACCTCCGACTTCCGACTTCCGACTTCCGACTTCCGACTTCCGACCTAGTCGTGGAGGCGGCGGAGGACCACGGTGGAGCGGGGAGCGACCGGGAAGGAGCCATTCGCCGGGGCAGGCTCGTCGAGGAAGCCGTCGCCGGCGGTGTCGATCAGTACCTGCCAGCCGCCCCCCAGCGAGGGAGGGATCTTCCAGTCGATCTCGTCAGGGCTGGCGTTGATGGCGAGCAGGAAGGAATGGTCGACGATCGGTCGGCCCCGTCGATCCTTCTGGCCGATGGCGTCGCCGTTGAGGAACGTCGCCAGGGAAGCGGTATGACCGGTGGCCCAATCCTCGTCGCTCATGACCGACCCGTCGGGCTTGAGCCACTCGATGTCGGGTACGCCGCGGATCTTGCGACCGTGGAACCAGCTCCGGCGCCGGAAGGTGGGCGACTCGGCCCTCAACGCCACCAGCCGGCGGGTGAAGTCGAGCAGGTCCTCGTCGATCTCGGTCCAGTTGGTCCAGGAGATCTCGTTGTCCTGGCAATAGGCGTTGTTGTTGCCTCCCTGACTCCGGCCTACTTCGTCGCCGCCGAGGAGCATGGGAACCCCCTGGGAGAGCATCAGGGAGGTGAGGAAGTTGCGCTGCTGACGACGTCGGCACGCCAGCACCTCGGGGTCCTCGGAGGGTCCCTCCTCGCCACAGTTCCACGAGCGGTTGTGAGACTCGCCGTCGGCGTTGCCTTCCTGGTTGGCCTCGTTGTGCTTGTCGTTGTAGGAGACGAGGTCGGCCAGGGTGAAGCCGTCGTGGGCGGTGATGAAGTTGACGCTGGCCACCGGAGTGCGCCCGTTGGACTGGTAGAGGTCGGAGCTGCCGGTGAGGCGGTAGGCCATCTCGCCTAGGGTGGCAGGCTCGCCCCGCCAGAAGTCCCGCACGGTGTCCCGGTACTTGCCGTTCCATTCCGACCACTGCACCGGGAAGTTGCCCACCTGGTAGCCGCCCTCTCCCACGTCCCACGGCTCGGCGATCAGTTTGACCTGCGAAAGGATCGGATCCTGATGGATGATGTCGAAGAAGGTGGAGAGCCGGTCCACTTCGTAGAGCTCCCGCGCCAGGGTGGCCGCCAGGTCGAAGCGGAAACCGTCGACGTGCATGTCGGTCACCCAGTAGCGGAGCGAGTCCATGATCAGCTGCAGGGCGGAGGGATGGCGCATGTTCAGGCTGTTGCCGGTCCCGGTGGTGTCGAAGTAGTAGCGCTTGTCATCGGGGACCAGCCGGTAGTAGGCGGCGTTGTCGATCCCCTTGAACGACATCATCGGTCCCAGGTGGTTGCCCTCGGCGGTGTGGTTGTAGACCACGTCGAGGATCACCTCGATCCCGGCGGCGTGGAGCGCCTTGACCATTCCCTTGAACTCGTAGACCTGTTCCCCCCGGGTGCCGGCGGAGGAATAGTCGGAATGGGGGGCAAAAAAACCGATCGAGTTGTAGCCCCAGTAGTTGCGCAACCCCTTGTGGACCAGATGGTTGTCGTGGACGAAGTGGTGCACCGGGAGGAGCTCCACCGCGGTTATCCCCAGGGTCTGGAGATACTCCACCGAGGAGGGATGGGCCAGGCCGGAATAGGTGCCCCGCTGCGCTTCGGGGATATCGGGGTGGAGAGCGGTGAATCCCTTGACGTGCAACTCGTAGATGACGGTGTCATCCATTGGGGTGTCGGGGTGGCGGTCACCATCCCAGTCGAAGAACGGGTTTGCCACCACCGACTTGGGGATGTGGGGGCCGCTGTCGCTGTCGTTGCGGGCGTCGACGTCGTGGGGAAGATAGGGAAAACAGGACGGGTCCCAGTCGATGTTGCCGTCGATCGCCTTGGCATAGGGATCGATGAGGAGGTTGGAGGGATTGGCACGATGGCCGTTCTCCGGCTCCCATGGGCCGTGGACCCGGAATCCGTAGCGTTGCCCCGCTGCCACCCCCGGGAGGTAGGCGTGCCAGCAGTAGGCGTCGACCTCTTCCAGCGGGATCCGCTCCTCGTCGTCGGAATCGTCGAACAGGCACAGGTCGACCGAGTGCGCCACCTCGGAGAAGATCGAGAAGTTGGTTCCTTCGCCGTCCCACACCGCTCCCAGCGGGTAGGGGCGTCCCGGCCAGACTTCGAGTTTCGTGCTCATCGTGGATCTCCGTGGTCGAAGGCGCCGGCGATGTCGGCAGCCAGAGGGTCGGTCAGCAGCTCCTCGAGCGATCGGGGAAGAGCCAGGCGCCAGTTGGGCCGCACGGCATCGGCGCCGGGGAGGTTGGGGCGAAGCTCCGAGACGGCTAGGTCCTCGAGGGTGGCGCAGGCGAGAAGGGAAGGGGCGGCCGACAGGCGCTGGTGGACGGACCGCACCGCCGACTCGGCCTCGGCCGACTCGTCGAGTCCGATCAGAGCAGCGATGCGGTCGCGCATGCGCAGCGTGGATTCTTCGTTGGGATGCATGTCCAGAGCCTTCTGCTCGGCGAGGTCGGCGCCCGTCCACAAGCCGGCCACGGTGGGCAGGTCGTGGGTGGTGATCGCCGCCATCGAAAGTTCCGGCCAGTCTGCGGGCGGGGTGTCTTCGAACCACAGCAGCCGGTATGAGAGGATTCTACGCCGCGCCAGCTCCTCGCGGACCCCGGGAGGGACGGTACCGAGGTCCTCGCCGATGACGATCGCCCCGGCCCGCACACTCTCGAGAGCGACGATGTCGAGGAGTTCCCGGGCCGGGAAGCGGACATATGCCCCGGCCGATGGTGGGGCTTCATCGGGAATCCAGAACTGGCGGAATAGCCCCAACACGTGGTCGATGCGGAGGCCGCCGCCCTCGGCCATCGAGGCGCGGATGGTCTGGATGAACGGCTCGTAGCCGGCCGCCGCCAGGCGATCCGGGAGGAACGGAGGCAGCCCCCATTTCTGGCCGCGGGTGTTGAACTCGTCGGGCGGGGCGCCGATCGACACGTCGAGCGCCAACAGGTCCTGCCAGGCCCAGGCATCGGCGCCGCCGGGGTCGAACCCGATGGGCAGGTCCTGGACAAGGGTGGTGCCGGCCGCTGCCGTCTCGAACTGCCGGCGTGACAGCCACTGCAGCCACTGGTGGAAGCGGACCCTCTCGCCGTGGCCGTCGATCAGGCGAGCCACCGACGCCGTATCGGGATGGGAGAACTCGCTCGGCCAGGTGCGCCAGTCGCCACCGTGCTCCTCGGCCAGGACCGACCAGGCGGCGAAGTCGACCAGTCCGGCGTCCTGGTCCTGGAGCCATCGTTCGAAGTCCTCACCGGGCGGGCGCCGGGACCAGATCTCCTCCAGTGCCTCCAGTTTCAGTTGCCAGACCTCGTCGCGCTCGATGAGGTCGGCGCGGTTGAGTGCGCGTCCGGCGCGGGCCGCCCGCCCCACCACTCCGGCGGCGGTTTCGGCTCCCGGCACCTCTTCGATCCGGAGGTAGATCGGGTTGAGGAAGCGCCGGCTGGCCGGGTAGTAGGGACTGGGCTGTTGGGGAACGGTCGGCGACACCGCCAGCAAGGGGTTGATCAGGACCACCTCGGCCCCCATCTCCCTGGAGCGGCGGGCGAGGTGGGATAGGTCGGCGAAGTCGCCCATGCCCCAGCTGTGGTGGGAGCGGGTGGCGTAGAGCTGGGTGGACCATCCCCATCGGCGGCCCTCAGGTGGATGACACCACCCCGGAGAGACGATCAGCCGGCGCTCGCCGGCATCGGTGTGGAGGCGGTGATAGCCGAGCGGCAGCGGTCCGGACCCGTCCTCCGCCATGAGCCGCTCGCCGGTCTCGAGCTCGACCTCCCCGCCGGATACCGGAAGCGGCTCGTCGGGTCGGACGACGATGGGGCGGGCCGGGCCGTCCTCCCCGAGCAGCGCCCGCAGCCGGTCGAGAGTCGACTCGGGCACCTGGTGGGGATTGCCGAAGGTGTCGGTGTAGGTGGTCTCGATCCGGTCGGTCACGCCAGCAACCCCATGATCGCCACCGTCTCCGGTCCCAGCTCCACGTCGACGCCGTTCACGCCCAGATGGCGTCGGGCGGCGGAGAGATTCACCGCCACCGCGATCCGGCCCCGGCGGAGTACGAGGGTGCCGGCACCCTCGTCGGTCTCGGTCGTGATGGGGTCCGGTCGGTTCAGGTCGGGAGTGAACCTGCGCAACTCGATCAGGCGTCGGTACCAATCCAGTCGGCAGCGATGGCCGGGCCGCTCCCGTTCCTCCCAGTCGAGACGGGCGGCCGCGAAGGTGGACGGATCCTGGGGGTCGGGTATGTCGTCGGGCTCCCAGCCGAAGCCGGCGAACTCGCTCCGGCGGCCCTCTCGCACGGCCCGTGCCAGGTCGGGGTCATCATGGTCGGAGAAGTAGGGGAAGGGCGAGGAGACATCCCACTCCTCGCCCTGGAAGAGCATGGGTATGAACGGAGCGGTCATCACCAGCGCGGCTCCGATCTCGGCCCGGCCCGAAGAGACCAGGTGGCCGATCCGCTCACCGCGGGCACGGTTGCCGACCTGGTCATGGTTCTGGAGGTAGCCCAGGAAACGGGTGGCCGGAACCCCTTCGGCCGATCGACCGTGCCGGCGGTGCCGGTGAGCGGAGTAGCGGCCGCCGTAGACGTACCCGTCGGTGAGGGCGGTGGCGACGTCGTCGATCGATCCGAAATCGGCGTAGTAGCCGTCGGTCTCGCCGGTGAGGACGGAGTGGAGGGCGTGGTGGAAATCGTCGCTCCATGTCGCCGCCAGCCCGAAGCCCCCGCGGTCCCGGGGCCACACCAGGCGGGGATCGTTGAGGTCGGACTCGGCGATCACGTGGAGGCGGCGCCCGGTCTGGCGGGCCATCTC
>DATHVR010000183.1:0-23844 GCA_035461175.1 Acidimicrobiia bacterium | reverse complement strand
ACCGTGTGTGACCCGAGCAGGGCCAGGTCGACCGGCGCCGACACCTCGACCGTCACCACCCGCGGTTGCATCGAGCGATCGAGGGGACACCGGCACACCTCCAGACGGGCCCCGTTGCGGTCGGCGAAGGCAGCCGCCTCGGCCACCGGGTCGCCACCGAAGAAGGTGACGGGGGCCGCCGCCCGGGCGGCGGCGTCGGCGGCGGCGACGGCCTGGGCCCGGGCCGCCACCAGCCGGCTGACGTCGACCAGACCGGCCGTGACAAGGATCAGTCCCGAGATCAAGGCCACGGCCACCACGGTGGCGGCGCCCCGTTCCCTCATCGCTCGACCCGCATCGTCGCCCGACCGGTCAGGGTCACGGCGAGCGAGTTCAGCCACGGTCCCGTCAGGTGCCGGCGCACGGCCACCTCCACGATGGCCGGTCGTCCCACCACGTGGGGCCGGGTCACCGACACCCGGGCCGCCGCTGCCATCGACCCGCCGAGAGCCTCCTGGACCGCCTCGACGGCTTCGGCCGGGTCGGGATGGGTGGCGGCGACCCGGGCACCTTCCCGGGCCGCCGCCACCACCACGACGCGGGCGCGTGCCAGCGCCGCCACCTCCAGACAGGCGACCAGCACCAGCAGGATGAGCGGCAGGACGAGCACGAACTCGACGGTGGCCGAGCCTTGCTGCCTCAGAACTTGCCGGTCACCCACGAGATGACCTTCGAGAACAGGCCACTGAGCAAGCCGCTGCCCCCGCTGGACTGGAACCACTTGAGGGCCAGTACCGCCAGGGCAGTGGCGGCCAGGATGACCAGGAAGTACTCCACCGTCGCCTGTCCGCGCTCCTCCTCTCCGTCGAATCGAGACTGCAGCCAACACCAGATCGCCAACATTCGGCGCTCCTTCCTTCATGCCGGCGTCCGGCCGGCGGCGGGGGGAAGTGGACCGATTGGTTCAGGTCGCCAGAGGCCCCACCAGTTCGAGGACGATGTCGATCAGGGCGGGGCCGTAGACCGTCACCACAAACCCGGGCAGGACGAGCAGGGTCATCGGGATCATGAGCCGGACGGGCAGCCGCCGGGCCCGCTCCACGGCACGGGTGTGACACCGACGCCTCTCGCCGTCCATGAACGCCCTGATGGTGGGTTCGAGCGGCGACCCGGAGGAAGCAGCGTCGGCCAGTCGCCGCAGCAAAGGAGAGAGTGGTCCGACGGATCCCGCCAGGGCGCCCGGCGCCCCCAGCCGGCGCGAACGCCGCACCACTTCGGCCACCTCCGGGTCGAAACCGGCTGCTGACTCGAGGGCGGCCACGAGGGGAAGACCCGCCCCCACCAGGACCAGGAGCCGCGCCGCTACCCCGACCGGGTCGGAGGGTGGGCTCCGGCGGGGCCGGCGAATCGCCACTTCCGCCAGGGCCAGCGCGGCCACCCCGCCCGGCACTCCGGCCACGGTCGTCCCCAGCGACGCCGCCGTCAGCCGGATCATCTCGATCCCTTCGACATCCACAGCATGGCGAGGATCCCTCCGGAGAAAAGCAGCCCTCCGGCCAGGGTCAGCCAGACTCCCGCCGGCATCGCCAACAGCCGACCCATGCGCCCCGTGGCGACCGACCAGGTCAGGTAGGCCACCGGCCCGCCCACCAGCACCGCCATCGAGGCGTGGACCGGTGCCAGGGCGGCCTTCATCTCGGCCGCCGCCATCTCGTCGGCGGTGGCCTGGAGCAGCATCTCCTCGAACACCGGGAGCATCCGTCCCCCGCCCCCTCCGGCCGCGACCGCCACCTCGACCAGGTCGCCGATTGTCGTGAGGCGCGTCGCCAGACCGGCGATCGCCTGGGGTAGAGGATCGCCGACGTCGAGCCGGCGCAGAATGGGTCCAGCGTCGGGCACCTCTCCGCACCCGACCCGCAGCGCCCGCCGCAGGGACGAACCGGCCCGCAACTCACCGATCACCGACTCCACGAACCGGATCTCGATCCCCGCCCCGGACCCCCGACGGTGGGCTCCGAGCACCAGGATCAGCACCAGCGCGGCCGCCGCCCACGGCTCCCACACCGCCAGCCCGACCAGCACCAGAGTCGGCCAGTGGATTCCCAGGATGGCCCCGGCGGCGATGGCGAGCGCGTCCGTCACCTCCCCACCTTCTCGATGGCGGCGATGCGACGACTTCCCCCCACCCTCTCGACCTGGACGACGACGTGGACGGCGGTGGAGATCTGCCTGCGCACCGCCTCGGCGGCCACGCCCCCGTCGGACAAGGCCAGGGTCTCCAGCCGCCAGAGGGCCTCGGCCGGCGAGTTGGCGTGGAGCGTGGAAAGGCTGCCCAGATGCCCGGTGTTGAGCGCCCAGATCATGTCCAGGGCTTCCGCTCCCCGGACCTCACCGACGATGATCCGGTCGGGTCGCAGGCGCAGGGCCGAACGCAGCAAGCCCCGGATCGTGACACCGCCCATTCCCTCGGCGTTGGGCGGATGCGCCTCCAGTCTCACCACATGACCGGGGAGCGAGAGCTCGGCGGCGTCTTCGATCGTGACCACCCGCTCCCCGGCAGGGATCTCGGCGGCCAACAGGTTGAGGAGCGTGGTCTTGCCGGCGCCGGTTCCGCCACTCACCAGCAGGTTGCGACGTTCGCCCACCAGTGTCACCAGCCGCTCTACCTGGGCGGGGGTGGCGGCTCCCACCTCCACCAGGGTGGCCAGATCGGGCACCGTCTGGGTGAAACGGCGCACTGCGACCACCGGACCATCGACTGCCGCCGGCGGTACGGCGGCGTGGAGGCGGGAGCCGTCGGGAAGCCGGGCGTCGACGGTGGGCGAGGAGCGATCGAGTCTCAACCCCAGCGGCGAGATGACCCTTTCAACCGCCGCTACCACGGCGGCGGGATCGGAGAAGCGGGCCTCGACACGCTCCAGCTTGCCCTCTCGCTCGACCCAGATCTCGGTCGGTCCGTTGACGAGGACGTCGGTGACGGCCGGATCCCGCAGCAGCATCTCGATCGGACCCAGCCCCACCAGCGAGTCGACCACGGCCTCGACCAGTTCCCTGCCCGCCAGCGGCGCCTCGATCCGGGCCAACCGGCGGGCCGCCTCGGTGAGCCGACCCCGTTCGAGCGGCACCTCGGAGGCAACCAGTTCTCGGGCGAGGCGATCGACTAATCCCACGGCAACGCCCAGACCCGGCGCCAAGCCCGGACCCACCGGCTCCGTACCGGCCGTCGACCCTCGAGCAGGGCCGCCACCGTCGCCCGCCCCGGCGGGGGCAGGACCGGGCCGGGCCCGGGCGGCCCCACCCTCGCTCCCACCCGCTGCCAGACGGCGGCCCGGGAGCCGGCCGGCGCCAGGAACCCGGGCCACAGTGGGCGGAGTGGAATCACCGGGACCCCCGGATCGTCAGGCCCCACCCGCACCACCACCACCGGCCATCCCCCGGCCAGCATGTCGATCACGCGCGCCACATCGTGGATGTCGGCCCCACCGTTGGGAAGGATCGCCACCCCCCGCCCCTCGGGGCGCAGCTCGGACCGGCTCGGCCCCTCCTCGGCAACGGCGGCGACGGTGCGCTCGCCCGGATAGGGCGGTGCGAGCGGGTCGGCGTCGACGACCACCGCCTGATCCGCCGCCAGAGCGAGCCCGAGCGGCCCGATGGCCGCCAGCACCTCGTCACCGAAGGCACGAACCCCCACCACTCGGCCCCGAGTTTCCAGTGCACTCATGGCCGGGAAGTTACGGATCCGCGCCCGCCCCGAGAACCCCTTCCCCCGGCCGGAAACCGCAGGTAGGTTGGCGGGGTTGGGCCCTTACAGGCCGGACGCAAAGCTACCGATAAGACCTACGCTTCGTCCGGTACAAGGAGTTCCAGTGACCGGGGCCGCCTTCTTCGACCTCGACAAAACGATCATCGCCAAGTCATCGACTCTGGCCTTCACCAAGCCGTTCTTCCGCGCCGGTCTCCTCAACCGCACCAGCCTGTTCAAGGCCGGTATCGCCCAGCTCTACTACCAGATGTTCGGAGCCGACCACGACCAGCTGGAACGGGTGCGGGCCGAGTTGGGCGAGCTGACCCGCGGTTGGAGCCGCTCGGAGGTGCTAGACCTGGTGGAGGAGACCGTCGAAGAGATCATCTCCCCGCTGGTGTACGCTGAGGCACTGTCGATCATCGACGAGCACATCCGGGCGGGCCGGCGGGTGGTGGTGGTCTCGTCCAGCCCCACCGAGATCGTGATTCCCCTGTGCAACTACCTCGGCCTCACCGAGGTGATCGGGTCCCGGCCCGCCATCGACGAGGCGGGGCGCTACACGGGCGATATCGACTTCTATGCCTACGGTCCGGGCAAGGCCGAGGCGATGGAGGAGATGGCCGAAGCGGAGGGGATCTCCCTGGCGGACTCTTTCGCCTACTCCGACTCGATCACGGATCTCCCCATGCTGGAGGCGGTCGGGCACCCGGTGGCGGTCAACCCCGACCGGGACCTACGGACGATCGCCGAGGAGAGGGACTGGCAGATCCTGCGGTTCGAGCGTGAGATCACCGTTCGCAGTCGCGTCCCCACCATCGCCAACCCGGTCCCGGTCATCTCGGGAGCGGCCGTGGCAGGAGGCCTGGCAGCCGCATTGACGGTGTGGGCGGTGAAGCGGACCCGAAGGTAGCCGCCATCCCTTACCCTGGGAGGGTGATGCGCCGCTTTCTCTCCCTCCTCGCCGTTCTCGTCCTGACACTCGGCCTTCCGGCCGTCGCCCAGATCGACCAGTGCCCCGAGTACCGGGGTCTGACCTGCGACGGTTGGGTCACAGACGACGCCGGTGTCCTGAGCGACCGGGAACGCCTGGAGCAGGCGGCGGGCCGCTTCGTCGAAGCCACCGACCACCAGGTGGCGGTGGTGGTCGTCGACTCGACCTCGCCACTCCCGGCCCGCCAGTTCGCTGAGGAACTGGGCAACACGTGGGGGGTGGGCGATCCCGCCGAGGACGACGGCGTGGTCGTCCTCGTCGCCCTCGAGGAGCGCCGCACCGAGATCGTCACCGGCCCGGGTGCCTTCCTCGACGAGGGCACTCTCTCGTCGGTGGCCGCACTCGGAAACGACTTCTTCGCCGGCGGCGACTTCGACGGCGGACTGGCTGCCATCCTCGCCGGGCTCCAGCAGCAGTACGCCGGGAGTGCGCCCGGGAGCCCCTCCGAACCTGAGCCGGTTCCCGAACCGACCCCGCAACCGGAGCCCGTGGAGACTCCGGGATGGGCTGTTCCGGGAGTGGGCCTGCTGGTGATCGTGGGAGCGGCCGGAGGCGCCTTCTTCATAGCCCGCCGCAACAACCGCATCGATCGGGTCGAGACCCACCAGGGAATCGTCGACCAGGAATTGGCGGCCCTGGAGCCGGCGGGCCACGAGGTGGTTCTGCCGGCGGAGTTGTTGGTGGCCCCACCCGGTGGAGAGGTCGCCCCGGTCCCGACCACCGCCGCTCTGGCAGCACTGGCCGATCCCGCCGCCGCCGACGCCGCCACCCTGGAAACGCTGTGGGCGCACGGCATCATGGCGGTGGGAGACCCCGAACAGATCGCCCGATACCGGGAGATGCCGCTGGAGATGCGGGTAACCGGCGAGCAGGAACTGCTGGAGGACGCCGTCCAGGCCACCGCCCGGGAGGCAGGCGCCGATCAAGATCCCGACACCTTCGAGGTCAAGCGCAACGAGCTCCGGAGGCTCATCGAGAGCCTCCGGCCCTATCGGGTGGCCGAGGCGTCCACCCGGCTGGCCCGGGAGGTTTCGATGGACGCGGTCGACACCGCCGTCGGTCCGATGATCGTCACCGACATCGGCGAGCGCTTCGCCCAGGCCGGTCCCGTCCTCGACGGCGCCGCCCCGGTGGCGGATTCGCTGGCGGAGCTGGCCTCGGTCTCCCAGGAGGCAGCCGCCAAGACCAAGCGAATGGAGGAGCTCTACGCCCGACTCCCCGAGTCGCCGTCCCGGCCGGCGGTGGCGGCCGCCCTGGCCGATCTGGGAACCGAGCCAGACGACGCCGCCCAGCGCTACAACGTCGTCCTGGCGGCACTCCGGGAAGGCTCCACAACCCTGCTCCAGGACAAGGTCGATCTTCCTTCGCTGGCGGCCTTCCTCGTCATGAACAACGACGAGGACGACATCGACGACTTCCTGGCCTCCTATGAGGAGGCCAGGCGGCTGCGGGTGGAGCCCCCCACGGCGGTGGAGATGGCCCTGGCCGGGCTGCGAGGCAAGCGGGAGATCGAGGAGATCCGGAGCCGGGCCGATCGCCTGGGAATCCCCGTCTCCATCGCCGCCGCTCTCACCCGGGCCGGTGATCGCGCCGTGGCCACCTACCAGGGCCTGGCCGAGGAACTGGCCCGCGTCGACGTCGAAACCTCCGATCGGCGCACCATCGCCGCCGTTCTGGCTCTCTCGCTGGAACCGGCCCAGGCGATGCGCCGCTGGACCGAGACCCGCCAGGAACTGGCCAAGCTGGGACTGACGGGTGCCTACGCCGACGTGGCCGCTGCCTTCGGCGCCTCCGACCCCCGCGGGCCCCGCCAGTTCGCCCTTGCCTATGCCGCCCAGCGCCAGGAACTGGCCCGATCCACCATCGAGGATGCCGATCGCTTCGCTCCCGAACTCGCCCATGCCGGAACGGGCGGGCAAAAGGACAGCTGGACCGGCACTCCCATCCCAGGTGGCCTCCGCAACTTCGATCCGTTCTTCCTGTTCTACTACCACTGGATGATGACCTCGACCATGACCCACGGACTGGGCTGGCGCAACGTCTATCAAGACAACTCGTGGGACGACAACAGCTGGTTCGGCGGCTTCGGTGGGGGCGGCGGTTTCGGAGGCCCGGGCTCGGGTAGGGGCGGCTCGTCGTGGGGCTCCTCCCGCGGGGGCGGCATCTCCTTCGGTGGCTTCGGTGGAGGGGGCGGGTTCGGAGGAGGATTCGGCGGGGGCGGTGGAGGCGGCTCGGGCTGGTAGGCAGGGCGGCTCAGCCCGACCTCGCTCAGTCCTGGTCGACCCAGCGGCCTTGGATGAAGCCCCGGGCCAGGTCCTCGGCTGCCAGCAGATCCTCCACAAAGGTGACCTTGACGTTGCCGGCGTCGCCCGGCACCACCCCCACCTCGAGGTCCGTGTAGCGCTCGGCCGTCTCGGCGGTGTCGACGCCCTCGAAGCCGTCGGCCGCCGCCCGCCGGTAACCATCCAGGAGGGGCCGGGCGGCGAAGACCTGGGGCGTCTGCACCCGCCGCACCGAATCCGTGTCGAGCCGCGACGCCTCCGCACCTGACCGCTCATAGAGGGGGCTCTCGACCCGGAGTGCCGGCACCGCCCCTCCCCGGCGCATGGCCTCGGCCGCCACCGCCTCGAGCAAGTCGAGACTGGCGAAGGGACGGGCTCCGTCGTGGATCGCCACCCAACCGATCTCGCCACTCTGGATCCGGTCGGCCAGCGCCTCGATCCCGGCGTGCTCACTGTGGTGGCGGCTGGGCCCGCCCGCCACCACCTCGACCGGCCGGGACGATTCGATGTCCTCCAGCAGTTCCGCCAGTTGGTCGAAGTCCTCCGGTCGGGCCACCACGACGATGCCGGCCACCCGATCCGACCGGGCCAGGGTGTCGAGGGAGTACTCGAGCACCGAACGGCCGGCAACGGGCAGGTAGACCTTGTTCACCTCGCGGCGAAGTCTCTCCCCGCGGCCACCGGCCAGCACTATCGCCCACATAGTCATGCGGCCGCACGTTAGGTGGGCGGTTCGGAACTCCGCACCCGTTAACCTCGGGAGCGTTCATGGCCAGTCCTCACCTGCTGCGTCCCTATACAGCCGCCCAGCTCAGCCTCGTCTCCGGAGACGAGCGGGTGGCCGTGTTCGCCGTCCTCAGCGGCCGCCACGCCGGCCCCAGCGCGCTCGTCCACGTCCCCACCGCCCGCTCCCGCCTCGACTGGCTGGCGAGCCAGGTCGAAGTGGTCGTATTCGTCGACGAGCCGATCCCCGAGCCCGCCACGGTGAGCCGGATCGACGACATGCTCACGGTCTTCCCGGAACTCGGGGTGGATGCTCTCACCCAGTGGCTTCCCGCCACCGAGGCCCTGAAACTGACCCGGGACGGGATCATCCACCGCGGCGTCGACCGTACGGGGGTGGCGGCCGTGCGCTGTCCCGAGGTGATCCGGCGTCCCGCCCTGGCCCGAGCGCTGGGTGCCGCCGGCGACGAGAACTGGCTCAACCCCACCGCCGCGGTGGCGGCCACCGGAGGGTCGGTAGCCTTTTTCGAACCGAGCATGCTTCCCGACTGGCTACGCGCCCCATGAGTGACACCAAGACCCGTCCCAAAATCGAACCCCGACTCGACGACACCGACACCGGTGATCACGACCGCTACGCCCACTACATCCTCGGCCGCGACCCCAAGGCCAAGATCACCAAGGCGATGGTGGAGGGCACCCCCCTCCGGGCACTGTGCGGCAAGAGGTGGGTGCCGAGCCGCGACGCCTCCCGCTACCCGGTCTGTCCGGACTGCCAGAAGATCAAGGACCGCCTCCTCCGCAAGTAGTGCTGGCTGGCGGCAGCGTTGTGGGTCCTGGGTGGTGGGTGGTGAGTCGGAGGTCTTTGTCCCCCGGAGCTTTGTCCCCCGGAGCGAAGCGAGGGGGGAAGGGACCCGCCGCCAGGCGGGTAGGGGCGAGCCCGGAGCGGTCGGGTAGAGCGCGCCTCGGAACTTGCCCCCTACCTCCCGCCTCCGCAAGCTCCGGCGGCAGGAACCTTCCCCCAATCCGTGGGGGACAAAGGGCAAAGCGAGAGGGGAAGGGGCTCCCGCCGGTGGTGGTGGGGTAATCGTCAGAGCGGGGTAGGGGGCGGCCCCAAGGGCCGGGCAAACCCGTCTCCCACCGCTTGCCCCCTACCTCCCGCCTCCGCAAGCTCCGGCGGCAGGAACCTTCCCCCACTCCGTGGGGGACAAAGAGAGGCGCGTATATTCGGATAGTGAGGCCCAACGACCTTCGGGACCGGGACGTTCAGGCCTGGCGCCCGGCCTCCGGATTGCACCAGGGTCAGGGAACGGGGGAAGACCGCCTATCACCCCCTCCAATCGACACCAACAGGAGGTAGTCATGAAGGCACTCGTTTATCACGGGCCCGGCAACAAGACGTGGGAAGAGGTTCCGGACCCCCAGATCCAGACGCCCACCGACGCCGTCGTCCAGATCGACACGACCACGATCTGTGGAACCGACCTGCACATCCTCAAAGGGGACGTGCCGGCGGTGACCGACGGCCGCATCCTCGGCCATGAAGGAGTCGGAACCATCACGGAGGTCGGGTCGGCGGTGAAGGGGCTGGCCGTCGGTGACCGCGTGATCATCTCCTGCATCAGCGCCTGCGGGTCGTGCGCGTACTGCCATCAGCAACTCCCCTCGCATTGCCTCGACGAGGAGGGGGTGTCGGGGATCGGCTGGATCTTCGGCCACCTGATCGACGGGACCCAGGCGGAGTACGTTCGCGTTCCCTTCGCCGACAACTCGCTGCACAGGCTTCCCGAAGGGGTGAGCGACGAGGCAGGCATAATGCTCTCGGACATCCTCCCCACCGGCTTCGAAATCGGAATCCGCAACGGCGAGGTGCAGCCGGGAGATGTCGTGGCGGTGGTGGGGGCAGGTCCGGTGGGCCTGTCAGCCATCATGACGGCAGGGCTCTACGGTCCCTCGCGCGTTATCGCCATAGACCTCGACGACAATCGCCTGGAACTGGCCCAGACCTTCGGAGCATCCGATGCCGTCAACAGCGGTGCCGACGACTGGCTCGACCAGGTCATGGACATGACCGACGGCGGGCTGGGAGTGGACGTGGCCATCGAAGCGGTGGGAATCCCCCAGACCTTCGACATGTGCACCTCCTTGATCCGCCCCGGTGGCTCTGTGGCCAACGTCGGCGTCCACGGGAAGTCGGTGGAACTCGACCTCCAGGATCTGTGGATCAAGGACGTTTCGATCACGACCGGATTGGTCAGCGCAACCACGACGCCGATGCTCCTCAAGCTGGTGGCCCAAGGCAAGCTCTCGCCGGAGAAGTTCGTGACCCATCGATTCGGGCTCGACGAGATGATGGATGCCTACGACACCTTCGGGCGGGCCGCCGAGACCAAGGCCATGAAGGTGGCCATCTCTCGCTGACGCCTGATCGGGGACGACGGAGTGCCCGGGGCCTTCGGGCCGGGGCACTCCGCCGTCATCCCTCATCCCCTCGAAGTCCGCCGCCGCAACGTCCGGCGGCGCCTCAGGTGACGCGGCTTTCTCCGTCCGGCGAACACCAGGGCAACGGCGCCCGCGCCGGCCAGGACCGCTGTCGCCAGCCACCCCCATGTCATGGGGGTGGTGGCCGTGTCCCGGTCGCGCGAAGGGATCGTCGCCGACCGGCCTCCGAGGAGGGCTGGATCGAGGCCTAGCCGGGTCAGCGACAGTGAATCGGACAGCTCTCCGGCGGCGACGTCCTCGAACACGACCAGCCAGTCGGCCCGCCGCACCTCCACCAGCACTCCCCAGGTGCTGTTGCCCCGGTCGACGAGGGGCACGGTCTGGGTTTCATCCGGGAGGACGAGATGGACCAGCACCGGGCCGGCGGAACCGGTGAGAGTGACGGAAAGGTCGATCTCCATGGTCGTGGCTGTCGTCGCCGTTCCGCCCACGGTCGCCCCGCCGAATCCGCCCCCTATCTCGACGAGGGCGAGGAGAAGTGTGAGGAACAGGGACACGACGCAATGTTGCCAGAGATGAGATGTCGTACCGGCCGACGAGTCATAGGATGCGCTCATGGGCATAGAAGTCGTCACCGCCGACATCACGACCCTCGAAGTGGATGCCATCGTCAACGCCGCCAACGAGTCGCTGGCTCACGGGGGTGGAGTTGCGGCCGCCATTGCCCGGGCCGGGACCCCTGTGGTCAACGACGAATCGGCCCAGTGGATCGACAAGCACGGCCTCCTGGAAGCGGGCCAATCCGCCTACACCGGAGCCGGGTCGATGCCGGCCCGCTGGGTGATCCACGTGGTAGGCCCCCGATACGGCGAGGGCCAGGACAATGAAAGCCTTCTGCGCGGTGCCGTGGCGGCGGCGCTGGACCGGGGAGCCGAGCTGGGCGCCCGCTCGATCGCCCTTCCAGCGATTTCTGCCGGGATCTTCGGCTATCCGCTCGACGAGGCGACCTTCGTCATCGCGTCTGAGGTTTCCCGCTGGCTGACCGAGCAGCCCGACGCCCTGGATCGGGTGGTGCTGGTCGGCTACGACGAAAGAACCGCCACGGCCTTCGAGCACTCCCTGGAAGGCCTCGACTAGGGGAATTTTGCCTCGGTTGGGCAACGGGCGAAACTTCCGTGATGGCTCCCAAGACGCTGTTCGAGAAGATCTGGGACGATCACGTCGTCCACGCCGCCCCCGGTGAGCCCGACCTCCTGTATATCGACCTGCATCTCGTCCACGAGGTCACCTCTCCCCAGGCCTTCGAGTCGTTGCGGCTGGCCGGCCGCCGGGTGCGGCGCCCCGACCTGAGTCTGGCCACGATCGACCACGGGGTTCCCACCGCCGATCGGGCCCTGGGCATACGCGATCCGCTGTCGAAAAAGCAGATCGACACGCTGGTGGCCAACTGCGAGGAGTTCGGTATCACTCTGTACGGCCTCGACGACCCTCGACAGGGAATCGTCCACGTGATCGGTCCCGAACAGGGAATCACCCAACCGGGAATGACCATCGTGTGCGGGGACAGCCACACCGCCACGCACGGCGCCTTCGGTGCGCTCGCCTTCGGAATCGGTACCTCCGAGGTCGAGCACGTCCTCGCCACCCAGACCCTCCCCCAGGCCAAGCCCCGCTCGATGAGCATTCGGGTCGACGGCCAACTCGGCCTGGGCGTCACCGCCAAGGACGTGATCCTGGGCATCATCGCCCGGATGGGCACCGCCGGTGCCACCGGCCACGTGATCGAGTACCGGGGATCCGTGATCGAAGGCCTCTCGATGGAAGGCCGCATGACGATCTGCAACATGTCGATCGAGGGCGGCGCCCGAGCCGGCCTGGTCGCCCCCGACGAAACCACCTTCGCCTATCTCGAGGGACGGCCCCAGGCGCCGAAAGGTGCCGACTGGGAGGCAGCACTGGAGGCGTGGCAGCGTCTCCACACCGACGAGGACGCCCAGTTCGACATCGAACTCGTCGTCGACGCCGCCGACCTGGAGCCGTATGTGTCTTGGGGCACCAATCCCGGCCAGACCCTCCCCATCAGCGCCTCCGTCCCCTCTCCCGATGAGTTCGACGACCCCGGCGAACGCGACTCTGCTCGACGCGCCCTCGAGTACATGGACCTGGTGCCGGGCACGCCCCTCACCGACATCCGGGTCGACCGGGTCTTCTTCGGTTCCTGCACGAACGCCCGAATCGAGGACCTCCGGGCGGGTGCCGCACTTCTGGAGGGCAAGACGGTCGCCCCCGGCGTCTCGGCGATGGTCGTCCCCGGGTCGGGACTCGTGAAGATGCAGGCAGAAGACGAGGGCCTGGATCGCGTCTTCAAGCAGGCCGGGTTCGAGTGGCGTGACGCCGGGTGCTCGATGTGCCTGGGCATGAATCCCGACATCCTCGCCCCCGGCGAGCGCTGCGCCTCCACCTCCAACCGCAACTTCGAGGGTCGTCAGGGGGCGGGAGGCCGGACCCATCTCCTCAGCCCGCAGATGGCGGTTGCGGCCGCCGTCACCGGCCACCTCACCGACGTCCGGGAGTTGATGTGAGCACCCCCCGGGCCGACCGTCCCCGCGCCCCCGAAGGCTATGGCTACGCCACCGAGCCCGAGGGAATGCTGGCGTGGACGCAGGTGCGGGAGGCGCTCGCCGCCGCGGAGGTGTACTGGATCGGGTCGGTCCGTCCCGACGGCGGCCCGCACATGCACTCGATCTGGGGCGGCTTCGTGGCCGACCGTCTCTGCTTCGAGGGCGGAGAGAACACTCGCTGGGCTCGCAACCTGACCGCCGATCGCCGGGTGGCTTTCGGGGCCGCCGCAAGCGGCCTCCACATCACCGGGCGGGGAAAGGTCGTCCGGGCGCCGATGGGCGAGCATTTCCCGGCACTGGCCGACAACTACGCCTCCAAATACGACTACCGGCCCGAGACGGACGACTACTGGCAGGTCCATCCCGCCCTTGTGATCGCCCTCGACATGAGTTCACTGGAGGCGTTCGCCGCCAGCCCCACCCGCTTCACCTTCGAGGAGACCGCGTGAATCCCGTCAACGAGATCATCGGAACCATCGCCCCCCTCCCCCGGGCGAACATCGACACCGACCAGATCATGCCCAAGCAGTACCTGAAGCGGGTCGAACGCACCGGCTACGGCCAGTTCTGCTTCGCCGAGTGGCGAGCCGACGCCAAGTTCGTACTCCAGCGGCCCGAGTACCAGAACGCCAAGATCCTGGTCACGGGACCCAATTTCGGCTCCGGATCGAGCCGTGAGCACGCCCCCTGGGGCCTCCAGGACTGGGGGTTCGAGGCGGTGATCGCCCCCTCGTTCGCCGACATCTTCTTCACCAACTGCACCAAGATCGGCCTGCTCCCCGTGGTGCTGACCGAGAAGGAATGCCAGTACCTGATCGAATTGGCCGAGGCCGATCCCACCGCCGAGATCACCGTATCGGTCCCCGACCAGACCGTCGCCTACCGAGAGCAATTCGAGGCCCGCTTCGAACTCGATCCGTTCGTCAAGTGGCGGTTCGTGGAGGGACTCGACGACATCGGCCTCACCCTGCGCCACGCCGACGACATCGACGAGTTCGAGGCCCGCCGTCCCGCCTGGAAGCCCGCTCTCACCTGAGGTTCGGACTCCGTCCCGAGCTCAGGGCTCCGGAACCGGTGCGCCCACGGCGTCGGAGACGACCGGGGCGCCCAGCGGGGTAGCAGAGGCATCCATCGCCTGGATGGAGAGTTCTCCCCTCTCGGCCGGGTAGATGATGACCCCGAGACCATCGAACAGGTCGGATCGGTAGACGCGCCCGTCGTCGGCCGTCGCCACCACCGAGGCGACGTTCTCGCCCGCCTCCAGCTCCACCATCGCCCAGTCATCGATCTGACCGACGCCGGTGACCCGCAACTCATCCGGGCCGGCGCTCGGCCCCAGGTCTCCACCCGGCGCCGCACATCCGACGCTGCCGAAGGCATCCCCAATCAGCATCCCGCGGCAGGGACCTCCCTGGTCGGTGAACTCGACGATGGTCAGGTCACCCAGCGGAGTGGCGACCGTGGCGACGTGATCGGCGTCCTCGGGGCTCTGCCCGTACCCGACCACCAGGGCGTCGGCGTCGGGGCCGGGACCTGATCCGGGTCGCACCTCGAAGGTGAACTGTTCCGGTCCGGACTCGATTCCCCCGCTCCGCATCACCACGCAGCCGGTCAGCGTCCAGCACAGCGCCACGACGAGAAGAGCCTTCATGGCGCCAGCACGCTCACGGCCTGGTCGACCCTGTCGGTGATCAAAGCGTCGACTCCCATATCCCACAGCCGCTGCATCTCTCCCGGCTGATTGATGGTCCAGACGTGTACGGCCATGTCGGCGTCGTGAGCAATCTCGACCAACCGCCGATCCACCACCGGAAGGCCGGCATGGCTGGGCGGTAGCTGCAGGGCGGCATAACCGGGACGGCCCCGGCGGCCGATTCGACTGGCCAGCCACCACCGACGTGCCGCCAATGGACCGGTGGAGAGGAGGGCTTTGCCGCGCCCCAGCTTGCGCATGAGATCGAGGCGCGTGTCGTAGAAGCTGCCGATGATCACTCGCTCCCAGGCCCGCATCCGATCGAGGAGATCGGCCACTGCCTCCTCGATCCCGTCGGTCTTGAGATCCACCACGACCCCCACGTCGGGGAAGGTGGCCAGCACCTCGCCCAGAGTCGGCACCCGCAGCCCCCTTCCCCGAAACGGGAAGTCGGAGCCGATGCGATGGCTGAATCCGGCGTCGAGGCTGCGCAGTTCCTTGAGCGTGAATGATGCCACCGGTCCTTTGCCGTCGGTCGTGCGCTCAACCGTGGCGTCATGGAAGCACACGAGATATCCGTCGGCGGTGAGGTGGAGATCGGTTTCGAGATGGTCGGCACCGGCCTCCAGGCTCGAACCAAAGGCGAGCATGGTGTTCTCGGGCCACAAGACGCGGCTGCCCCGATGGGCGATGATCTGGCGATGGCTCCAGGGGTGGGGAAGGGGCACTCGCCAAGTCTACGGACGATCACCTCATACGAGTGCCGCTATTCGAACGAAAAAGAGGGGCCGGAACGGACTCCGGCCCCTCTGGTCTGCCGACGGACTCAGTCGACGACGCGGTCTTTCAGGCCCTTGGCTGCAGAGAAGTGGGCGTATTTGCGGGCCGGAATCGTGATCTCCTCCCCGGTGGCGGGGTTGCGTCCCTTCCGGGCGGAACGGGACTTGGTGGAGAAGGTTCCAAAACCGAAGATCTGTACCTTGCGGCCGGCATCGAGTTCGACGGCGATGATCCCTTCCCCGGGGTCGGTCGAGAAGATGATGTCGATGATATCGGCGGCCTTGGCCTTGGTGATGTCGGCCTTGCTGGCAAGCTTGTCGGCCATCTCGCTCTTGTTCACGAAGCCTCCTTGGCTGGCTGAACAGCGTTCCCGTTTGGAACGACACCCCAAACCCTAGGCATCACAAGGCCTAAAACCGTGTCAAGTTCCCAAAGGTACGCCGTCTTTGATCACCCGGACCACCGGATCGCGACCCGGCTCATCGACGATGTCGGCCGCCGTCTCCGCCTCCATCACGATCAGATCGGCCACCGATCCGAGAGCCACCCTGCCCTTGTCGGGCTCACGAAGAGCTAGTGCCCCTCCCCGGGTGGCCGACCACAGTGCCCGCTCCGGGGAGAGGTCGCCGTGGTACACGGCGGCGGACATCGCCATCGGCATGGTGGGAACCGATCCGCCCTCACATCCGGTTCCCAGCGCCACCGTGGCGCCCTCGTCCCACATAGCCCGGGCGGGATCGGCCTGTCCAGTTATCCACGAGGTGGCGGGCAGCGACACCACCACCTTGTGGGCCTCGACCACCATGGCGGCGGCATCCTCCATGCCCCACATCCCGTCGACGCTGACGGCGCCTCCATCCAGGGCGACCTGCAGTGAGCCGGCGTCGTGAACGTGGACCCGGGAACCGAGGCCGATGCGCCGGGCGACGGACATGACCCCGGCGGCGTCCTCGTCCCGCAGGGGTCCCCCCACCACCACATCGACGAACCCGGCCACCCGGGCGGCGGTGGGGAGAAGCACGGACTCCACCATCGCCCTGTAACCGCGGCCCCGGGCGGGCGGATCGGTGCCCACCACCACCGTCGGGACGGTGTCGGTAGGGATGGTCTCGCCCGCCACCCGGACCGCCGACAGCATCATCACATCGGTTTCGGGATCGGGGGCGGCCCAGGTCCGCATCTCCTGGGTGGTGGTGCCCTGTTCCAGGCCGACTCCCATCTGGTCCACCACCAGGTCGCTGAAGCCGGCCAGGTCCATGCCCGGGTGGGCGACCAGGTGCCGGTGGGCATCGACGAAGCCCGGGACCACCAGCCGGCCTTCGCATTCCACCAGAGGGAGCTCGCGGTAGCGGTCGGGAAGGGCGCGCTGGCGGCCGAGCCAGGTGATACGACCGTTCCGCACCGCCACGGCCGCGCCCTCGATCCGGCCGAGGAGACCGCCGTGGCGCCCGTCGTTGGTGACCAAGGTTCCGATGTCGACCAGGAGCAGGTCACCGGTAGGAGGGTCGTGGGGGACCGTCGACAGCTCGGCGGCGAGCCGAGCGCAGTCTCCACAGATGGCTACGCCCCCATGGCCGGCGATCAAGCGGTCGACGCCACGGCGGTCTTCCCCGCAGAAGGAACAACGACGGGCCACTCAGCCCCTTCCCAATTGCATGCTCGGGTCAAGTTACCGGAGCGGCCGGGTTGAGCCGACTCAGGCCGACTCAATCACACGCCGGTAGAAGCTATGGGAGCGGGTGAGGCGGTAGCCGAGCGACTGATAGAGGCGGAAGGCACCGGTGACGTTCTCGGTGTCGACTCCCAGGGCAGCCTCGTTCATCCCTCGCTCCCGCAGCGCGACCAGGCTGGAACAGATCAACCCCGAGGCGATCCCCCGACCCCGCCACTCCCGGGCGGTGGAGATGTCCTCGGTCCACCCCCGAAGCGCCCCGAGCTTGCGGTTCTCGTCCTCGTCGATGAAAGAGCGCACCTGGCCCACCACCTTCTCTCCCGCCCATCCCACCCGCCACAGCGACGGATCCCAGTTGGGCTGGCCGAGCCATTTCTCGTAGTCCTCATCCGTCTGTTCGACGTATCCCCAGTGGTCGCGGAAGGCCTCGACGTCGGCTTCCCAGATCGTCCGGAGATGAGTGTCCTCCACTGGGCGCACCTCCACCCCCTCGGGCAGGGGCCGGTCGGGGATGTCGTCGAGGCTCGGCCGCACCAGCGTCGCGCTTAGACGCACCTGCTGGTACCCCCGTTCGCGCAGGATGGAAGCCCAGCTCATCGCCTCATCGCTCCATCCGGCCAGGTACTTGTTTCCCGGCGGGTGGCCGGCCGCCACCGTGCGGGCCCTCGTCTCGACCCAATCGGCGATCTGGTCGAGGGCCCCGGGGAAATCGGGGTGGGACTGGGCGATCACCCAGTAGTCGCGCCCGTCATCGGCCACCTCGTCCCAGGTGGTGCGACCGTAGCCCACGATCTCGCCGTCAACCTCGGCCACAACGATGTCCTGGCCGGGATCGAACCTCGACCCCGGCTCGTAGTTGTGGGACATCTGTTCGACGGTGACGTAGTCCTCGCCACCCTCATACTCGGAGCGGGCGTTGAACGTCCGGACCATGCCGGGAAAGTCTTCGGCGCCCCGGAAGGGGCGCAGATCACAGCGGGTGTCGACGGCCATAGGCCGATGCTACGAAGGAGGCGGGCAGCGATGCGAAGGAATTTATCCATGGGGTCTTAGGCCGTCCACTACGCCACCTCGAGGAGTACCCGGAGCGTGGCCCCGGGACGAAAGGCCGGGCCGACGTCATCTACGCTGAACCCATGTCTGTCACCTATGAGTCCCACGGCGATGTCGCCCTTCTAACCCTCGACCGACCCGACCGGTTCAACGCCGTCACCCAGGAGGTGTGCGACGGCCTGGTGGCCGGCCTGGAACGGGCCGGGCGGGAGGCACGGGCAGCAGTGATCACGGGTGCGGGCAAGGCGTTCTGTTCGGGGGCGGACCTGTCCGATCTCATGGGCGAGTACGAGACCGGTGGGCCCGACCTCGCCCGGGTCATCGAGCAGCGCTTCACCCCGATGGTGCAAGCCCTGCTGGCCGCCCCCGTCCCCACCGTCGCCGCCGTCAACGGCGCCGCCGCCGGGGCGGGCCTGGGGCTCGCCCTCGCCTGTGACCTGAGGGTGATGGCCGATTCGGCCTTCTTCCTGTCTGCCTTCATAGGCCTGGCGCTGATCCCCGACACCGGGACCACCTGGCTGCTCCCCCACCATCTGGGTCTGTCCCGGGCGCTCGAGTTCACCTTCACCAACCGGCGGATGGGTGCCGAGGAAGCACAGTCGCTCGGCCTGGTGGCCGACGTGGTGGCGGTCGACGCGGTGGTGGAACGGGCGCTTGAGGCCGCCGTTCCTCTCACCGACGGACCCACCACCGCCTACGTAGAGACCCGGCGCCTGCTGGTGGCGGCCTCCTACGACGCCCCCGACGCCGCCTTCGGGCGTGAACAGGAGACTCAGGGGCACCTGGGCAACGCCGCCGCCCATCTCGAGGGCATGAGTGCATTCCTCGAGAAGCGGCCCCCCGACTTCCGTCGGTCGGGGACTGACTCAGCCGGCCCCGGTACGGGCGGCGATACGGGCCCAGACCCGGGCGATCCCCCTCCACAACACCACCACCAGCACGACTCCGGCCACGGCGAAGATGATGGCCACGATCAGGGCCAGCAGCGGGTTGGCCAGGGCGAGGGCGACCATCCCTGCCACTAACCCGTCCTCGAACACCGAGAGGCCGATGTTGCTCACCGGCTCGGGCGACACGTTCACGGCGGCCCGGGTGGTGGCCTTGGTGGCGTGAGCGACGAGGGCCATCGTTCCCGAGGTACCGGCTCCCAGCACCTCGGACAGTCCGGTCTCGCCCGCCAGCAGGAAGCCGATCCAGCCCGCCGCCACCGGCCGGATGACGGTGTGGATGGCGTCCCAGATGTTGTCGAGGTAAGGGATCTTGTCGGCGAAGAACTCGACCAGGTAGAGCACCCCGGCGGCGATCAACACGGGGGTCGTGGTCAGCTGGTCGGGAATGGGGGCGTCGGCGAAACGGCCCATCAACCCGAGGATGAGGGCGACGGCGTAGACGTTCAGGCCCGAAGCCCATCCGGTACCGGCGATCAGCCCCAGGTCCAAGTCACGACCTCACGATGTAGATGGTCAGCTCGATCTCGGTCCCGCCCGTGCCCAGACCCACCCCAACGACCCGATTCAGCCACTCGAACTCCTCGTTCCCGGTCTCGAACACGATCAACTCCTGGGGGGAAGCGGTCTTGTCCTCGTGGGCCAGGCTGACCCCGGTGGCCCGGTAGGCGATGGTTTCGCGCTTCTCGCCGATGGTGGCGCGGATCTCCAGGTCCATGTTGCCGTCACTGCGGACCGTGACGTAGTCGACACCTCGCACGGGTCGCTCTCCCTCCCAATGGGGGCTGGTGGCGGTCCCCTCGAATGGGAAGTCGATCCGGACCCCGCCCGGCATCTTCCCGAGCATGCGGGCGGAGAGTGAACCCTTGATCGTGCAGAACTCTTCCAGTGACGGCATCGCTTCCTCTTTCTCGGTCGGCAGACCCAGGCTAACCACCGGTGTGCCGGCCGGGTCGCCGATCGGCATAGCCGCGCAGCCACGGCATCACCCGGTCGAAGAACTGTCGCGCCTGGGTCTCGGAGAGGATGCAGGCGGCATGATTCATCAGCATCACCTGACGGGCGGCCCAATACAGCTCCAGATCGGCGTGGGCCGCGACCGGCCAGGGCCGGTGCTCCTCGTAGCCGCTGCGAAACGCCTCGATGACGGCGGGCAGGTCCGAGCGGGTGCGGGCGCCGTACAGGGAGGTGGCCACGTCCTGGGCGGGGAAGGCGAGCATCGTGTCCTCGAAGTCGATCGCCCAGGCTCGTCCCATGTACAGATGCACGTTCCACTCGTGGAGGTCCCCGTGCACCACCATCGGGGTATCGGTTGACCAGAGCAGCTCGAGGGTTTGGTCGACCTGGTCGGCGATCCGGCGCAGCAACGGACGGACCTCGTCGAATAGGTGGTCGTAGCGGGGGAGGTTCAACGCCACCGGCTCAATCTCCGGCGAGTAGTAGAAGGTGCGGTCCCAGCGCCTGAGGGTGTCGGAATCCTCCGGACGCCAGTCACCGTGGCGGTGGAGCAACGCCGAGAGCCGCCCCATGGCCCGATAGCCGGAGGTCCCGGCGCCCGCCCCCATGGGTTCGCCTGGCACCCAGGTGAAGAGGACGCAGGCCCGCACTCCCTCGCCGTCGTCGAGGTCGACCACCCGGCGTCCGTCGGGCGTGGCCACCGGCTCGGCGACATTGATGTCGGGGTCGGCCACCAACTCGCTCAGCCACGCCACCTCCAGTTCGAGGTTGCGGCGGGTCCCCATCGCAGATCGGCCGACCCGTAGGACCAGGCGGCGTCCGTCGGTCAGATCGACCCGATAGAGGACATTGCTGTGGGTGGCGAGATGGGCGATGCGGGCGACGGTCATCCGGTACTCGCCTTCGACCAATTCCCGCGCCGCCGCCGTCAGCTTCTCCGGAGGCCCTGAACTCACGATCCAGACATTACGGCATCGGGGCGGCGTGGCCCGCTCAACGGCCGCCTTCGGGACAGGATCCTCCGAACTCGAGAGAGCTTTGTACCGTGGTGGTACAGCCGAACCTCAGGTTCGCCCTTTTGCCCGGCGGCGGTGCCAGCGCTCCCACAGGACCAACATCGAGGGGAGGACGAGGATCGAGGCGACCAGGGCCAGGCCGATGGCGAACACCGTCACCTGGCCCATCTGACGGAACGGCACCAGGCTGGAGGTGACCAGGATGCCGAAGCCGGCCATGGTCGTGAAGGCGGAGCCGGCCAGCGCACCGCCGGTGTGGGTGGTGGTGGAGCGGATCGCTTCCTCGATGTCGTCGAACTCGATCCGGTCCTCCTCGAACCGGCGGGCCAGGTGGATCGTGAACGGCACGCCAATACCGATGGCCAGGGCCGCCAGCGTGGCTGTGACCGGGCCGAAGGGAATTCCCGTCGCCCACATCAGGCCGTACGTCCACAAGACGACCAGCGCCACCGGGAAGATGGTGATGAACCCGAGGAAGGGGCGGCGGTTCTGGACCCAGAAGTAGACGATCAGCACCAGAGCGGCGGCGGCCAGGGTCAGGGCCAGCGACGAGCTCTGCGAGGCGGTCAGCTCGTTGACGACCACGTCGCCGATGATGCTCTGTCCGGTGGGTATGGCCTCGGCTCCGGTGGCTTCGATCGGGGCGAAGGCGGTGGCGAGCCCGTCCCGCAGCTCTCGCACCTCGTCCTCACTGGCGGTGGTCCGGATGTCGAACAGCACGGCGTCGAGCCGGTCGCCTTCGTAGTGGGTGACAGAGGAGAATTCTTCCGGCGCCACCGCCTCCAGGGCGGCATACAACGGAGTCATGTCGGCATCTTCGGGAACGGTGAAGTCGGGGCCGAGCCCGACCTGCTGGGCGGCAGCCAGCACCTCGGCGGGAGCGCTGGTCGGTCCGCCGGCGAACTGCTGCTGCAGAACCGAGATCGGGGAGGTGGCGTTGGCCACCGCTCCGGCCGGTCCCTCGAAGGTTGACACTCCCTCCAGGGTGCCGATCGCCGAAGTCGCCTCGGCCATCAGGTTGAAGAACTCGCCGGTGCCAAGGTCGCCTCCGTCGGGAGCGGTCACCAGCACCTGGCTCTGCTCGCCGAACCCGCCCCCGAACTCGGTTTCGAGCAATTCCAGGGTCTCGACGGCAGGGGCGTCCTCGGGGAGGAAGTCGGTGAAAGCGAAGCGGGTCTCCAGCTGGGTGAACCCGTAGAAGCCGAGTCCCCCGAGGACCAGGGCCAGCACCAGGGCCACCCAGGGGATGCGCTCGGCGATGACAGCGGCGCGCCCCATCAGTTGGGGTAGAAGCCGGTCGCCGTGGGTGGCCAGCGCCTCCCGGGGCAGGTCGTTGTTCCGCTCCGCCCGCCGGTCCATGAGGAGCCGGAAGGAAGGCACGAACATCATCATCAGCAGGAAGGAAAAGAAGATGCCCAGGGCGGCCAGGATGCCGAAGTCGGCCAGGGCAGGAACCGGGTTGGCGAGGTTGGTGAGAAAGCCGATCACCGTGGTCAGCGTCGCCAGCACCAGGGCCACACCCGAGGTTCCGAGCGAGATCGTCATCGCCTGGTCGACGGAGTCACCCTCGCCCAGTTCTTCCCGATATCGGCTGATGATGTGGATGGCATAGTCCACCCCGAGGCCGATGATCAGGATCGGGACGATCTGGGTGGGCGCCGAGAAGGCGCTGATCACTCCCGCCTTCTCGAGGAGAACGCCGGCCCCTTGCATCATGCCGATGGCCATGAAGATCGTGACCATCGTGAGCAGCGTGTCGGCCACCGTGCGGCGGGCGGTCTGGGAGAGACGGGACTCTCCCCGCGGCCACAGCCAATAAACGAAGAGCAGGATGACGACGATGATGATCCCGGCGAAGGCGAACAGGCGGCCCACCTCACTCGAGATCGAGTCGACCTCTCCGAAGAGCAGATTGAAAGAAAAGGGCCGGACCTCGAGATCGGTGTCGATGGCGGCGAGTTCTTCGGCAATCGCCTCATCCAGGGCCAACTGCTCGTCCATGGCTTCGACGGCGTCTTCGGCATCGACCCGGCTGAAGACGAGGATCATCCCCGAGGCGGAGGTGGCGTCCGCCGTCTCGGCCGGGACCAGGCTGCGCAGATAGCCGGCCTGTTCGGCCGGCATCTGGGCAAAAGCACTCTCGTAGATGGTGTCGATGGTGGCGTCATCGAGAGTATTCAGGGGCAGATTCTGCATCTGGGCCGCCTGCACCACCGGGCTGAGGAAGGAGATGACACCGGGACGTTGGGCGGAGTCGGCCAGGGAATCGCCGGCCACCCGCCGTACGGCCTCCTCCACGGCCATCGTGGCCGCCACCCCATCGGCGGAGATCACGTCGCCGCCGGGGTCGCGCACGAGGATCTGCATCACGGTCTCCTGGTCGGAGGCGAACAGCTCCGAAATGCGCTCCGACGCCTGGATCTCGGCGTTGTCGGGGGCGAATCCCTCGTTGCCGGTGGCGATCTCCACCTGGCCGGCGAAGACGCCCAGAGCCGCCGTCACGGCGATCGAGAGCAGCACGATGACGAGGGGGGCTCGCCGGACCGCAGCGGCGAATGCCCGCACGATGGCTTTCACAGGAGACTCCTAGGACGGAAGGAACAGGAAGGGACGAGACAACTGAGTGCGTCACGCAAACTTTAGGACGCGGTGTCGGATCATGAGTAATCCCGGCGGCGCGACGACGTCCCGGACTACGCCTCGACTCGGTCCAGCGCCTCCAGGAAACGGGTGTTCTCATCGGCCGTGCCCACGGTGACCCTGACCCATTGGTCACCGAAGGTGCGCACGATGATGCCCTGGCGGACGTAGGCGAGGAACGGATCCTCGGCCCGGGAGCGGAACCAGGCGAAGTTGGTCTGGCTGTCGGCGTGATTGAGGTTGAGGTCTTCCAGCGCGTCCAGGAGCAGGCGCCTTCCCCGGGCGTTGTCCTCGACCCGGGCC
>DATHVR010000182.1:0-2254 GCA_035461175.1 Acidimicrobiia bacterium | reverse complement strand
GGGTCGCCCTGGAACACGGTGTGGGTCGCGAGGACCAGGACCGCTGGGCGTTGACCAGCCAGCAGCGCCACGCCGAGGCGACGGCGCGTGGCTACTTCTCCGATGAGGTCATTCCGGTGGTGACGCCGGAAGGTCCGTTCTCGCAGGACGAGCATCCCCGGCCCGACACCACCCTGGAGGCGCTGGCCCGGCTTCCCACCGTGCGCAACAGCCCAACGGTCACCGCCGGTAACGCTCCCGGGTTGAACGACGGTGCAGTTGCCATGGTGGTGGTCGACCGGACTTCCGCCTGGACGGGAGATCGAGCGCCGCTGGCCCGGGTGGCCGCCTATCTTCAGACCGCCGAGTCACCTATCTCGTCGGCGTACCTTCCTGGATTGGCCATCCGCCGCCTGCTCGAAGAACAAGAGCTGAAACCAGAGAACCTCGACGTGATCGAAATCAACGAGGCCTATGCGGCCACACCTCTGGTCAGCATCCGTCGTCTGGCCGACAACGACCTCTCGCTGGAGGAGAAGCTGCTGCAACGGACCAACATGAACGGAGGCGCGGTGGCGATGGGACACCCCGTAGGAGCCAGTGGGGCCCGTCTCGTCCTCACCGCAGCACGCCAACTGCGCGAGGTAGGGGGAAGATGGGCGGCGGTGGCGATCTGCGGCGGGTTCGGCCAGACCGACGCCCTGCTCCTCGAGTCGGTCGATGCCTGAGCCGGCCGCCCGCCCGCCGCGCGACATCGTCGTGGCGCTGGCCCAGATCCCGGCACGGCAGGCATGGGCGGAGGACGAAGCGGTCGAGGCCAACACCACAACGGTCCGCGCCCTCTACGAGATGCACGCCGACGAGACCGACCTGATCGTCTTCCCCGAGCTGGCGCTGACCGGGTATATCCCGCTGAAGGGCTACGACCAGCGTCGCAAGCGGATTCTCTCCAAAGCCGCAGAAGAGGCGGCCGGGTCGTCGCTGCCTGAGTTGCTCGACGCCACCAAGGGCAGACGGGCGGTGATGGTCGTGGGACTGATGGAGCCCTCGGCGATGCGTCACGAGTTCTACAACTCCGTGGTGGTGCTCGACGACGGGAGGATCGCAGCGGTGTATCGCAAGATCCATCTCCCGGTTGAGGAGAACCACTACTTCACGCCTGGTGACGAAGTCGTGCTCGCCGAGACCAGGGCCGGTGTGATCGCCCCGATGATCTGCTACGACCTGCTCTTCCCCGAGGTGACCCGGATCGCCGCGATACGAGGCGTCGAGATCATCGTCATGGTCTCCAACTGGCTCGACATCGCCCATCTCCGCCGTCTAGGCGAAGTCCTGCCCGTGGCCCGGGCCCTAGAGTCCCACGCCCACGTGTTGTTCGTCAACGGGGTGGGAGAACTGGAGGCGCGTGGACACCGGTTCACCCTCTACGGGGGGAGCCGGGCGGTCAGCGCCACCGGAGAGGTGGTCGCCGCGGCGGACGGATTGGAGGGTGTGGTGCAGGCCACGCTTCCCGGCGCCGATCTGGATGCCGCGTCCGAGGTGTTTCCGGTGATGAGGGACCGGCGACCTTCGGTCTACCGCCCGCTGGCCGCCCCGGCCTCGCAGTCCGCCTCATTAGCTGTCTACCCGTCAGATGACTGAGCTGGGCATCTCGCTGGGCTGGAGCCACCGGGAGTCGGCCGACCGGATCATTTCGCTTGTGCGGGAAGCCGAGGCAGGCGGTGTCGACGTCTGCTGGGTGATCGACTCGCAACTGGCGATGCGAGACGCCTTCGTGCTGTTGACACTGCTTGCCCGGGAGACCAACAGGATCCGACTCGGTCCGGGAGTCACCAACTTGATCACCCGGCATGCCACGGTAGTGGCCAACTCACTGGTCACTTTGCGCTCGCTGGCTCCGGGGCGAGTGCAGGCCGGTGTCGGCGCCGGGGACAGCGCCGTCTATCCCTTGGGTCTGAAACCGCAGTCGGTCGACCGGCTCCGGGAAGGCATCGTGAATCTCCGCGCCCTCCTCGCCGGCGGGACGATCGACAGCCGAACCGGCGGGTTGCGACTGAGCGGGCCAGACGGACCACCAGAACCGGTCTTCCTCGCCGCCAGCCAACCACGGATGCTCCAACTCGCCGGTGCGGTCGCCGACGGGGTGATCATCATGGGCCCGGCCGACCCCGAGGTGCAGCATGTCCAGATGGCACACGTCGATCGGGGGGCCACCGAAGCGGGACGGTCGCAGGAAGCGGTGTTCCGTGATGTCTGGGTCACCATGGCGGTGGAT
>DATHVR010000181.1:0-4561 GCA_035461175.1 Acidimicrobiia bacterium | reverse complement strand
CCATCGTCCGCTCACCGCCCGGCGACACCATGATCAGGTTGAGGCCCGTGTCGCCGTCCACGACCTGGATCATGTCGGTGGCCACCCCGGCGGCGGCGAGTTCGTCTATCGCCCGCCGACCCCAGTCGTCGTCGCCCACCGCCGCCAGCATCCCCACTCCGATACCGAGGCGGGCCAGGACCCGGGCGGTGTTCAGCGCCGATCCCCCCATGGCGGAGGCAGCCTCGTCGACGTAGGCCTCCTCGCCGGGAGCAAGTGGGGCTTCGACGGGGATCGTGAGGTCGATGTTGATGTCACCGAGGGCGACGATCTCGCTGGGCATGGAGAGCCACGCTAATTCACAGCCCGGGGGAATCTGTCCGCCCCGATACCCTCGGGCCGGTGATCGTCCAGATCTACACTGCCCAGACCGTCGACGAGGCCCTCGCCCTGGTCGACCTCGGCGTCGATCATGTCGGCATAACCGTCTCGGAGCGCGGGCTACCGGGAGAGATCGACCTCGGCACCGGCCGGGACATCGTCACCGCCCTGCGCGGGCACGCTCGTAGCGTGGCGCTGACCGTCGACACCGACCCTATCGCGGTCCAGGTGTTCGCCGCCGCCCTCGTTCCCGACATCCTCCACCTGTGTGGGAGCACGGTCGAATTCCCATCGGCGGCGGTGGCCGACCTGGGCGAGTGGCTTCGGCGGCGGCGCCTCCCGATCGAACTGATGCAGGCGATCCCCGTCACCGGCCCCGAGGCGGTGGTCGAGGCGCGGAGATTCGCCCATCACGTCGACTGGCTGATCCTCGACTCCGTCACCGAGGAGGTGGAGGGGATCGGGGCGGCCGGGGTGGTCCACGACTGGACGGTGAGCAGCACGATCGTCGAGCAGTCCTCGGTCCCGGTGATCCTCGCCGGCGGACTGGGCCCGGCCAACGTCGCCCGGGCTGTGGCCGCGGTGGGCCCGGCCGGGGTCGACTCGCTCACCCTCACCAACCGCCCGCTCGGCGGCGCCCGCTTCGAGAAGGATCTGGATCTGGTTGGACGGTTCGTGGTCGCCGCCCGGGATGCCGCCCCGGCCTAGGCGACGGCCTGGTCGACGTCGTCGACCAGCTCCTCCCAGGAGGCGATGAACTTGTCGACGCCTTCGCTCTCGAGCACTTCCATCACGTCGTCGTAGTCGACGCCGATCCGGCCCATCTCGTCGATCACGGTCCGGGCCTCGGCCATCTCCTCGGGACCGAAGGCGACCGGTTCGGGACCTTGTTCCTGGTAGGCGTCGATCGTCTCCAGCGGCATGGTGTTGACGGTGTGAGGGGCCACCAGTTCCTCGACATAGAGGGTGTCGCGGAAGTCGGGGTTCTTGGTCGACGTCGAGGCCCACAACGGGCGCTGGATGCGGGCGCCATCGGCGGCGAGGCGCTGCCAGTTCTCCCCGGAGAACGTGTCGAGGAAGGCGCGATAGGCGAGGCGGGCGTTGGCGATTGCGGTGCGGCCGCGCAGTGTCATGGCTTCGGGGGTCCCGATCGCCTCCAGGCGGTCATCGACCTCGGTGTCCATGCGGGAGACGAAGAAGGACGCCACCGAGGCGACCCGGCCGGGATCGCCGCCCTGGTCGATGTAGGTCGCGATCCCGTCCAGGTAGGCCTCCATCACCTGGCGATACCGCTCCAGCGAGAAGATCAGGGTGACGTTGATCGAGATCCCCTCTCCGATCAGGCGACGGATGGCCGGCAGCCCCGCCTCGGTGGCGGGCACCTTGACCAGGAGGTTGGGCCGGTCGATCCGCTTCACCCATTCGCGTGCCTCGGCCACCGTGGCCTCGGTGTCGTGGGCGAGGGTGGGCGTCACCTCGACGGACACGAACCCGTCGCGGCCGTCGGTGCGGTCATAGACCTCGCGCAGGGCGTCGCAACCCCGCTGGATGTCGGCTCCCATCAGGGTCGAGATGATCTCGGTGGTGGAGGCGCCCCGGCCCTTCATCTCGGCGACGTCAGCGTCGTAGTCCTCGCTGCCCACGATGGCTTTGGCGAAGATCGAGGGGTTGGAGGTGACACCGGTGACGGCGTCCTCATCGATACGGCGTTCGAGTTCGCCCGTGTCGAGCATGCGCCGGGAGATCTGGTCGGACCACGGGGAGACACCGGCGGTGCGGAGACGGTGGAGGGGGGAAAGATTGCTCATATTCGAACCCTACCCCGAACCGGGCGGGAGCATTCACGGTGTCACAGCCTTCGGGCATGATGGGGGTGTGAGCGGAGCCACGATCCTGCACGCCGACCTGGACGCCTTCTATGCCTCGGTCGAGCAATTGCTCGATCCGCGATTGCGCGGGATCCCGATGGCGGTTGGAGAGGGCGTGGTGCTGGCCGCCAGTTACGAAGCGCGTGAATTCGGGGTACGGTCGGCGATGCCCACCTCCCGAGCGCGCCAACTGTGCCCCCGCCTGACCGTGGTTCCGGGTTCGTTCCGTCGTTACCTCGAGTACTCGGAGCAGGTGATGGTGGTATTCGCCGACTTCACCCCCAACATCGAACAGATCTCGGTCGACGAGGCGTTCCTCGAGGTCTCCGGGTCCGAGCACCTCCTGGGCTCTGCTCCCGACATCGCCCGCCAGATCCGCCGTCGGGTCCGCGATGAGATCGGCTTGCCGGTCTCGATCGGCGTTGCCACCACCAAGTTCCTGGCCAAGGTCGCTTCCCAGGTGGCCAAACCCGATGGGCTGGTGGTGGTCGAGGCCGGCGCCGAACTCCAGTTCCTGCATCCGCTCCCGGTCGAGATCCTGTGGGGGGTGGGCCCGGTCACTGCCGCCAAGCTCCGGCGCGGCGGGGTGGAGACGGTGGGCGACATCTCCGCCACCCCCGTCGAGACCCTGTCCGCCTGGCTCGGCAACGCCACCGCCCATCATCTGCGGGCACTCGCCTCCAACCAGGATCCCCGTCCGGTGCGGTCCCGGCCCCGGGCCAAGTCGGTCGGCTCCCAACAGGCCCTGGGACGGGGAACCAACGACCTCGAAGAACTCGACCGGATCGTGCTCTCCCTCGTCGAGCGAATCGGACGCCGGCTGCGGGCCAAGGGGAGGGAGGGTCGCACCGTCAACCTCCGTGCCCGCTTCCCCGGTGGCCGGGTGGTGAGCCGCTCGGAGACCCTCGACGCTCCCGTCGCCACTACCGACGCCATCGAGCGGATCGCCCGCCGCCTCCTCCGCCAGGCGATCGACGACCCGAACGAGCCGCTGACTCTGGTCGGGATCTCGGTGTCGGGGCTGGGGGAGGCCGGTGCCACCCAGATGGAACTCGATCTCGGCGAGCAGCGAGCCCACGACGAGTCGGTTGAGCGGGCTGGAAGCGCCGCCGCCGAGGCGGGGGCAGCCGTCGACCGCCAGATTGATGAGATCCGGCGCAAGTTCGGCGACAAGGCCGTCACCCGGGCGGGCCTCCTGGGCCGGGGCGACCGGGATGCTCCCGAGGACTTCCGGCGACTGGCCGAAAAGGACTGAGGTAGGGTCGGGCCATGCCCGGCAACCTCCACATCACCGGCGATCCCGAGGCCGATCGGCTTCTCAACACCGACGGCACCGCCCTCCTGATCGGAATGCTGCTCGACCAGCAGGTACCGATGGAGTGGGCATTTCGAGGGCCTGCCACCCTGGCCGAGCGACTCGGCCATCTCGACGCCTCCCGGATCGGCGCCATGGAAGCCGATGCGTTCGTGGAGGTATGCCGCACCAAGCCCGCCATCCATCGCTTCCCCAAGAGCATGGGCCAGCGGATCCACGCCGTGTGCCGCCATCTCGCCGACAAATACGGGGGAGACGGGGCGGCACTGTGGTCCGACGACCCCGACGCCGCCACTCTCTACGGCCGGATCACCGAGTTGCCCGGCTTCGGAGAGGAGAAGTCGCGGATCTTCCTCGCCCTACTCGCCAAGCGCTTCGGAGTCAGGCCGGAGGGATGGGAGGATTTCGCCGGCCCCTTCGCCGACGCCACCCCCCGTTCCGCCGCCGACGTCGACGGCCAGGAGGCGCTGACCGAAGTCCGGGAGTGGAAGCGAACCCAGCGGGCGGCGGGCAAGACGAAGCAAGACTGAGGCGGGCACAAGTACGGAGCAGCGATCCGGTGGCAGCCGCCACCTGGAGACAGGTCAGCACCGGCGAGCCGACCGGGATCCCCTCCACCTCGCCGAGGTGGTCGTCCGGAACACCGCGCAGGTTGTGGATGAAGTCGACGAGTTGCGACGGCCGCCGTGTTCCCTCGAAACGCCGGGAGACGTGCATCGGGTCGAGTTCGAAGCCAGGGATACCCCACAGCCACGCCGCCGATGTGTGGCTCAGGTAGGCGACGCCGCGCAGATCGAGTACCGCCGCGAGTGCGCGGGCGCGATCGGTGAGCGGGGCTCCTCCGATGATCAGCGCCCTCCTACCCACCAGCCTCAGCTCGCCCCGGTCCAACCGGGTTCGCCGCCGACGGGAGTCGAGTTTCGACCCGACCGCCTCCCGGTCACCGACAACGCCATGCTAGGCCCGGGCGATGGCACGGAGCTCTTCGTCGGCACTGCTCATGGAGGCCTTCATGCCA